>NZ_JBAZKR010000008.1:0-67051 GCF_041650655.1 Zavarzinia sp.
AGGAACATGACGCGGGAGGAAACGTCCCTGGCGAAGGCCATTTCGTGGGTGACGACGACCATGGTGCGGCCCTCGGCCGCCAAGTCCTGCATCACCTTGAGGACTTCGCCGACCAGTTCGGGATCGAGCGCCGAGGTCGGTTCGTCGAACAGCATGACGGCCGGATTCATGGCCAGCGCCCGGGCGATGGCGACCCGCTGCTGCTGCCCGCCCGAGAGGTGGGCGGGGTAATAGTCGCGCCGTTCGGCGAGGCCGACCTTGGCCAGCAGCGCCTCCGCCTCGGCGATCGCCTCCGCCTTGGGCTTGCCGAGGACGTGGACCGGCGCCTCGATCACATTCTGCAGCACGGTCATGTGGGACCACAGATTGAAGCTCTGGAACACCATGCCGAGCTTGGTGCGGATGCGGTCGACCTGGCGGCTGTCGGCCGGCACGGCGTTGCCGGCGCGGTCCTTCTTCATGCGGATCAATTCGCCTTCGACACGGATCTCGCCCGAGTCAGGGGTTTCCAGCAGGTTGATGCAGCGAAGGAAGGTGCTCTTGCCCGAGCCCGAGGCGCCGATCAGCGAAATCACGTCGCCCTTGACGGCGGTCAGCGAGATACCCTTCAGCACTTCCAGCGCGCCGAAGCGCTTGTGGACCTTGTCCACGGTCAGCGTCGCACCGTCCATGCCCCGCGCAATCCCCTCAACCGTCCTTTGTTGACGTTAGGATGCTTGAGCGGCGGCGCAAAGCCAATTCGGTTGCGTTGCGGGACCGCCGGGTCCGAATGGCGCCGGATCGGAAGCCTCAGGAGAGGTCGAAATTCTCGCCCGCGGAGGCGGTGTCGGTCGAAACCTTGGACATCGCATTCATCATCACGGCGCGCAATTCGCTCACCGAATTCGGATTCTCGATGATGCCGACGACGCGCCGGCGCGAGGAACGCGAGGCGACGCCCTGGCCCTGCTCGTTCAGCATGATGACCGGCGCGCGCGAGCCGAGGCGCACGGCCCCGTCGATCACCACCGAGGACGACCAGCCCTTCAGCTCGGAATCGACCACGATCAGTTCCGGCCAGATGCCCATGATGTGGCGCAGGCCCGAATAGCCGTCGTGCGCAACAGTGACGTTGAAGCCCCACGAGGTCAGATGCTCACGCAGGTGGCGGCTGCGTTCGATGTTGCTGTCGACCAGCAGGACCTGGGGTCCTTGATGTCCGCTGCCTGCCACTGAATGCCCCATCATCACGATGCTTTCCGTCGGCCTGGTCGGCCCCGGTCCCTACCGCCGGACACGCCACCGGGCGTTCGCCGGTGCTGCGCCGAGCCTGCGCTCCGAGTGCAACTTTGGGGATCGGGGGGGCAGGGTCAAGGAACAAAGGAGCCAATTTTCCCCCGATTTCGTGGCTCCCGGGGTTATCTCCGATTTGGGCTCATAAACACAGTTGTCTCGCAAAAAGGATCTAACTCGCATCGAAGTGGATGCGACTAGCGTGTAAGAGGGTCTTCGCAAGCAGAGAAACCATTGCCCTCCGGGCGCCGAGAGAGGCCGGCCAGCCTGGGGACAGAATAGGAAGAGCAACGGTTTGTGATATCTGCGTAGACACTGTCTTGGCTTAAGGGGCTCGACCGAAATGAACAGAAGTGCCGCAATTAAAGCGTTTCTCTTCACCACAACTGCTGCAACTGTACTCTCCGTTGCTGGCCTGGGGTCGGCCCAGGATGCCGTCCCGGTCTCGAGTGATCAGTTCGGCCTCGGCAATCGGGCGGTTGCGGAATCCAACTTCCGCCTCGACCTCTTCGGTGGCGCGGACGAGAACGGTGGCACCTATGGCGGCGCACCCAGCCTGACCATTCCGCTGGGCGACCAGCTCGGCCTGCAGGTCGACGGCGTGGCCGGCGTGACCGCGGACGAGACCGGCTTCGCCGGTGGTGCCGCCCAGCTGTTCTACCGTGACCCGCAGAAGTTCATGGTCGGTGTCGCCGCTGGTGGCGTCTATGTCGACAGCGTGGCGCAATACGGCGTCGCGGCGATCGCCGAATATTATCTCGACAACATCACCCTCGAAGGCCTGGTCGGCTACGAGACGGGCGATGCGATCGAAGGCATCTACGGCCGCGCCGGCCTGTCGGTCTACGCCAATCCCAATCTCCGCCTCGGCGGCGGTGTCAGCTACTCGCGCGGCAACGAGCTGGGCGGCGACGTTCAGGTCGAAGCGCTGCTGACCGACATCCCGGGCATGGCGCTGTTCGCCACCGGCATCTTCGACCAGCAGGGCACCATGGGCCTGGCCGGCGTGCGCTTCTACATGAATTCCGGCACCAACCTGCTGACCACCGACCGCACCAAGCAGCAGTCGGAGCCGACCCTGATCGACATGCATCGCCACCTGAACCGGCCGAACTTCCTGTTCTCGGCGGGCTCGGGCTTCGGCATCCGGCAGATCAGCCTGATCGGCGGCGCGCTCAATGGGCGGGACGGTTTCGGCGACGTGATCGGCGGCCCGTCCGATCCGCGCAACCCGAACAATCCCAACAACCCCAACAACCCCAACAACCCCAACAACCCGACCAGCCAGTGCGGCAGCAACGGCCTGATCTGCTCGGTCGAGGACGTCCTGAACAACCTGACGGACAACACCATCCTGCAGCCGGTCACCGACCTGGTCGACGCCCTGCTGAACCCGAACGACGGTGCCCTGAGCGCGCTGACCGGCGCCCTCGACCAGCTCACCTCCAGCACCGGCGGCGCCCTCGGGCCCCTGACCGACCTGGTGAACGGCCTGGTCAACACGCAGAACCAGGCGCTCGAGCCGCTGATCTCGTCGCTCAACCAGATCCTGTCCGGCCTGACCGGCGGGCTCACCAACAGCGACATCGCCGGCGGCCTGCTGGGCGGCCTGACCGGCAACAGCACGAGCTCGATCACCGGCAACGGCCTGATCGACACGGTGCAGGGCACGGTGAACAACCTGCTGGGCGGCACGCCGCTCTCGGGCGTCGCCGATCTGGTGAACGGCTTGGTCAACCCGACCACCGGCGCCCTCTCGGCCCTGACCGGCCCGCTCAATGACGTCACCACCGTGAGCACCGGCCCGCTCGGCCCGGTGACCCAGCTGGTCGATGGCCTGGCTGGTGCCCAGAACGGCGTGCTGGACCCGGTGCTCGACGCCGTGAACGGCCTGCTCGGCGGCACCGCCGGCACCACCAATCCGGCCGCGGCACTGGCCGACATTCCGGTAGTGGGCGACCTGCTGAGCGGCCTGCTGGGCGGCTTGACCAGCATCGGCGGCGGCGCCAGCGCCTCGGCGTCGGCCACCGGCGGCCTGATCGACACCGTCCAGGGCACGGTCGACAACCTGCTGGGCAATACCGCGCTGGCCGGCGTCGGCCAGCTCGTCAACACCCTGGTCGACCCGACGACGGGTGCGCTCGCCGCCCTGACCAGCCCGCTGAACGACGTCACCTCGTCGACCGGCCCGCTGGCGCCGGTGACCGCCCTGGTCGACGGCCTGGTCGGCGCCCAGAACGGCGCTCTCGACCCGGTGCTGGACGGCGTGAACGACCTGCTCTCGGGCCTGACCACGATCGGCAACAGCAACCCGGACGCGCTCGCGGCCGTGGGTGACATCCCGGTCCTGGGCAATCTGCTGCAAGGCCTGCTCGGCGGCATCGCCGGGGCCTGATCCCCAACGGGCCGCGGCCGGCTTTGCCAGGCCGCGGCCTTTCGTCTAAGGTGGAGAAAATCCACCGAACGCATGGAACGAAACCATGGCCCCCCGTCTCAACCGAATCCTCTCCCTGGTCGCGGTGGTCGCCCTCGTCGCCGGGCTCGGAGCCTGCGGCGCACGCTTCGGCGGCAGCGCCAGCGGCAGCAGCGGCCGCGGCACGACCGCGACCGGCGGCCTTTCGATCCCCTTCCCCTGATCCGGCCCCCGAGCCTTTTCTTCGTCCCGCCGGGTGCCCGTCGCTCCGACACCCGGATTGCCCGGAACCTCGCGTTCCGCGAGCCAGAAGGTCCCGGCCGCCCGGATGCCTCTCCCGGGCGGCGCCCCCCGCACAGACGAGTCACCGCCGCCCGTCGGCGGTATTTGCAGCCCTCGCTAAACCTACCAATTCGTTGGGAATTTTCCCCCGGCGAGGGCGATATTCGGTTCTGTCTCGCGCCACTTCGATTATAGTTGGCCAAGAAACACGGCAGGGGGCGAGACCATGACATTTCTGCAAAAGTTTCGCGCCTGACGGTTTCGCAAACGAAGCCTTTACCAAATTGCGCCAGATTGGCGTGACATGGGCGGGCCGGCCAGGGGAACGCAGGTTGTCCTGCCGATCGCAGATTTCTGAGTCAGGGGCGCAGTCCGATGGGACGATCTAAGTTTCGTTTGGTTCTCGGTGTGGTGCTCGTGGCGATCGCCGTCGGCCTCATCGTGTTCGGCGTCGTGTCGATGCGCAGGCCGCCGCCGCCCGCACCCGGTCAGCCGGCTGCCGAGCGGCACGACCTGATCTCGATCGTCGTCGCCGCCAAGGACATCGGCCGCGGCGAGAAGATCGACGCGACCAAGCTCGCCACGCTGAAGATCGAAGGCCCGGCCCCGGTCGGCTCCCTCTCCGATCCGCGCTCGGCGGTCGACGCGGTGGCGCTGAGCGCGATGCCGGCCGGCCAGATCGTGCTGCAGAGCGTGATCCTCGCCCCGGGCGACAAGACCAAGCCCGGCCTCTCGGTGCTGATCCCGGACGGGATGCGGGCGGTGGCGCTCCGCGTCAACGACGAGATCGCGGTCGGCAATTTCCTCCGGGCCGACGACCTCGTGGACATCCAGCTCGTGCTCGCCAATACCGCCCTCGGCCCGGCCGAAGATGCGAACGGCGGAGAGCGGCGCGAATCCCGTGTCGTGCTGCAGGCCCTGCGCGTCCTTTCGGTCGGCGAGGCGCTGACCGAAGAACAGGGCGACAAGGCGATCCGGATGCAGAACCTGACCGTCGCCGTGACGCCGGAGCAGGCCCTGGTCCTGGCCGTGGCCAAGAATTCGGGCTCCTTCTACATCGCGCTGCGCAATCCGGTCGACACGAAGGAAGACGAAGTGAAGCCGGTCCGTCTCGAGGATCTGGTGGGCGCCGTACGCCCGGAGACGACCACTTCGGCCAGCGGCGGAACGCTGCCGGCGCCGGCGGTGGTCGCGCCGCGGCAGATTGAAGTCATTCTTGGGGCCAACACGGGCAAGCAGGCGGTGCCATGAGTAAGACGACGACGTTCCAGGGGCCCGAAACCATGCCCATCCCCGATTGCTCCCCGCGCAGGAGCGCCCTGCGCGCCGCCCGGCGCTTCGCCCTGGCGAGCGTGGCCGCCAGCGCCCTCGTCCTGGTCGGCCCCGGCACGGAGGGCGTCGGCCCGACCCCGGCCGCCGCCGCGGACTATGTCAACAAGCCGGCGATCACGGTCCAGGAAGGGGTGCAGACTCCGCTCTCCCTGTCGGCCCCGATCGAGCGGGTGGCGATCGGCGATCCCGCCACGCTGACCGGCCGCGTGGTCGGCCCGACCGACATCCTGCTGCTCGGCCTTAAACCCGGCCGCACCAATCTGATCGTCTGGGAAGTGGGCGGCGAACACGCCTATATCTACCCCGTCGTGGTGCCGCTCTCGACCGCGGACGTGGCCCGCGACCTGCACGACGATCCCGAACTCTCCGGCGTCAAGATCGACTCGTCCGGCGGCAAGGTGGCGCTCAAGGGCACGGTGCCCTCGAACGAGGCCCATGCCCGCCTGCTGCACATCGTCTCGCGCTATTTCCCCGACGGCGTGAACGATCAGGTGCGCGTCCTCCAGCAGCAGATGGTCAGCGTCGAGATCAAGTTCGCCGCCCTCTCGGCGACCACGCTGAAGCGTCTCGGCTTCGACTTCCGCTCGGGCTCGGGCACCAGCTTCGAATATGCCGTGGCCGGCCCGGGTGCCGAGCTGACCGGCGACATCGCCGGCGTCTCGGCCGTGTCGGATGCGCTCAACGTGCTGCTGCGCCTGCCGGGCTCGGACCTGACCGCGGTGCTGGGCATCCTGGACGGCGTGAAGCTGGCCCAGATCCTGGCCGAGCCGACCCTCCTGGTGCGTTCGGGCGAAACCGCCGAATTCATCGCCGGCGGCGAAATCCCGATCCCCGTGCCGCAGGACAATTCGGGCACGGTGACCATCGAGTACAAGGAATTCGGTATCCGCCTGAAGGTCTCGGCCACCGTGCTGAGCCCGAGCCGGATCCTGCTCAACCTTGCGCCCGAAGTCTCCGACCTCGACTACGGCAAGGCCGTGACCATCCAGGGCACGGAAGTGCCGGGCATCACGCGGCGGGGCGCCTCGACCACGCTCGAGCTCGGCAACGGCCAGAGCTTCGTGCTCGCCGGCCTGATGTCGTCGAACAAGTCGGACTCGGACTCGGCGGTGCCGGTGCTGGGCGACATTCCGATCCTGGGCGCCTTCTTCAAGCGCCAGTTGGCCACCCACGAACAGCAGGAGCTGATCATCGTGGCGACGCCGCGCCTGGTCTCGCCGATGGACTCGCGCTCGCTCCCGCCGCTGCCCGGCGACGATCTCGAGAATTACAGCCCCTCGACGGGGGACATGCTGGTCGGCCGCAACCGCCTGCGTGATGTGCTGCCGCAATATGGGTTGATGCCATGACCTCCGAACGTCGCGCCATACTCGTTGTTTCCAGCGACGAAGACTTTGCGGAACGGGTCACCTCCGCGCTGTTCTCGCGTTGCACCATCGTCCGCGGCCTGCCGCAGCTCGAGACTCTGCGCGGTCTGATCGAGACGACCGGTGTCGAGGCGATCATCGTCGATCTCGACGACGTCGCCTGGGACGGCCGCAACATCACCGAGCTGATCGTCGCCCTGAAGGCCGAGCAGCCGGCCATGCCGATCGTGGTCGCCAGCTACAACATCTCGGCGACCTCGCTGATCCCGGCCATGCGCGCCGGCGCCAACGACGTGATCGACAAGGATTTCGCGGCCGACGACCTGATCGCCCAGATGGACTGGCTGCTGCAGTCCAGGCCGGCCAAGCGGGGCAGCCATTCGGCGCGCATCGTCGCGGTGATGGCGCCCCGGCCGGGCGCCGGCGCCACCTCGATCGCGGTCGCCATGGCGGTCGAACTGGCCAGGCGTTCCGGGGCGAGCGAGCGCGTGCTGCTGCTCGACCTCGGCTATCCGCCCTCGGAGTCGGTCGACCTTCTCGGCATCAAGGCGTCCTATTTCATGACCGACGCCCTGGGTGACCTCGGCCGGCTCGACCAGACGCTGATCGAGGGTGCCTTCGCCCAGGTGAAGTCGCCGCGCCTCTTCGTGCTGCCGCTCGCGGTCGACGACGAGAACGCCCAGGTCGCGGCGGCGGGCGATCTGTCCCAGCTCGTCGACGTGCTGCGCTCCTATTTCACCGCCATCGTGATCGACGTGAACCGGCCGCTGGCGCCGCGCGTGGCCGACCGCCTGTTCCTCGACGCCAATGCCTCGATCCTCGTGGTCGACCAGTCGATGACCACGGTCCATGCCGCCGCCACCATGCTGGACCGCATGCGCCGCGCCATCAACAAGGACCCGGAGTTCACCCTGGTCGTTTCGCGTCACGTGCCGCGCCTGCGCCCGACGGTCGAAGAAGTGACGAGCGCCCTGCGCGCCAAGGGCCGGCCGCTGGTCGTCCCCGAAGATCGTCTCTATGTCGACGGCCAGCGCAATCTCGGCACCGCGTTGACGGCCGACGCCGGCAATCCCTATGCCCGCGCCGTGCGCGCCATCGTGGACTCCACCATAGCGGGCGGCGGCGGTACCGGCGCGGTTCCGGCCGGTGCGGCGTCGTCGGTCGCCGCCAATGCGGCGCGCCTGGCGAGCGGTGGGGCCGGCGGCATTCTTTCGCGCCTCGGCATCGGCCGGGCCGGTTCCCGTTGAACCCGAGGAGTTGAGTGATGCGTGAAACGGCCGGACCTGGCATCGGATCGCCGCTCGGCACTGCCGCCTTCCCGACCAACCTGCCGGGTGCCCGGGCGGAGGGCGAGATCTACACCTCGCCGCTCTACCAGGAACTGAAGTTCCGGGCCCTCACCATCGTTCACGACTATCTGGAAAAGCGCGGCTTCACGCCCGACAAGGCGAATGCCGAAGTGGTGCGCAGCGAGATTTCGCGCGCCATCTCGGTGGTCGTCGCCGGTGCCGGCGTGGCCCTCAACGCGGCCGAGCGCGAACGCCTGCTCGACGACGTCTTCTTCGAGATCGTCGGCCTCGGCCCGCTCGAGCCCCTGCTGGCCGACACCACGGTGGACGACATCATCGTCAACGGCCCGAACCGCGTCTATGTCGAGCGCGGCGGCGTGCTGGAACGGGTGACCACCCGCTTCCGCGACGACGCCCACCTGATGAACATCATCCAGCGCATCGTCAGCCCGATCGGCCGCCGCGTGGACGAGGCCTCGCCCTTCGTCGACGCCCGCCTGAAGGACGGCAGCCGCGTCAACATCGTGATCCCGCCGATCGCCCTCGACGGCGCCACGGTCTCGATCCGTAAGTTCAAGCGCATCCCGCTCAAGATCCACGACCTGATCCGCTCGGGTGCGATCAGCGAGGAGATGGTGGACTATCTGGCGGCCTGCGTCCGGGCGCGCCTGAACATCCTGATCTCGGGCGGTACCGGCTCGGGCAAGACCACCCTGCTCAACATCCTGTCGGGCTATATTTCGCCGACCGAGCGCATCGTCACGATCGAAGACGCGGCCGAGCTGCAGCTCCGCCAGTCCCACGTTGTCCGCCTGGAAACCCGGCCCCCCTCGGCGGACGGTACGCCCGAGATCACGGCGCGCGACCTGGTGCGCAACGCGCTGCGTATGCGGCCGGACCGCATCATCCTCGGCGAAATCCGCGGCGGCGAGGCGGTCGAAATGGTCCAGGCCATGACCACCGGCCACGATGGTTCGATGGCGACGCTGCACGCCAACTCGCCGCAGGACGCCATGGGCCGCCTGGAGCTGCTGCTCAGCTTCGGCGGCATGAAGGCCGACGTCGGCACGGTGCGGCGCCAGATCACTTCGGCCGTGCAGGTCATCGTGCAGGTCCAACGCCTGTCCATGGGCGCCCGCAAGGTGATCTCGATCGCCGAGGTGGTGGGCATGGAAGGCGAGACGATCGTGCAGAACGAACGTTTCCGCTACCGCGACAATCCCACGGCGCCGGGCCAGGGCACTTTCTCCATGGTGACCCGCCATTCCGCCTTCGCGGAGCGCCTGGCCTCGGTCGGCGGCGTGGTGCGCGCGGGCGGCGGCTCCGGCGTCCGCTTCGAGCCGCGGTCGTGAGCCAGAGCGGGGACCGCATGCCATGATCGCCATCGGCTTCGCGCTTCTCTTTGCCGTCGCGGCGGGCTACGTCATCGACCGCTATGTCGAGGACTGGCGGACCGACCAGGACTATCACAAGCGCCTGGCCGAACTCGGCCGCTCGGTCGGCGTCGCCACCGACATCGACTTCGACCTGCCCGAGACGGAACGCCTGATGGGGCGCCTGATGATGTCCTCCTCGGGCATCACCCGGCGCCTGCTCCAGGCCGACTGGCACGTGACGCCGCAGCGCTTCGTCGCTTTTCTGGCCGGCCTCTTCGTCGTCGTGGTCGCGGCGATCTTCTTTCTCGGCCTGTTCGGGGGCTTCGCCGCCGGCCTCGGCTACGTCGGCGTCGCCTATCAGCGCCTGTCGTCCGCGGCCGACCACAAGGTGAACTCCTTCCTCGAGGAACTGCCGAATTTCCTGGAACGCCTGCGCCAGCTCATCACCACCGGCAACAGCCAGGCCCAGGCCTTCGACAAGGCCCTGGTCTATTCGGGTGACGCCGTGCGCTGCTATCTCGATCCCGTGGCGCTCCGCCTCAAGATCGGCGTGCCGCTGCCCGATGCGCTGCGCGTCCAGTCGCAGCGCCTCGCGATCGCCGAACTCGGCATGCTGGCCATGGTGGTGCGCACCAATCTCCGCTATGGCGGCAATCTCGGCTATATCCTCGAGCATCTGGCGCGCGTGTTGCGTGACCGCATCCGGGTGCGCGGCGAATTCCGCGCCCTGTCGTCGGAGCTGCGCTCGACCGCCTTCGTCATGGTGTCGATCCCACCCCTGGTCGGCCTCGCCATCATGCTGCTCAATCCTACCTACCTCGACTATTTCGCCAAGGAAGGTCAATATTTGCTCGGTATCGCTCTGGGGCTCGAAGTGCTCGGCATCGTCGTCATGCGCCGCCTGATGCGGGTCGATTACTGAGCGGCCGGGGGAAATCGTGATGCCCTATACTCTGTCCACCACGCTCGAGATCGTCGGTGCGCTGCTGCTGCTCTTCATCGGCGGCAACGTGCTGGTCGAAGAGGCGCGGCGTATCGGCGAGACGCGCCGCCTGCGCGCCCGCCTGACCGACTTCAGCCGCCACGACAGCCTGATCGAGGACGAGGAATCACAAGGTGGTTTCTTCGAGACGGTGGGCCGGGCGACCACCCACAGCCCCGCGACCATCGCCGAATTCGAACGGATCATGCGTTCAACCGGGCGTTACGACCCCGGGGCGCCCTATTGGCTGGCCGGCATGCGCCTGATCGGCGGCATCGTGCTCGGCGTGATCGGGCTGGCCGCCGGCTATGTCCTGCGGACGCCGAACGACGCCCTGATCGCGGCGCTGGTCGGTTTCGCCCTCGGCTATTTCGGCCCGCGCTACTATATGAGCACGATCGCCAAGGCGCGGCGCAAGCGCATGGAGCGCGAACTGCCCTTCCTGATCGACATGCTGCTGCTGCTGGTCCGGTCCGGCGCCTCGATCGAACAGTCCTTCCGCCACCTGACTCAGGAAGAGGCGGACGGCCTCGGCACCATCAAGACGACGATCGATCGTCTGGTCGCCGACATCGACCAGGGCAAGGGTTACGAGGTTTCGTTGCAGCGTTGGGGCGCGCGCCTGGCGATCGACGAGGGGCGGGAATTCTCCGCCCTGCTGATCCAATCGCTGGCCTATGGTACCGAATTGACCGCCGCCCTGAAGGTCTTTTCCGAAACCCTGATCGAGCGGCGCATGAACGGTGCCCGCGCCGCCATCGGCATGAAGATGACGCAGCTGACCGTGGTCATGATGATCTTCATGCTGCCGCCGCTGCTCATCGTCATCGCCGGTCCCGCGGTGTCGCGCCTGATCGAAGGGCTGAGCCGGGTCGGGGGCGGTTGATCATGATCGTGTCGCGCCGCATGGCCGGCCTTCTCGTCGGCCTCGCCGCCGCCCTCGGGGCTTCCGGCTGCAAATCGATGTCGGGTCCCGCCATGAATGTCTCGGGCGAACAGGCGCAGACGCCGACCGCCCAGGAGGATCAGGTCTTTCTCGCCCTGATCCGGGGCATGAACGAGAAGGGCCAGTCGCAGGCCGCCCTCGCCTTCCTCGACGACTATCTGAAGCGCCATCCCGGCAACGCCGAAGCGCTGACCCTGCAGGGCGAAGCCCTTCTGCGCACCAACCAGCTCGACAAGGCCGAGCAGGTCTATCTGGCCCTCGACCGGCGCCGGATCCAGCCCGCCGCCGCCTTCGGCCTGGGCCAGGTGCGGGCGCAATACAACGATTGGAAGGGGGCCGCGCCGCAATATGCCCGCGCCGCCCAGACCGCGCCGACCGACCCGCGGGTCCTGAACAATTACGGTTTCGCCTTGCTGAAGACCGGCGATTTCGCCACCGCCTACGACGTGCTGTCGCGCGCGGCCCAGCTTGCCGGGGAGAATTCCCAGGTCCGAACCAACCTTGCCATAGCCGCCCTGAACAGCGGGCACGACGACAAGGTCACCGCCATCCTCAGTCCCTTGCCGGCCGGCGAACGCGATGCCGCCCTGGCCTTTGCCCGGAGTTGGAAGCCATGACCCTGAAACGATCCGTCCTCGCCGCCCTCGGCTTGGCGCTGGCCGTCGCCGCCGCCGATGCCGCCCTGGCGCAGCAGACCCTCAACAGCTACGGCCAGCCCGGCGCCGCGCCGGCCCAACCGCCCTTCGCCCGCGTCCGCGCCATGCTGCAGGCCCAATACGCCGCGACCCCGTCGCGCACCACGGCAAATGGCGACGAGTCCCAGAAGATGTACGAAGGCTACCTGGCCTCGATCGGCAAGGGCGGCGCCGGTCCCGCGATCGGCAAGCTCAGCGACATGACTTCGTCGGGCACGACCTCGAAGTGAATTCTCGTCGATCATCTTGCGGCCGAGCGCCCACGGGTGCTCGGCCTCGATGGCCGACCCTGTCCCTGCTCAGTGGCCCGGCTTGGCCAAGCTGTCGATCACCCGGCGGCAGATGTCGAAGCTGAGCGGCTTGTTCAGCACGATCGGGGCGAGACCCCGGTGCGAGGCTGCCTCGGCCACCAGTTCCGGATTTCCGCTCATCAGGACCACTTGTTCGGTATGGCGCAGCAGGGTCATGATCTCGGCAGCGCGCACGCCGCCCAGCTGCGGCATTCCGACGTCCATCAGAACGACGTCCGGCCGCTGCTCGCGTGCCATTTCGACCGCTTCGATGCCGTTCGCGGCCTGCAGCACGCGATAACCCACCCGCTCGAACAGCTCGGCGAGCTCGCTCCGCAAATCATAGTCGTCGTCGACGACCAGAAGGGTCGGCCGCCTAGGCTCGGGTAACGGCTGGCTTGCACTCATGGCGCACCGACCGGCGCTTCTTCCACATAGGCCGGAATCTCGAGCCGGAACACGGCCCCTGCCGATTCGTTGCGCGCACTGATGCTGCCGCCCATGTCGATCATCAGCGTCCGACAGATCGAAAGCCCGAGGCCGGTGCCGGAGCCGACTTCCTTCAGGGTGAAGAAGGCGTCGAAGATACGATTCATGACGTCGGGCGGAATGCCGCCGCCGGTATCCGACACTTCGACCTGGATCCGGTCCGAGGTGCCGTCGTCATAGACGGAAATATGGATCTCGCCCCGGGTCGGCTCGTTGCGGCTCTTGGCCGCGTCGGCGATGGCGTCCCGGGCGTTGACCACGAGGTTGAGGAAGACCTGCTGCAGGGAGACCGGATTGGCCCGGAGCGGCCGGCAATAGGACGGTGCATGGCAATAGAGGGCGATGCCCCGGTTGCGCAGGCTGCCTTCCGTCAGGTGGCGGATATTGTCCATGATCTCGATGACCGAGACCGGGCGGAGCCCCAGGGTGCGGCGGTCGGGATGGGCGAGCGTGCGGATGGCGCCGATGATCTCGCCGGCCCGGAGCGCCTGGTCATGGATGCGGTCGAGTTTGCTGATCACGATCGCCTGTTCCGCGGTGCCGACGGAATTGTTGCGCTCGTTCTCGGTCTCGATCGCCAGTTTGGCGTTCTTCACCGCCATGGCGATGACCGAGAGCGGCTGGCTGATCTCATGGGCGATCACGGTCATCAGCTCGCCGAGCGTGGCCAGCTTGGCGGTGTTGATCAGCACGTTCTTCTGCTCGTCGACCTGGAACGCCTGGGTCGCGATCAGCGACAGGCGCTGCATCAGGGCGAGCTGGGACGGCTCGAAATAGCCCGGCGTCCGGTGCAGGGCGACCAGCATGGCGGCTTCGCTGCCGATCGTCAGCGGCGCCACCAGGGCGGTGCGGAAACGTTCGCGGATGATGTCCGGGAAGTCAGGCCACTCACGCGTGGCGGCGAGGTCGGCGACCACCAGGGCCTCGCCCATCAGGGCGGCGTCGATCACCTCGCCGAGGGGCCAGCGCAGGCCGGTCAGAGCCGGATCGGTGGCGACCACGGTGAGCAATTCGTCGCGCGTGCGCCGGCGCACCACCAGCGCCTCGTCGAAACGCAACAGACGCGAGAACAGATTGAACAGGTCAGCGCATTTGTCGGCCAGCGGGCTCGGCTGGATCAGGGCGCGCAGCGAGGCGAGCAGGACGTCCGCCTCCTCGCGCAGGCGCATTTCGCGGTTGCGGTTGGCTTCCGCCCGCTCCAGCAGCTCGACCAGTTCGCCGCGGTGCTGCTCGTCGAAGGGCCGGCCGCTCCAAACCTTGCCGACGCCGACATAACCGCCGTCGCCGCCCGGGCTGCCGGTGAGGGTGAAATTGACCACCGCACCGTCGCGCTGGGAAAAGCTCAGCGCGACGTCGCGCATCGGCGCCTTGCGATTCAGGAGGGCGCTGATCGCCACCCCCTGGGCGGGATAGAGCGTGCGCTGCGCCAGGCGGTCCAGGCGGGCCCCGCGCAGCAATTGGATCACCGCCGGATCGCATCCGACGTCGAGCGGCGAAATCTCGTCGACCCGAAGGTCGGGACCGGCACGCCAGGTGAAATCCGCGGCGAGGCTGAGAAGATCGGGAAGCGGCACGACATCCGCAGCATTGGCCATGGTCAAAGCTCCACCGTGGAGCAGTTGACGACCGGCGAATTCACCCGAGCTTGGCCTCGTGTCGATTGGTACACTGCACTGCCCCTTTTTGCGCTCGTTGGTCACCCCACGACGTCGCCACCTCACCATTCCGCCAAACTGCGAGGCACGACATCCTCACCGGTGGCGATCTGCCATCGGCGGGCATTCTCATGCTCTGCCGCAGGTTATTGAAAGTTGGTGAATGCGGCGTAAATTTCTCCCGCAACGGCGCTTCATGAAATTACAGTGTCTGCAACGGCCTGTCGCGCGAATCACTCTGGATCGGTTCAATTTGCTATTTGTTTACGGTAGATGGGATAAACCAGACCCATTGGCGCCAGGCGGTGCGCCGGTATAGCGAGGGTGGTTGAATTCGCTTCCATTCCGCTTGTATTCGAGCATAAAGGTTGCATGTCCGCCCAGTTGGGGGAGGTGGGTTTGCCGATGACTCCGAGTCAGAATCGTTCGCAGGCGATTGCAACGCCAATTTACGTGATCGACGACGATGCCTCGATTGTCGAGGAAGTGGGGGATTTCCTGAAGCTCAAGGGCTTCGTGGTCCATGCCTTCTCCATTCCCGAAGACGCGCTGCAGACCATGTTGGGCGAGACCGAGCCCTTCCTGCTGGTCACCGACATGCAGATGCCGGGCCTTTCCGGCCTCGACCTCGTGCGCGAGCTGCGCCATTTCGGCGGCGCCCCGCGCGTGTTCGAGACGATCCTGTTTTCTGCCTTCGCCGACCTCGACCGCGCCATCAATGCGCTGAAGCTCGGCGTGCTCGACTTTCTGGTAAAGCCGGTCGATCTCGACCAGCTCGTCGCCGCGATTCACCGCGCGTCCGATGCGCTCGACCAGCGCCGCGACGTGAAGCCGAACGACCGCGATCTCTCCGCGCAATTGGCCGAGACCCTGGCCAAGGCCAAGGAACTGACCTCGACGATCGAAAACGCCGCCGTACGGTTGTCGCGTGAGGCAGTGCCGACGCCGACGGCCCCGGGCGTGCGCCCCTCCGTCGTACCGCCCCCGATCCAGCCCGCGCCCCAGCCGGTCCATCGCCTGGTGGTCAATCCGCCGCGCGCTCTGCCCGGCCAGGCCCCGGAAGAGAGCGAGATGCTGCACCGGATCAAGGCGCTGCAGGCCGCCCGCCGGTTCCGCGACAAGCTGCTGCCGAGCTGCGTCGACGGCGACGCCAACTGGGAAATCCTGCTCTATCTGATCGAACAGTCGCTGCTGCACCGGGTCGTCTCGGTGACCAGCGCCTGCCACGCGACGACGCTGCCTTCGACCACGGCGATGCGCAAGATCGACGAGCTGGTCTCGACCGGCTGGCTGCAGAAGCGGCCCGATCCGTCGGACCGCCGCCGCACCCTGATCGCACCGACCGACCTCTGCCGCGACCGTATGCGCAACTACCTGCTGGGCCTGCCGGTCAACATCGGCACACCGGGCTTCGAATCACCCGTCCCCGCCCTGGCCTGACCGACCCGGGCCTGACCGACCGCCCTCAGATGACGCTGGCGGTCGCCGCCGGCGCCGGGTGATTCATGGCGTCGGCGACGAATTCGAGCGCCCGGCGCACGCCCTCCCGGTCGACCGTGCCGCCCAGGCAGATGCGTACCGCCTCCGGCGCCGTCCGCGACACCGCGAAAGCGTCGGAGCCGACCACGCCGATCCCGGAATTCCGCATCTGACCGGCGAAGGCCGCCCGGCTCCAGGGCGGCGGCAGTTCGACCCAGACATGGAAACCCTCGGGGTCGGCCAGATAGCTGCCGGCGGGCAGGATTTCGCGGGCCAGGGCCTGCCGCGCGCGTGATTCGGCGCGCACCGCGTTCAGCATGTCCTCGGCCGTGCCGTTGCCGATCCAATGGGTGGCGAGCGCCACCGTGATCGGCGAGGCCATCACCGTCGCCGCCCGCAGCGCCGAGGCGAGCGGCCACACACTGCGCACGTCCGGCGCCACCAGATAGGCGACGCGAAGCCCGGCCCCCAGGCTCTTGGCCAAGCCCTGGACATAATAGGTGATCTCGGGCGCCAAGGCGGCGAAGGCGGGCGGCGGCGAGACCGGCACGCAGCCATAGGCATCGTCCTCGACGATCTTGACGCCGAAACGCCGCGCGATCGCGATCAAGGCATGGCGCCGACGCAGCGAAATGGTCGCCGAAGTCGGATTGAGCAGGGTCGGATTGCAGTAGAGCGCCTTGGGCGGCTGGCGCCGGCACAGGTCCTCGAAGGCTTCGGCCGAAATGCCCTCGCCGTCCATCGGCAGGCCGACCAGATTGAGTCCGAGCTGGGCCGAGATCGCCCGCGCGCCGGGATAGGTCAGATCCTCGCAGGCGATCGTGTCGCCGGCCCGCGCAATGGTCGACAGGATCGCCAGCAGCGCCGAATGGGCGCCGGGGCAGATCAACAGGCGATCCGGCGTCACCTCGAGCCGATGGCGCGCCAGCCAGGCGACCGCCGCCTCCTTGTCCTGCGGCGTGCCGCCGAAGCCCTGGTAGCGCAGGAGCGCGGTCAGGTCGGCGCCGACCTCGGCCAGGCCCCGGCGCATGCGCTCGACCAGGGCGGGGTCCTCCGGATCGGGCGGCAGATTCATGGTCAGATCGACGATGTCGATCGGGCGCGCCGGCCGGGGCGCCGCCACCGGCACGATGGTGCGCACATAGGAACCGGCGCCGACCTTGGATTCGATCAGGCCGCGGCGCTGGGCCTCGACATAGGCGCGGGCGACAGTGGTGAAATTGAGCCCGAGCTGGGCCGCCAGCACGCGCTGCGGCGGCAGACGGTCGTTGGGTGCCAGCCTGCCCGCCCGCATGTCCGTCTCGATCGCATCGGCGATGGCGATGTAGTGCGGGCGCGTCGTCTTGCCGATATGCGGGATCCAGCCGACCAGCTTGCGGGGCATTCCTCGACCTGTTGCGATTGAATGCAGTCAATCTTGCGATTTGCCATTGATTGACTGCATGCGAGAGTCAGTGCAAGAGCCCCAGCCCGTCCGGTGGCAACCGGCGGCACGGTGTCCTGTCCTTTCTATTAAACGCCCGGTCCCCGGTCTGTGCAAGCGGACGGCGCTGCATCGCGGCAGGCGGGAATTCCCCAGGCAGCGCCCGGGTTTTCCGTTGCCGCGGCCAATTTCAGGGTGCCCGCGGGCCTCGTGGCCGCTTCTCGAATGCTTTCAAGAATGATGAAAAACAATGCAAAATGCTGCCCAAGCGTGAAGCAGCGCCCAAAGAGCGAGCAGGATGCATTGCCGTGAACTTGCGTCATTGACCGGATTCATTGACTGCATCGCGACGAATCTGACTGGCGATTGTGCAGAAACTTGACTGGCACGCCGTTTGCAATTCCAGACCCGACACCAAGCGGTGATCGACCACGGCAAACGGGAGAGATGTAATGCCTCAAGTATCCACGCCGGCCCATGCCAAGGGCGACTTCTTCGTCGACTACGAAGAGAAGGTATTCGAGGACGTGAAGGCCAAGCCCGGGGAGAAAGCCCTGGTCACCTTCCACACCGTCGCCTTCGAAGGCTCGATCGGCCTCGTCAACCTGCTGCAGGCGACCCGCCTCCTGCGCAAGGGTTTCGAGACCTCGGTCCTGCTCTATGGCCCGGGCGTGACGCTGGGCATCCAGCGCGGCTTCCCCACGCTGGGCGACGAAGCCTTCCCCGGCCATCTGGCGATGAACAACCAGCTCGTCAAATTCATGGGCGAGGGCGGCAAGGTCTATGCCTGCCGCTTCGCGCTCCAGGCGCTCTACGGCCACGGCGAACCGTCGCTGATCCCCGGCATCCGGCCGATCAACCCGCTCGACGTGATGGATCTGATCCTGCTCCATCGCCGCGACAACGCCTTCATCGTCAATACCTGGACGCTCTGACCATGGCCGCGGATGGACAGGTGCGGGCGGCGGCGGTGCAGATCGCACCCGATCTCGACCGGCCCGAGCGGACGGTCGAAAGGGTCTGCAACGCGATCGCCGAGGCCGCGGGCAAGGGGGCGCAATTCGTCGTCTTCCCCGAAACCTTCGTGCCCTATTACCCCTATTTCTCCTTCGTCCATCCGCCCATGACCACGGGGCCGGAGCACCTGCGCCTGTATCATCACGCGGTACAGGTGCCCGGCCCGGTGACCCAGGCGGTGGCGGCCACCGCCGCCGCCCATCGCATCGTGGTCGTGCTGGGCATCAACGAGCGCGACCACGGCTCGCTCTACAACGCGCAACTGATCTTCGACGCCGACGGCGAGATGGTGCTGAAGCGCCGCAAGATCACGCCGACCTATCACGAGCGCATGATCTGGGGTCAGGGCGACGGCGCCGGTCTCGCGGTGGTGCAGACCGCGGTCGGCCGGGTCGGCGCGCTCGCCTGCTGGGAGCATTACAACCCGCTGGCCCGCTACGCCCTGATGGCCCAGCACGAGGAGATCCATGCGAGCCAGTTTCCGGGCTCCATGGTCGGCCCCGTCTTCGGCGAGCAGATGGAGGTGACGATCCGCCATCACGCCCTCGAATCCGGCTGTTTCGTGGTCAATGCCACCGGCTGGCTGAGCGATGAGCAGATCGCCAAGATCGCAGCCGAGCCCGCCCTTCAGAAGGGGCTGCGCGGGGGCTGCTGCACGGCGATCGTCTCGCCCGAGGGCAAGCACTTGGCGCCGCCGCTGACCGAGGGTGAGGGCATCCTGATCGCCGACCTCGACATGGGCCTCATTCTGAAGCGCAAGCGGATGATGGACTCGGTCGGCCATTACGCCAGGCCCGATCTCCTCTCGCTTCATGTCGACAACCGGCCGGCCCGCATGGTGGTGCCGGCCCTCTCCGCCCCCGTTCCGGGTTCCCTCCTGCCTGGGAGCAGCACCGATGAAACCGACGACGTCGCAAACGCTGATTACCGAGTTGCAGTCTTTCGGGGTGCGGCTGGCTGACCCGATCGCCGGTGCGCCGTCGAGACGTGGCGGCGCCGGGCCTTCGGACCACAAGGCCATGACCGTGGACGGCCGCACCGTCATGGTGCCGGTCCATACCGCCGCCGCCTTCGCCTCGCCCTATGTCGCCGAACGGCCGGGCGCTGATGGGACGTCGGTGATCACGCGGGACGGCATCGCCGTGGGCGAGGTCAGCTTCCCCTTCCAGCCGCGCTTCTATGCCTTGCAGACGCTGGACGGCATACCCTATTCCAAGATCGCCACCCTGCACGGCCGCGACGTGCTGGCGACCACCGTGTTGCAGACCTGCATCCGCTATCAGAGCCGGACCAAGTCCTGCCAGTTCTGCTCGATCGGCCAATCCCTCGCCGCCGGCCGCACCATCGCGGAAAAGAGCCCGGCGCAACTGGCCGAAGTGGCCCGCGCCGCCGTGTTGCTGGACGGGGTCAAGCACATGGTCATGACCACGGGCACGCCCGCCGGCAGCGACCGCGGTGCCGCCGTGCTGGCCGATTGCGCCTTTGCGGTGAAAGCCGCCGTCGAGCTGCCGATCCAGGCCCAATGCGAGCCGCCGGACGACGATGCCTGGTTCGCCCGCATGAAGGCCGCCGGGGTCGACGCCCTCGGCATGCATCTCGAAGTGGTCGGCGAGGATCTGCGCCGCCAGATCATGCCGGGCAAGGCGCAGGTTCCCGTATCGCGCTATCTCGACGCCTTCCGGGCCGCCGTGCCGGTATTCGGCCGGGGCCAGGTCTCGACCTATATCCTGGCCGGGCTCGGCGACAGCAAGGAAGAGATCCTGGAGCTTTCGGCCCGGCTGATCGAGATCGGCGTCTACCCCTTCGTGGTGCCCTTCGTGCCGATCTCGGGCACGCCGCTCGAAGACCATCCGGCCCCCTCGCCCGCCTTCATGCGCGAACTGCTGGCCCCCCTCGGCGCCATGCTGAAGGCGGGCGGTCTCCGTTCCTCCGAGATCAAGGCGGGCTGCGGCAAATGCGGCGCCTGTTCCGCCCTCTCCGCCTTCGAGGAGTGAGCCCATGCTGCTCGAACCGGTCCTGCCCTATGTCGCCGGCGAGGCGCGGGTGAAATTCGCCACCGAAGCCTGGGAGGTGGAGGATGCCATGGCGCTGCGCCGCCAGGTCTTCTGTCGCGAGCAGAAGGTCTTCGCAGGCCACGACCGGGACGAGACGGATGCCCGCGCCATCACCCTGGTGGCGCTGGCGCCGATCTTCGGTGTCGCCGACCAGGTGGTCGGCACCGTCCGCATCCACGAGGATGCGCCGGGGCACTGGGCCGGTTCGCGCCTCGCCGTCGAACCCGCCTGGCGCCGGCTCGGCGCCCTCGGCACCGCCTTGATCCGCCTCGCCGTCTCCTCGGCGACGGCGCGCGGCTGCAACCGCTTCACCGCCCATGTCCAGGCCCAGAACGCGACCCTGTTCCACCGCCTGCATTGGGCGACCCTGGCGGAAGAGACCTGCCACGGCCTGCCGCATCATTTCATGGAAGCCGACCTCGCCCACTACCCGCCCTTCGCCGAGGGCCCGCGCGGCTTCACCGTGCTGATCCGGAGGGAGCGGTGAATCTCCCCGATCTCGCCCGCCACCTGGCCACCGCCCGCGGCCTCGGCCACAAGCGCGACATCGACGCGGTGGTGGCCGGCCTCGGGCTCGGCGCCGCCCCGGTCGCGGTGGGCGACGATTGCGCCGCCATCCCGGACGGCGACGGTTACCTGCTTTTCGCCATCGAAGGCTTCATGGCCGATTTCGTCGCCGCCCTGCCCTGGTTCGCCGGCTATTGCGGCGTCATGGTCAATGTCTCGGACATCGCGGCCATGGGCGGCCGGCCGATCGCCGTGGTCGACGCCCTGTGGAGCCGGGCTGCCGCCTCGGCCGGGCCGATCCTGAACGGGCTCGCCGCCGGCAGTGCCGCCTATGGCGTGCCCATCGTGGGCGGCCATTCCAACACCCGGAACCCTGGCGGCGAACAGCTCTCGGTCGCCGTGCTCGGCCGGGCCAGGACATTGCTGACCTCCTTCGATGCCGAGCCGGGCGACGTGCTGCTGGCGGCGATCGACCTGCGCGGCGGCTTCCGCGACCCCCATCCCTTCTGGGATGCCTCGAGCGGCAGCCCGCCCGCCCGGCTCCGCGCCGATATCGAGATCCTGCCCCAACTCGCCGAATCCGGCCTCGCCCATGCCGCCAAGGATATTTCCATGGCCGGCACCGTGGGCACCGCCCTCATGCTGCTCGAATGTTCGGGCATCGGGGCGACCCTCGACGTCACCAAGGTGCCCCGTCCCGAGGGTATGGCGCTCGACCGCTGGTTCACCGCCTTCCCGAGCTACGGCTTCATCCTCGCCGCCAAGCCCGACAAGGCGGATGCGACCATCGCCGCCTTCGCCGCCCGCGGCATCGCCTGCGCCGCGATCGGCACAGCCGACGCCAGCCGCCGCCTCACCCTCGCCGACGGGCGCCAGTCCGTCACCTTCTGGGATTTCGCCGACCAGCCGCTGATCGGCTGCGGCCCTTCGACCGGCCCGGGAGGCCGCACCCATGCCTGAGATGTGGTTCAGGCTCCGCTGGCCCGACGGCCGGCAGGAGACCTGCTATTCGCCCTCGACCGCGATCGCCGACTATTTCGAACCCGGCGCCCGCTATCCCCTGGCCGAATTCCTGGAGCGCAGCCGCGCCGGCCTGGGGGCCGCCAGCGAGCGCGTGCGCGCCCGCTACGGCATGCCGTGCTCGCGGGCGCTGGGCCAGCTCGCCCGCATCGAAGAAGCCGCCAAACGTTACACCGACGCGCCGGAGGCCGTGGTCACGGTCGAAGGCATCGAGCCCTGAAGGACCGAGACACCATGAACGCCCCCCTGACCCATTATCCCGTCCTCGTCGTCGGCGGCGGCCAGGCCGCCCTCTCGATCTCCTATTATCTGAAGGCCCGCGGCATCGACCATCTGCTGTTCGAAAAGAACCGCCGGGGTCACGCCTGGGCGACCGAACGCTGGGACAATTTCTGCCTGGTCACGCCCAATTGGCAGTGCCAGCTCCCGGGCTTTCCCTATCCCGGCAACGATCCCTTCGGCTTCATGAAGAAGGACGAGATTCTCGGCTATCTGAACGCCTATATCGACCTCGTGCAGCCGCCGCTCAAGGAAGGTGTCGCGGTCACCGCGCTGACCCGGCGGGACGATGGGCGTTTCCTGGTCGAGACGACCGACGGCGCTTACACGGCCGACCAGGTGGTGGTCGCGGTCGGTGGCTATCACATTCCCAATATCCCGCGCGCCGCGGAACGCCTGCCATCACCGATCGTGCAGGTCCATTCCTCGCGCTACCGCAGCGCCGCCGCCCTGCCGCCCGGCGCCGTGCTCGTCGTCGGTTCCGGCCAGTCGGGCTGCCAGATCGCCGAGGACCTGCACCTCGAAGGCCGCCAGGTCCATCTCGCCACCGGCTCCGCCCCGCGCGCGCCGCGCAAATATCGCGGCCGCGACGTCGTCGAATGGCAGCACGACATGGGCCATTACGATATGCCCGTCGACCAGCACCCCCAGGGCGAGAAGGTGCGCGGCAAGGCCAATCACTATATGACCGGGCGCGACGGCGGGCGCGAGATCGACCTCCGCAAATTCGCTCTTCAGGGCATGAAGCTGCACGGCCGCCTGAAAGGGATCGACGGTGCCCACGTCAGCTTCGCCGACGATCTCGCCGCCAATCTCGATGCGGCCGATGCCACCTATGTCCGCATCCGCGAAGGCGTGGACGCCTATATCGCCGCCAAGGGTATCGAGGCGCCGGTGGAGCCGCCCTATGTTCCCTGCTGGCAGCCGGACGATCCGGGCCTCGACCTCGACCTCGCGGCCGAGAATGTCACCAGCGTGATCTGGGCGACCGGCTTCCGCTCGGATTTCTCGTGGCTCGGCGTGCCCTGTTTCGACGGCCGCGGCTATCCCACCCACAAGCGCGGGGTGAGCGCCGTGCCGGGGCTCTATTTCCTCGGCCTGCCCTGGCTCTACACCTGGGGTTCGGGGCGTTTCTCGGGCATCGCCCGCGATGCCGGCTTCGTCGCCGACCGCATCACGGAACGTCTCGGCGCGCCGCTTCGCCAGGCGGGCTGACCGCCCGGGCGGCGGCACCCAGGGCGGCGAGCGCCAGCAGCGCGGCCAGCAGGAAGGCGGCGCCGGGAAACTGCAGCGGCCCCGGGCTCGCGAAATGGCCGAAGGTCCAGGCCCCGATCGGTGGCCCGAAGACCGAGGCGAGCCCGGTCACGCCCGATATCGTGCCCTGGAGCAGGCCCTGTTCCGTCGCCTCGACCCCGGTCGAGAGCACGGCCTGGGCCGCCGGCCCGCTCGCCATGGCGAGGGGCACGAAGACCAGGGTGGCATAGAGCTGCCAATCCGCCCTGACGAAGGCCAGCGCCAGGCAGAAGAAGACGGTGGCGGCGAGCCCGGCGAGCAGGGTCTTGCGCGGCCCGAAACGGCCGATCAGCTTCGGCCCGACCAGCGCCTGGGCCAGGATGGCGACGATGCCGAGGGCGCCGAGCGAGACGCCGACTTCCCGCGGACCCCAGCCCAGCGCCACGTCGGTGAACAGCACCCAAGTCGCCTGCAACCCCGATTGCGCCAGCATGAACAGGAAGACCGCGCCGAACAGCCCGGCCACCACGCGCGAACGGCGCCAGGCCATGAGCCCGGCGAAGGGATTGAGGGCGTGAATATCCAGCGCTTTCCGCCGGTCGCGGCCCAGGCTCTCCGGCAAGACGAACAGACCATAGAGGAAATTGGCCGCGGTCAGCCCGGCCGCCGCCCAGAAAGGCACCCGCGGCCCGAGATCGCCGAGCAGGCCGCCGATCGCCGGCCCCGAGACGAAGCCGATGCCGAAGACGGCACCCGCCACGGCGAAGGCGGTGCCGCGCTTCTCGGCCGGCGTGACGTCGGCGACATAGGCCGCCGCCGTCGCAGCACTGCCGCCGCACAGCCCGGCCACCGCCCGCGCCGCGAGGAGCAGCCACAGGCTGCCCGCCAGCGCCGCTACCACTTGGTCGACGGCGGCGCCGGCCAGCGCCACCAGGATCACCGGCCGGCGCCCGAAACGGTCCGACAGCCGGCCGATCAGGGGCGAGAAGAGGAACAGGCAAGCCGCATAGGCGGCCTGGATCGTGCCGAAGGCCGCCGCCCCCGCCGCGGCATCGCCGCCCGAAAGCTCGGCCACCAGATGCGGCAGCACGGGCGCCAGCATCCCGAAGCCCATGGCGTCGAGGAAGATGGTGACCAGGATGAAGCGGACGGCACTGTTGGGCATGATCACTCCGCCGGCATTTCCGACGGCAGGAAGCGCGCGCGCCGCCGGCCGCGCATCCGGTCGACCGCGAGATAGACCACGGGCGTCGTATAGATCGTGACGAATTGCGCCGCGATCAGCCCGCCCACGATCGAAATGCCGAGGGGCTGGCGCATCTCCGCCCCGACCCCGAAGCCGATCGCCAGCGGCAAGGCACCGAAGACCGCGGCCAGCGTGGTCATGGTGATCGGCCGGAAGCGCAGCCGGGCGGCGCGCAGGATCGCCTCGCGCGGGGTGAGGCCGGCCTCCCGCTCCGCCACCAGGGCGAAGTCGACCATCATGATCGCATTCTTCATCACGATGCCGATCAGCAGCACGAGGGCGATCGCCGCGATGACCGAGAATTCGACCCCGGTGATCAGCAGGGCGAGCAGCGCGCCGACGCCGGACGAGGGAATGGTCGAAAGGATCGTCAGCGGATGGGCATAGCTCTCGTAGAGCATGCCGAGCACGATATAGATCGCCACGATGGCGCCGAGCAGCATCCAGCCCTGGGCGCTATTGGCCCGCCGCGCCGTCTTGGCATCGCCCGCGAAGAAGCCGGTCACATCGGCCGGCAGGTTCAGGCTCTTCACCTTGGCCTCGACCGCCGCCATGGCGGAGGAGAGGGCCACGCCTGCACCCAGGTTGAAACCGATGGTGATCGCCGGCAGCTCGCCCTGGTGGTTGATCTGCACCGGCGTCTGCCCGGGATCGAGCGTGGTCACGACCGAGAGCGGCACCTGCTTGCCCCCCGTGCCGGTGACATAGAGCCGGTCGAGGGCGGTGAGATCGGCCCGGTCGGCCGCGCGCACTTCGAGCACCACCTTGTTCTGGTCGAACTCGTTGTAGATGGTCGAGACCTGCCGCTGACCGAAGGCATTGTAGAGCGCGGCGTCGATCGCCGCCGAGGAGACGCCGAGGCGGGCCGCCGCATCGCGGTCGATCGTCAGATGGGCTTGCAGGGCGCCGGCATCCTGGTCGGTCGAAACATCGGTCACCTCTGGCACCGTCTTCAGGGCGTCGCGCACCAGGGCGACCGATTTCTCCAGTCGGGCGAGGTCTGGGCCGGAGAGCGTATATTGATAGGCCGCCCGCCCGGCTCGCCCGCCGGTGCCGAAATCGTCGACCGGCGAGAGATAGGTATCGATTCCCGGCAGCGCCGCGAGCTTGGGCCGCAGCCGTTCGACCACCTGCGCCGCGGTCACGTCGCGCTGGCCGAAGGGCTTCAGGTTGACCGTGAGATTGCCGTTCTTCAGCGCGTTCCAGAGCCCGGTGCCGACGAAGGAGGAAACATTGTCGACCGCCGGATCGGACAGGATGATCCTGACCGCTGCCGCCTGGCGCTCGCGCATCGCCTCGAAGGAAATGTCGGCCGGCGCATCGGTCACGCCGCGGATCACGCCGGTGTCCTGCTTGGGCAGGAAACCCTTGGGCACTACGACGAAGAGCGCCATCGCGCCGACCATGAACAGCCCGACCAGGCCGAGCATGAGCCAAGGCCGGCGCAGCGCCCGCTCGAGACTGCCGGCATAGAGATCGGTCAGGCCCTGGATCGCGCGCTCCACCTTGTTGGAGAGCCGCCCCTCCGCCACCTTCTCCCGGCCCAGCAGATGGGCGCACATCATCGGCGTCAGGCTGAGCGAGACCAGGGCGGAAAGGACGATGGCGACCGCCAGCGTCACGCCGAATTCGCGGAAGAAGCGGCCCAGCACATCGGGCATGAAGAGGATCGGGATCAGGGCGGCGAGCAGCGAGACGGTCAGGGAGATCACCGTGAAGGCGATCTGCCGGGTGCCCTTCGCCGCCGCCCGCATCGGCGTCTCGCCCTTCTCGATCAGGCGGAAGACGTTCTCGATCATCACGATCGTATCGTCGACGATGAAGCCGATCGCGATGATCAGCGCCATGATCGAGAGATTGTCGAGACTGTAGTCGAGCAGATACATCACCGCGAAAGTGCCGGCCACCACCACGGGGATCGACACGGCCGGGATCACGGTGGCCCAGAAACGGCGCAGGAAGAGCGCGATCACCATGACGACCAGCGCGGTCGACAGCGCCATGGTCAATTGCACGTCGGCGATGCCGGCGCGCAGCACCCGGGTCCGGTCCGCCACCACCTGGACACCGACCGCCGGGGGCAGCCAGCCGCGCAATTCGGCCAGCGCTGCGCGCACGCCGTCCACCACCTGGATCGTATTGGCGCCCGGCTGTTTCCGCACCTCGACCAGGACCGCGCGCTTGCCGTTCAGCCAGGAGCCGACCTTGGTGTTGGAAACGTCGTCGCTCACCGTGGCGACCTGGCCCAGGCGGATGGCGGCGCCGTTCCGCCAGGCGATCACCTGGGTGCGGAAGTCCTCGGCACTGTGGAGCTGGTCGTTGGCGGCGATCGCCACGGTCTTGTCCGGCCCGTCGAAACTGCCCTTGGGGCCGAGGGTGGAAATCGCCCCCAGCGCCGCCCGCAAATCTTCGAGCGACAGGCCGAGGGAGGCGAGCGCGCCCGGATCGGCCTGGACCCGCACCGCGGTCGCATCGGCGCCCGAGAGCGACACCTGGGAAACCCCCGGCACCTGGGAAAGGCGCTGCGACAGCAGCTTGTCCGCGAGGTCGTAGACCTGCGAGGCGGGCAGGATGTCGCTCGCCAGCGCCAGCGTGATGACCGGGAAGACGTTGGGATTGGCCTTGATATAGAAAGGCGGCGCCGGCATGTCGGAAGGCAGCACCGCCGCCGCGGCATTGATCGCCGCCTGCACGTCGCGCGCCACCGCGTCGATGTTCCGCCCGATGTCGAACTGGGCGACGATCGTGGTGCCGCCGATCGAATTGATCGAGGTGAGTTCGGTCAGGCCGGCGATCGTGCCCATCTGGCGTTCCAGCGGCGTCGCGACCGAGGCGGCCATGGTCTCGGCACTCGCCCCCGGCAGGCTGGCGCGCACCACCACGGTCGGCAGGTCGACGATCGGGGTCGAGGAGACGGCCAGATGGAAATAGGCGGTGAAGCCGAGCAGCAGCACACCGATCATCACCAGCGTGGTCGCGACCGGCCGGCGGATGAAGACGTTGGAATCCATCACTCGGCCGCCTGCGGCACCGCGCCGAGGCCGAGCCGCCGCTGCAGGCGATCGAAGGCGAGATAGATCACCGGCGTCGTATAGAGGCTCAGGGCCTGCGAGAGCAGCAGGCCGCCGACGATCGAAATACCGAGGGGCGAGCGGATCTCCGACCCCGTGCCGGTGCCCAACGCCAGCGGCAGGGCGCCGAGCAGGGCCGCCATGGTGGTCATCATGATCGGGCGGAAGCGCAGCAGGCAGGCCTGTACGATCGCGGCTTCCGGCTTCATGCCGCCGTTTCGCTGCGCATCGAGGGCGAAGTCGATCATCATGATCGCATTCTTCTTCACGATGCCGATCAGCAGGATGATGCCGATCAGCGAAATCACGTCGAGCTCCTTGCCCGTCAGCATGAGGCCGAGCAGGGCGCCGACGCCGGCCGAAGGCAGGGTCGAGAGGATCGTGATCGGGTGGATATAGCTCTCGTAGAGGATGCCGAGGACGATATAGACGGTGACCACCGCGGCCAGGATCAGCAGCACTTCGGCGGCGCGCGAACGGCCGAATTCCGCCGCACTGCCGACGAAACTGGCGCTGATCGAGGAGGGCATGCCGATCGCCGCCTCCGCCTCGTGGATCGCCCCGGTGGCGCTGCCGAGCGATGCTCCCTCGGCCAGGTTGAAGGACAGGGTGACGGCCGGGAACAGGCCCTGGTGCATGATGGCGAGCGGCGCCGCCTGCAGCTCGACCTTGGTGAAGCTCGCCAGCGGCACCATCTCGCCCTGGTCCGACTTCACATAGGCGAAGCGGAAGGCGCCGGTATCGGCACGGAAGTCGGGCGCCACCTCCAGGATCACATGATACTGGTTGGTCTGGGTGTAGAGGGTGGCGATCTGGCGCTGGCCGAAGGCATTGTAGAGGGCGTCGTTGATCGTCCCGACCGAAATGCCGAGGCGGGCCGCCGCGTCGCGGTCGATGGTCAGCATGGCCTGCTGGCCGCCCGCCTGGGCGTCGGAGGCGACGTCCGCCACCTCGGGCCTGCGGCGCAATTCGTCGAGCAGCCGGCCGGACCACAGCGTCAATTCGGCGGCCGAAGCGCCCTGGAGCAGATATTGGTATTGCGTCCGGGCATGGACGGTGCCGACGGTCAGTTCCTGGGCCGACTGCATGAACAGGCTGATACCCTGGATGCCCTGCGTCGCCAGCTTCAGGCGGCGCATCACCCGGTCCGCCGTCTCGCCCCGATCGGCCCGCGGCTTCAGGGAGATATAGAGACGGCCGGCATTACCCGTCGAATTGATCGTGCCGGTGCCGACGAAGGCGGAAACCGCGGCGACATCCGGGTCGCGGCGCACGATGTCGGCCACCTGCTGCTGCTTGGCGGCCATGGCGGCGAAGGAAATATCGGGCGCCGCATCGGTCACGCCGACGATGAGGCCGGTGTCCTGCTGCGGCAGGAAGCCCTTGGGCACCACGATATAGAGGCCGATGGTGGCGACCAGCGTGGCGATGGCGACCAGCAGGGTCTCCCGCTGATGCACCATGACGAAGCCGAGGCTCTTCTCGTAGAGGGCGAGGCTCCGGTCCAGCACCCGTTCCGACCAGTCGGCGATACGGCCCTGTTTCTTCTTCTTTTCGTCGCGCGGCAGGAGATGGGCGCACATCATCGGCGTCAGGGTGAGCGAGACCAGGGCCGAGATGACCACCGCCGCCGAGAGCGTGATGGCGAATTCCCGGAACAGCCGCCCGACCACGCCCTCCATCAGGAGGAGCGGGATGAACACCGCGATCAGCGAGACGGTGAGCGAGACGATGGTGAAGCCGATCTGCTTCGCCCCCTTCAGCGCCGCCTGGAGCGGCCGCTCCCCCGCCTCCATGTGACGCACGATGTTCTCGATCATCACGATGGCGTCGTCGACCACGAAGCCGGTCGCGATGGTGAGCGCCATCAGGGAGAGGTTGTCCAGGCTGAAGCCGGCCAGCGCCATGATGCCGAACGTGGCGACCAGCGAAACCGGCAGGGTCACGCTGGGGATCACCGTCGCCCACAGCCGGCGCAGGAACAGGAACATCACCAGGACGACGAGAGCGATCGACAGCAGCAGGGTGAACTGCACGTCGGCGATGGCGGCCCGGATCGTCTCGGTCCGGTCGCTCAGCACGTCGAGCTTCACCGCGGGCGGCACGGTCGCGCGCAAGCCGGGCAGCAGGCGGTGGATGGCGTCCACCACCTCGATGATATTGGCGCCGGGCTGGCGCTGGATATTCAGGAGCACGGCGGGCTTGCCGTCGTACCAGCCGGCCATGCGGTCGTTCTCGACGCTCTCGCTCACCGTGGCGATGTCGCCCAGGCGGACCGGCGCGCCGTCTTTCTGGGCGATGATCTGGCGGCGATAGGCTTCGGCGTCGAGCAACTGGTCGTCGGCGCTGATCTGGAACGATTGCCGCGGCCCGTCGATACCGCCCTTGGGACTGTCGACCGTGGCGCCCTTGATCGCGGCCCTGACGTCGTCGAGCGAAAGGCCGAGGCCGGCCAACGCCACCGGATTGACCTGGATGCGTACCGCCGCCTTCTGCCCGCCCTCGATGGTCACCAGGCCGACGCCCGGCACCTGGGAGAGTTTCTGCGCCACCACCGTGTCGGCGAAATCATTCACCATGCGGAGCGGCAGCTCGTTCGAGGTCATGGCCAGGATCAGCACCGGCGTATCGGCCGGATTGACCTTGGAATAGGTCGGCCGGGACGGCATGAGCGCCAGCGGCAAGAGGCCCGAAGCGCCGTTGATCTGTGCCTGCACATCCTGCGCCGCGGCATCGACATCGCGGCCGAGGTCGAATTGCAGCGTAATCTGGCTCGTCCCGAAGGAAGAGACCGAACGCATGGTGACCAGGCCGGAAATCTGGCCGAGCTGATGTTCGAGCGGTGTCGTCACCAGCGAAGCCATGACGTCGGGCGAGCCGCCGGGCAGGCGCGAGGTGACCTGGATCGTCGGGAAATCCACCGTCGGCAGCGAAGTGACCGGCAGCATCCGGTAGCCGATCAGGCCGAGCAGCACGATCCCGATGGTGAGCAGCGTTGTCGCCACCGGCCGCAGGATGAAGGGGCTGGCGATGTTCATCGGGGCTGCACCGAGGCGCCTGCGGCTAGCTGCCGGCGGCGGTCGAACCCGCGACCGGGGCTTCGGGCTGGGGCGGGGCCGGCACGGTGGCAGCACCCGGCTGGAGCTTGTACTGGCCGTCGACGACGACCTTCTGGCCGGGCGTCAGGCTCGAATCGATCAGGGCGCGGCCGTCCTGCAGCCGGGTCACCACGACCGAGCGCATGGAAGCCTTGCCCTCGCCGTCCACGATCCAGAGATAAGCGCCGTTCGGCCCCTGCTGGATCGCATTGGCCGAGACCGAGAGCCCGTCATAGAGCGTGACGCGGAGTCGGGCATTGACGAATTGCCCGGGCCACAGCCGGCTGTCGGGATTGGGGAAAGTCGCCTTCAGCTTCACCGTGCCGGTCGCCTGGTCGATCTGATTGTCGACCAGGTCCAGATTGCCTTCGGCGAGCTTCGTCTTGTTGTCCTTGGCGAAGGCATAGACGGCGAGCGTGCCCGCCTTCATGCCGTCGACGATCATCGGCAGGTCGTCGGCGTTCAGGGTGAAGAGCACGGCGATCGGGTCGACCTGAGTCACGGTCACCAGGGGGGTCTGGTCCCCGGCATGGACGATATTGCCGATGTCGACCTGGCGGAGCCCGGTGCGCCCGTCGAACGGCGAGCGGATCACGGTATAGTCGAGCTGTGCCTTGGCATAGTCGACCTGGGCCTGGTCGGCGGCGACCAGGGCTTCCATCTGGGCGACCAGGGCACGCTGGCCGTCGACCTGTTTCTTGGCGGCGAATTCGCCGATGCCGATCAGGCGGGTCAGATTGGCGCGGGCATCCGAGAGCTGGGACTGGTCGCGCGCCAGATTGGCCTGCATCTGCTTCCAATTGGCCTCGAAGGGTCGGGGATCGATGCGGACCAGGATGTCGCCGGCCTTTACCGCCTGGCCTTCCTTGAAGCCGATTTCGATAATCTCTCCGTCGATCCGGGCGCGCACCTGGACGGTGTTCGACGCCTGCACGGTGCCGATGCCGTCGAGATAAACCGGGAGGGGATCCTTGGCCACGGTGCCGAGGACGACGGGCACCGCCTCTCCCTCCGCGCCGAGGCCCACGGTGCCGCGGCCGCCCACCACCAGGCTGCCGAGCGCCAGCAGAAGCCCGGCCCCGAGGCCGAGGGCGACGCCCCGCTGGATCAGGCCGAAGCCGGCCCAGGCCGCACGCGCCCGTCCGCCCAGCGCATTGGCACGGGCGACGATAGTGGCACGGACGGCGGCGACATCAGCCAATTGCAGCCTCGGCGGCAGGGTGAACCGGCCCGGTTGTGCCATGTTCGGGCCGCGCGGTCGAGTGCAGGAGATCCCATTCCTCGAGCTGGGCGACCGCGGTGGCGACACCGGTCTCCCGCTGCATCCGCTCGCCGAGGGCCGCGGCCGCCGCGATCATGTCGGGCTTCCGGGCGCGCTCGATGGCGGCGGCGAGCGCCTCCACCGTCACCGTCTTCCGGTTCAGGTGCTTCGGTGCCGCCCCCAGCTTCTCCAGCCGGTCGGACCAGAAGGCCTGTTCGGTGATGAAGGGCATGATGACCGAGGGGATGCCGGCGCGCGCCGCCGCTGCCGTGGTGCCGGCGCCGCCGTGGTGTACGGCGACGGCCATGCGCGGGAAGAGCCAGTCGTGCGGGGCCGCCTGGAGGACGAAGATCTTGTCGTCCCGCAGGCTCTCGTCCGCCGCGATGCCGCCCCAGCCGGTCGCCAGGATGGCGCGGCAGCCGACCTGCTTCAGGGCGGCGATGACGATCCGCGTGATCCGTTCGGTGTCGCGCCCGAAGATCGAGCCGAAGCCGACATAAACGGGCTTTTCGCCCGCGGCCAGGAAATCGGCCAGGTCCCGCGGCGGGGTATAGTTCTCGCCCTCGTCCAGGTACCAGAAGCCGGTCACCACCTGGTCCTCGTTCCAGTCGCGCGACTTGGGCAGGATCTCCGGCGAATAGGCATAGAGGACGCGGCGCCGGCTGCGCGGCCCGCCGTAATAGGGGCCGAGCCAATTATAGGGCTTCAGGCCCAGGTCCTTGCGCAGCATCTCGTTGATCGCCGGGGCGAACATCTGCCAGGTGAAGAAGCGCAGCGCATGATAGAGGCCGAGGTTGAGGAAGCCCGGCAGCGGAATCCGGCTCGGCGGCAGCATCATGGGCTGGATGTCGCGGCAGGGCGTCATCGGCTGGAGCTGGGCCTGGACGCAGGGAATCCCCGTGGCGTCCGAGAGCGAGGCGACCAGGATGGTGGCCGGCCCCTGGCCGATCAGCAGTTCCGCCCCTTCGGCCGCCGCCCTGCCCTCGCGCCCCCAGTTCGACGCCATTTCCGAGAGATGGCCGCGCATGATGCGCCCCACCTTCACGACATTCATGCCGTTCTCGATCATCTCGGGCGCCTTGTGCATCAAGGTCTCGTAGTCCGCGGTGAGCGGCGCATATTTGACCCCGAAGCGGGTGATCAGGCCCTCGAAATTCTGGCTGGTCGCCAGGGTGACGACATGACCCTTGGCCTGGAGCCCGTGGGCGAGCGCCAGGAAGGGGCGGATGTCGCCCATGGTGCCGACGGCGAAGATGGTGATCCGCATCGCGTCACGCCATCGCCAGCCTGGGGACCGGCACCCGCGCCGCCAGGGCGGCCGCCAGCACCGGGCCGATTTCCGCCAGCACGGCGACATCCAGCATGTCCTGGTGGTGGCAGGCGACGGCATGGAGCTCGATCAGCCCGTCGACATGGGCCTCCCAGGCATGGGCCTGGTGGTGCAGAATCGAGTCGAGATCGGCGCCCTTGCCCTTCTCGGCCCTGACGAAGGTGATGTCGACATCGATCACGCCGGGCTCGAAGCGGCGGGCGAGGCGCATGTTGTTCTCGATCACCTTGCGGATATTGTCGAACAGGGCCGGGTTCTTGCGTTCCATGTCCTGTACCGCCGGGATGGAACGCACGGCATAGCGCTCGCAGATGAAGTCGGCCAGCGCCTGCATGGTCTGCGGCACCTCGCCCAAGGCGTCCTTCGGATAGCCGAGGAAACTCATGGCGCTGGCGACTTCGGCCGCCTCGTCCATCGGGCCCTTGTCGACCACGAAGGGATAGGCGTCCATCAGGCCGAGGAAGCCGACCTCTTCGCCTTCGGCGCGGAGCTGACGCGCGATCTCATGCGCCAAGAGCCCGCCGAAGGACCAGCCCAGCAGGTGGTAAGGCCCCTTCGGCTGGACTTCGCGGATCTCGGCCAGATAGTCGGCCGCCATCTCGGCGATGCTGGCCGGCAGCGCCGCCGCCTTGGTGATGCCGCGCGCCTGGAGGACATAGAGCGGCCGCTCGGCACCGATGTGGCGCAGCAGCCCGGCATAACCCCAGCCGAGGCCGAGCACGGGATGCAGGCAGAACAGGGGTGCCGCAGCGCCGCCGGTCTTCACTGGGAGCAGGGCCGCGAAGGGATCGTTGGCGCTGTGACGCTCCAGGTGCTCGGAGAGGCCGGCGATGGTCGGCGTGCCGAACACGGCGCCCAGCGGCACCTCGATGCCGTAGCGCGTGCGCAGCGCCGCGATCATGCGCGCCGCCGCCAGGCTGTCGCCGCCCAGCTCGAACAGATTGTCGTGCACCCCGACCCGCTCCAGCCCGAAGCTCTCGGCCCAGAGCGATGCCAGGCGTTCCTCCATCGGCGTGCGCGGCGCGACATAGCCTTCGGTCCGCTCGAAATGGGGCGCCGGCAGGGCGCCGCGGTCGAGCTTGCCGTTGGGGTTGACCGGCAGTGCCTCGAGGGGAACGAAGGCAGCCGGGATCATGTAATCCGGCAGGTTCTTCTCGAGCGCCAGGCGGAGCGTGTGGCCGTCGACCGTGGCATCCTTCTCGGGCACGACATAGGCGACGAGATGCTTGTTGCCGGCGTCTTCGCGCAGGATGACCGCCGCCTGGCGGACGCCGGGCTCGGCCGTGAGCGCCGCCTCGATCTCGCCCGCCTCGACGCGGAAGCCGCGGATCTTGATCTGGAAATCGCTGCGGCCGAGGAATTCGAGCGCGCCGTCCTCGCGCCAGCGGGCGATGTCGCCGGTCTTGTAGAGACGCCCGCCGGGGCCCCCCACGGATTCGGCGAAAGGATCGGCGATGAAGCGTTCCGCGGTCAGGTCCGGCCGCCGCAGGTAACCGTCCGCGACGCCGAGGCCGCCGATATAGAGATCGCCCGGAATGCCGACCGGCACCGGATTCATGTGGCGGTCGAGGACATGGACCGTGGTGTTCCAGATCGGCCGGCCGATGGGCGGCGCGTCCAGATCGCGGCCGGCCAGTTCCATCACCGTCGACCAGATCGTCGTCTCGGTCGGGCCGTAGAGATTGATCACCCGGCCGGAGAGGTCATAGAGGCGGCGCGCCAGCGGGCCGGGCAGCGCCTCGCCGCCCACCAGCGGCAGCACGCCGGCGAAATCCGCCGCATGGTCGGCCACCAGCGCCTGCCAGAGCGAGGGCGTCGCCTGCATCAGGCTGACCCGGTTCTCGCGCACCAGGGTGGCCAGCGCCTGCGGATCGCGCACCGTATCGCGTGTCACCACGATCACTTCTGCGCCCACGGTCAGCGGCAGATAGAGTTCGAGGGCGGCGATGTCGAAGGCGATGGTGGTGACCGCCATCAGACGGTCGGTCGGCCCGATGCCGATGATCTCGCGCATCGAGGCGAGGAAGTTGGAAAGGCCGCGGTGCGGCACCACCACGCCCTTGGGCCGCCCGGTCGAGCCCGAGGTATAGATGACATAGGCGGTATCCGCCGGGGTCAGCGGCGCCTTCCGCTCGGCATCGGTCGGATTGGTCTCGGCCGCACCTTCCGTCTCCTTGCGGTCGGTCAGCAGCAGGGGCAGGCCGTTGACCGGCAGGCGCGCCGCGATCGCCGTCGTGGTCAGCACCAGGGCGGGCGCAGCGTCCTCCAGGGTCAGCGCCAGACGGGCCGGCGGCGCCTCGGGGTCGAGCGGCAGATAGGCCGCCCCCGCCTTGTGGATGCCGATCAGGGCCGCCGGCAGGTGGCGGTTGCGCGGCAGGGCGACGGCGATCAGGTCGCCCGGACCGATGCCGCGGGCGATCAGCGTGTGCGCCAGGCGGTTGGCTTCCGCGTTCAGGGCGGCATAGCTCAGGCCGGCATTCACGTCCACCGCGGCGAGGCGGTCCGGGGTCGCCGCCACCTGGGCCTCGAAGCGGGCGATCCAGGGCGTCAGGTCGACCTCGTGCGCCGTATCGTTCCAGGTCTTCTCGATGCAGACGCGTTCGAGCGGGCTCAGGATGTCGATGGCGCCGATCGGGCCGTCGGGCGAGGCCAGCACGGCTTCGATCAGGCGCAGCATGCGGGCCTGATGCTCGGCCAGTTCGTCGACCGTATAGAGGCCCGGATTGGCGTCGAAATCGATGCGCAGCCCGCGGCCGTCGTCGCGGTCGTAGATGAAGATGGTCAGGTCTTCGACCGAGCCGTTCGAAAGATTATGGGTGGTCGAATGCAGGCCGCCGAAGCGGAGGTCATAGTCGAAGGGCTCGATATTGACCCCGACCCAGGAGATCTGCTGGTCCTGGCGCAGCAGCCCCAAGTCGCGGCGCAGGTCCTCGTAGCGGTACTGCTGGTGGCGAAGCCCGCCCATCACCGCCTTGGCGACCTGTTGGACCAGGTCTTCCAGCGTGATGGTCGGGCTGAGCGCCAGGCGGACGGCGATGGCATTGGCCATCATGCCGGGAATGCGGCGCAGCGCCCCCGAGGTGCGGCCGGTCACCGGCATCCCGAAGATCAGGTCGTCCTGCCCGGTGACGCGGTAGATATAGGCCGCCATCAACGAGATCAGCACCTGCGGCAGGCTGCCGCCATAGCGCTTGGCGATGTCGTGCAGCACCGCCGTCTTCTCGGGCGACAGGCGCGCGGTCGAGCGCAGCAGGCCGCCGGTCGGCTCGGCCCGGCGGCGCGCCAGCGAGATCGGCTCGGGCAGGCCGGCCAGGCGCTCCATCCAATATTCGCGGTCGCGGCCGAAGCGGGGCGAGGCGCGGTAGCTCTGCTCGGCATCGAGGATCGCCTCGAAGCGGCCGAAGGGGCAGGGCTCGGGCTCGCGCCCCTCGACCATGGCGGAATAGATCTCGGCGCAGCGCCGGGCCAGCAGGCCGCCGCCGAAACCGTCGAGGATGATGTGGTGGCACCGGTGGTACCAGAACCAGGTCTCGGGTCCCGCCTTGAACAGGGCGACGAACCACAGGAAGCCCTTGGCGAGATCGACCGGGCGCTGCAGCTCTTCCATCATCCAGGCTTCGGCGGCGGCGCGCGGGTCGGGCTCGTCGCTGACGTCGAGGAAGGGAATGGCGCGCTCGAACAGCGGGCTGATTTCCTGCCGGGGGCCTTCGTCGGTGTCGACGATATGGGTGCGCGCCGTCTCCGCCTCCTGGGCCAGACGGTGCAGGGCGGCGATGAACAGCTTCGGATCCAGCGCGCCGTGGATCTCGATATATTCCGAGATGTTGAAGACAGAACCCGTCGGCGCGATCTTGCTGCTCACCCAAAGGCCACGCTGGCCGATCGCCAGCGGCAGGATCTGTGCTGCATCCGGCCGTTCGATGATACCCATGGCCAGCCCCTCCTCGGTCGGTTCATGCACGGCCGGCCGGGCCGAGAGCGGCCAGCCGGGCGAAACTGTGGAAAGTGGTCTGCACTGCCGCGAGCGGGCGATCGGCGGCCAGTACCGCCGTCAGCCGCGCCGGAGTCGGCAGCAGGTGAAGCCAAAGCGGTGACAGTGCCGCCCGCCGCGCCGCCAATCGCGGAGAGCCGTCCGCATCCTCGGCGACGTCGAAATCCGCCAGTGGCAGGGAGAGCCCCATGCCCCAGGCCTTGACGCAGGCCTCCTTCGCGGTCCAGCAGCGGAAGAAGGCAGGAATCCGCCGAAATTCCGATTGTTTGCTCAGTTCTTCCGCCTCTGCGCGCGAGAAGTGTACCTGGGCGAGTTCCATCGCCGGAAAGCCGCTTTGCACGCGCTCGACGTCGACGCCGACACGGCAATTCCGGCCGATGGCGATCAACGCAAAACCACCAGTTCGGGAACAATTGAAGTCAATTTCTCCGGTTTGCCGAAGCCGTGGACGGCCGTTCTCGTCGGCCATGATGTCAATTTTCTCGGGCGCCTGCCGGGTGTAACACGCCAAGATACGGCGGAGGGCGGAGCGGGCGCGCCGGAAGCGCCGCCTGTCGTCCTCGCGGCGGAACCGCGCCGCACGCGATTTTTCGGCCGAACTGGCAACAAAATCAAAGTCTTCGACAATATTGTCAGTAAGTTGCAGGTCAACCAGCCAGACATGGACTTCGGCATCGGCCAAGTCCGGCGCTTGTGCCCCATACCCGAGCGCAGAGCTTCCGGGCAGGGGCCGATGAGCAGGCCGTGTTGAGCGCATCTGGTTGTACCGACAAGCGAACGACATTGATATTGTGCAATGCGTCATGAACAGCGTAGTGACAGAAACGACGAAAGCCGCACCAGAAACGATTCCATTTCGGGTTCATGTGCCTCCGATAACGCCCATTTCCGGGACAACCCCTTTATCGTGGTGGGATTAACAACAGATCGATGAAGCCTGCGCGCTAGAGATCCCGCGAGGGCAGAGAGCGCATCGTTTCCACAATCATAGAGCGAAGCCAGCGGCTGGCCGGATCCGCTTCGACATTGGCATGCCAATAGAGATAGGCATCCAATCCGGGTCCCTGCAGCGGGAAGGGCAGGATCTGATTGGCGAAGGGGCGGTTGGTAATGCGGGCATAATGCTCGGTCATGGTCAGCACCAGGTCGGTCTGGCTGACCACGCGGCAACCGGCGAAATAGTGCTGGCAGCGCAGGCGGACGTGGCGGCCGAGGCCGAGACGGGCCAACTCCACGTCTTCGAGCCCGGGACCGGCGGTGCGCGCGCTGACCAGGACATGCTGTTCGGCCAGATAGCCGTCGAGGTCGATCCGCCCGCGCACCCGCGGGTGGCCGCTTCTCGCCACCACCACGAAGCGATCTTCCATCAGCCGGACGCGGCGGATCACTTCCGGCAACACCAGCCAGATGTCGAGTGCCGCGTCGAGCCGGCCGGACGCCAGTTCCGCCTCCAACTCGCGGCGGTCGACATGGATCGCCGAGAGGTCGACGCCGGGCGCCTGTTCGCAGATCCGGTGCAGCAGGGCGGGCAGGATGCGCGCCTCCAGCACGTCGCGAATGCCGAGGGTGAAGCGGCGCTTGGTGGTCGCCGGATCGAAGCGCTCTGCCTCCGCCAGGGCGATTTCGAGCCCGCGCAGAGCCTGGCGCACCGGCTCGATCAGGCCGCGGGCGAAGGGTGTCGGGGCCAGGCCGCGCCCCGCCCGGACGAAGAGCGGATCGCCCAGCACGTCGCGCAGCCGGGCCAGGGCATGGCTCACCGCCGGTTGGGTGAGGTTCAGCTTGGCCGCGGCCTGGGTGATGCCGCCTTCGGAGAAGATCGCATCCAGCACGACCAGGAGATTCAGGTCGAGGCGATTAATATGCATGATTTTTATGATTCCATCGCCAAAACATTCATTAGACGCAGGGTATAGGCCGGCTACTCTGCCCGCAACCCGACGGCATCGATCGGCGGGACAAGAAGACGAGCGCCGAAGGGCAAGCGGGGGAGAGTCAACGTGCAAGACCTGGCCGGAAAAGTCGCCGTGATCACCGGCGCGGCCAGCGGCTTCGGCCGCGAATTGGCGCTGCAGACCGCAGCACTGGGCATGAAGCTGGCCTTGGCGGACCGGGACGAAGCCGGCCTCGCGGCCACCGTCGCCCTGCTGCCCGCCGGGACCGAGGCGATCACGCAGAAGGTCGATGTCGCCAAGCCCGACGATATAGAAGCCCTGGCCGAGGCGACCTACGCCCGCTTCGGCGCCGCCCATCTTCTCTTCAACAATGCCGGCGTCGCCGTGGCCGGTCCGATCTGGACCACCACGCTGGACGACTGGAAATGGGTGCTGGACGTCAACCTGATGGGCGTCGTGCACGGCATCCGCAGCTTCGTGCCGCGCATGCTGGCCCAGGGGCAGCCCGCCCATGTGGTCAATACGGCCTCCGCCGCCGGGCTGCTGTCGCCGCCGGGGTCGAGCGTCTATTGCGTCTCGAAGCACGGCGTCGTCACCCTGTCCGAATGCCTGCACCACGAGTTGCAGCTCGACAAGGCGGCGATCGGCGTCTCGGTCCTGTGCCCGGCCTTCGTGCCGACCGGGATCGGCCATTCGGAACGCAATCGCCCGTCGGACCTGGCCGACGCCAATCCACTCGGCGAGGCCTATGCCGAGGCGGTGCGGAAGGCGATCGCCGCCGGCAAGCTGACTGCCGCCGACGTCGCCCGCATCACCCTCGAAGGGGTGCGGGCCGGGCGCTTCTACATCCTGCCCCATCAGGCGATCAAAGCCGCGGTCGAGATCCGCTTCCGCGACATCCTGGACGACCGCCTGCCCACCAATACCCTGCGCGCCAGCCCGCGCTGACCAGAAACCCGCGCGCTCCCGCGCGCTGACCTGAAACCCGCGCGCTTCGGCGCGCCGAGCCGAGGACGGAACCATGGACTTCGAATATTCCCCGAAGGTGCAGGAGCTGCGCGAGCGCGTCTCGGCCTTCATGGACGAGCATGTCTATCCGAACGAGCACCGCTTCGAGGAGGAAGTGGCCGAGGGCGACCGCTGGCAGCCCACCCGCGTGGTCGAGGAACTGAAGGAAAAGGCCAAGGCGGCCGGCCTGTGGAACCTCTTCCTGCCGGAGAGCGAGCTGGGCGCCGGCCTCACCAACCTCGAATATGCGCCGCTCTGCGAGATCATGGGCCGCGTCCATTTCGCGCCGGAAGTGTTCAACTGTTCGGCGCCGGACACCGGCAACATGGAAGTGCTGGCCCGTTACGGCACCGAGGCGCAGAAGCAGGAATGGCTGCTGCCCCTGCTCGACGGCAAGATCCGCTCCTGTTTCGCCATGACCGAGCCGGCCGTCGCCTCCTCCGACGCCACCAATATCGAAGCCTCGATCCGGCGCGAGGGCGATCATTACGTCATCAACGGCCGCAAGTGGTGGTCGTCGGGCGCCAATGATCCGCGCTGCAAGGTTTTCATCTTCATGGGCAAGACCGATCCGAACAATCCGGACCGCCACCGCCAGCAGTCGATGATCATCGTGCCGCGCGACGTGCCCGGCGTCACCGTGCTGCGCCACCTGCCGGTGTTCGGCTATGACGACGCGCCCCACGGCCACGGCGAAGTGCTGTTCGAGAATGTCCGCGTGCCGGTCTCCAACATGCTGCTCGGCGAAGGCTGCGGTTTCGAGATCGCGCAGGGGCGCCTCGGGCCCGGCCGCATCCATCACTGCATGCGCCTGATCGGCGTCGCCGAGCGCGCGCTCGAGAAGATGTGCCAGCGGGCCAAGAGCCGCACCGCCTTCGGCCGGCCGATCGCGCTCCACGGCGTCACCGCCGAGCGCATCGCCGAAGCCCGCATCATGATCGACCAGTGCCGTTTCCTGGTGCTGAACGCGGCCGACAAGATGGACCGCTACGGCAACAAGGTGGCGGCCAAGGAAATCGCCATGATCAAGGTCGCGGCCCCCAACATGGCCTGCAAAGTGATCGATTGGGCGATCCAGGTCCATGGCGGCGGCGGCGTCTCCAATGATTACGGCCTCGCCTATGCCTATGCCGGTGCCCGCACGCTCCGCCTCGCCGACGGGCCGGACGAAGTGCACCGCAACCAGATCGCCAAGATGGAACTGAAGCGGACCCAGTGAGCGGAGTTGCAGCGATGAGCGTGAAATCCCTGTTCGACCTGACCGGCAAGGTCGCCCTGATCACCGGCGGCTCCCGCGGGCTCGGCCTCCAGATGGCCGAGGCGCTGGGCGAAATGGGCGCCAAGGTGGCGATCGCGGCCCGCAAGCCGGCTGAACTCGCCGCCGCCGAAGCCGCCCTGGCGGCCAAGGGGATCGAGGCCCTGGCGGTGCCGGTCGATCTCGGCGACCTCGCCTCGGGCGCCGTCTCCCGCCTGGTCGAGGCCGTGCTGGCGCGTTTCGGCCGGATCGACATATTGATCAACAATGCCGGCGCCACCTGGGGCGCCAAGGCCGAGGATTATCCCCAGTCCGCCTGGGACAAGGTGATGACCCTCAATGTCGACGCCATCTTCCAGCTCTCGCAGGAAGTCGGCAAGCGGGCCATGATCCCCCAGGGCGGCGGCAAGATCATCAACATCGCCTCGATCGCCGGGCTCGGCGGCAATCCGCCCGAGCTTTCGATGTATACGATCGCCTACAACACCTCGAAGGGTGCGGTGGTCAATTTCACCCGGGCGCTGGCCGCCGAATGGGGCCGCTACAACATCAACGTCAATGCGATCTGCCCGGGCTTCTTCCCCTCGAAAATGTCCCAGGGCCTGCTCGACCGCTTCTCGCAGCAGGTGGTGGCGGCGACCCCGCTGGCCCGCCTCGGCGGCGACGAGGACATGATGGGCATCGCGGTCTTCCTGGCGTCCGACGCCTCGCGTCACATCACGGGCCAGGCGGTCGCGGTCGACGGCGGCGTTTCCGCGGTGTGAGGGCGGCATGACCAAGCATCTCTACTGGCTCGACGACGACACTTGGCAGCAGATCGAACCCCTGCTGCCGAGCGGCGGGCGCGGTGCGCCGCGCGCCGACGACCGGCGGATCATCAGCGGCATCCTGCACATGCTGCATGCCGGCGGGCGCTGGCGCGACTGGCCGGTCGGCCAATACGGCCCCTATGCCACGGTCTGCAACCGCTACGCCCGCTGGCGGAAACAGGGCGTCTGGCCGCTGATCCAGAACGCCATCACCCCCGAACGGCGGAGCTGAACACGCCATGACCTCGACCATGAACCGCCAGTGGCGCCTCGCCGCCCGCCCGGTCGGCCTGCCAGAACCCTCCGTCTGGCAATGGACGACCGAGGCCCTGCCGACCGCCGGCGCCGGTGAAATCCTGGTCGAGGTGCTCTATCTCTCGCTCGATCCGGCCATGCGCGGCTGGATGAACGAGGGCAAGTCCTATGTCCCGCCGGTCGCCCTCGGCGCCGTCATGCGCGCCCTCGGCATTGGCCGGGTGATCGCTTCGGGCGATCCCGGCTTCACCGTCGGCGACACGGTGGTGGGCATCACCGGGGTGCAGTCCCACGCCCTGCTGCCCGCGGCCGAGGCGACCAAGGTGGATCCCGCCCTGGCGCCCCTGCCCTCCTTCCTCGGCGTTCTCGGCATGACCGGGATGACCGCCTATTTCGGCCTGCTCGACGTCGGCCAGCCGAAGCCGGGCGAGACCGTGGTGGTCTCCGGTGCCGCCGGGGCCGTCGGCGCCCTGGTCGGCCAGATCGCCAAGCTCAAGGGTTGCCGGGTGATCGGCATTGCCGGCGGCGCCGACAAATGCCGCTACCTGACCGAACAACTCGGCTTCGACGGTGCGATCGACTACAAGGCCGAGGACGTGAAGAAGGCGCTCCGCGCCCTCGCCCCCAAGGGGGTCGACATCTATTTCGACAATGTCGGCGGCGACATTCTCGATGCCGTGCTGAGCCAGCTCGCCCGCCATGCAAGGGTGGTGATCTGCGGCGCCATCTCGCAATACAACAACACGACGGCGGTGAAGGGCCCCGCCAACTATATGTCGCTGCTGGTCAACCGGGCGCGCATGGAAGGTTTCGTCGTCTTCGACTATGCCGCCCGCTACGGCGAAGCGGTGCGCGAGATCGCCGGCTGGCTCGCCGCCGGCAAGGTCACGGCCAAGGAAGACGTGGTCCGGGGGCTGGAGCATTTCCCCGAGGCCCTGCTGAAACTCTTCAAGGGCGAGAATTTCGGCAAGCTGGTGCTCCAGGTCGCCGGTTGATGTCACAGGCCGGGGGTGCCGGCCGTCGATCTTCCGTCCACCACGGAGAAACGACCATGACCCCCCGCCTGAACGCCTATGAGACCGCCCCCGACGCGATGAAGGCCATGCTGGCGCTGGAAGCCCATGTCCAGCAGTCGGGCTTGGAAAAGAGCCTGATCGAACTGGTCAAGACCCGGGCCTCGCAGATCAACGGCTGCGCCTTCTGCCTCCACATGCACACGCGCGACGCCCGCGCCGCCGGGGAGACCGAGGAACGTCTCTACCTCCTGGACGCCTGGCGTGAATCCCCCCTCTACAGCCCGCGCGAACGGGCGGCCCTGGCCTGGACCGAGTCCCTCACCCTGATCGCCGAGACCCGCGCCCCGGACGCGGATTACGCCGCCGCCGCCGCCGAATTCACGCCGGCCGAACTGGTCGAGCTGACCCTGCTGATCGGCACCATCAACACCTGGAACCGGATCGCCATCGGCTTCCGCTACCTGCACCCGGCCGCCTGAGCGAACGGCGGCCTCACGGCGCCCCCCGGCTCCGGCATTTGGCCCCCACGGTCTCGACCAGGAAGTCGACGAAGGCGCGCACCTTGGGGCTCAAATGGCGGCCGGGGGGATAGATGACATGGATCGAATGGGCGGCGAGATGGAAGCCGCCGAGGTCGATCGGCACCAGGGCGCCGGCCGCCATGTCGAGTTCGGCCAGGAAGTCCGGCGCCCGCCAGATGCCGAGGCCGGCCACCGCGGCATGGCGCAGCACGTCGCCATTGTTGGCCGAGAGCCGGCCCTGGGTGCGCACGCGGCGTTCCTCGCCCGCGGCATTGCGGAAGATCCATTCGTCGCCGGTGGCGCCCAGCGTGTAGTGCAGGCAATCGTGCTGCAGCAGGTCTTCCGGCTTTTCCGGCGTGCCGCGCCTGGTCAGATAGTCGGGCGAGGCGCAGACCACGGGCTGCACGCCGCCGATGCGCCGGCCGATCATGCTGGTGTCGCCGAGGTCGGAACGGATGCGGATGCCGACGTCGAAGCCTTCCTCGACCAGGTCGACCACGCGGTCGTTCATCACGAGATCGACCGTGATCTCGGGATAGCGTTCCATGAAGCGGGGCAGCACCGGGCCGAGGTCGGTCAGGCCGAAGCTCATGGGCGCATTGACGCGGAGCTTGCCGCGCGGCCGTGCCACCATCTGGCCGACTGCCGCCTCGAGGTCGGAAACATCGTCCAGCACGCGGATGCAGCGCTCGAACACCGCCCGCCCGGTCTCGGTCAGGGCGAGGCGCCGGGTCGTGCGGTTCAGGAGCTGGGCACCCAGATGGGCTTCGAGCGCCGCGACATGCTTGCTGGTCGCGGCATTGGACAGGTTGAGGTCGCGCGCCGCGGCGGCGAAAGAACCCAGTTCCACCACCCGGCGGAACACCGTCATCGAGGCCAGCCGGTCCATCGAACCCCCGCATCGTTTCCAATCCGGAAACGATTATGTTCGAGGAGGCCCGATTATCAAAGCGCCGGGCGGGGTCTACCTTCCAGCTCACGGATTTCCTGGAAGGACAGAAATCATGACCAAGGTTCTGGTGCTCTATCATTCGAGCTATGGCCACATCGAGACCCTCGCCGGCGCGGTGGCCGAGGGTGCGGCCTCGGTGGCCGGCACGGAAGTGACCGTGAAGCGGGTGCCCGAACTGATGGACCCGGAGATGATGGCGAAATTCGGCATGAAGCCGGACCAGGCGGCCCCGATCGCCACGGTCGACGAGCTGCCGAACTATGATGCCATCATCTTCGGCACCCCGACCCGCTTCGGCATGATGACCAGCCAGATGCGCAACTTCCTGGACATGACCGGCGGCCTCTGGGCCAAGGGTGCCCTGATCGGCAAGGTGGGCAGCGTCTTCACCTCGTCGGCGACCCAGCATGCCGGCCAGGAATCGACCATCCTGTCGTTCCACACCACCCTGCTGCACCACGGTTTCGTGGTGGTCGGCGTGCCCTTCTCGGAACCCGGCCTGTCCAGGCTCGACGAAGTGACCGGCGGCAGCCCCTACGGCGCCTCGACCATTGCCGGCGGCGACGGCAGCCGCAAGCCCTCGGCCAACGAGCTGCAGATCGCCCGCTTCCAGGGCGCCCATGTCGCCAAGATCGCGGCCAAGCTCGCCGCCTGATCCTTCACCTCTCCCCGGCGGGCGGAACCGAGTATGTCTCCCCCGCCGTCGAAGGGCGCGCCGGCCGTCGTTCCCCCCAGCGGCGACCTGGATTAGGCTTCGGGGTGATTCCTGCCCCCTCATCACCCCGAAGCCTGCCGCTCCCCCAAATGCCGACCGAACCCCGCCTGAAATCCAAGCTCGCCGTCCAGGCCCTGATCCGCAGGGCCGAAGTCGCGGGCCTGTCCGCCCTCGTCCTCCGCAAGGGCGACGAGGATGCCGGCGCCGTCATGCTGGTGGTCGATCGTTTCGCCGCCGGCAGCCGCCTCTACGACCGGGCGCGGGACGGCGACGGCCGCCTGGCCTGGACGCCGGCCGACGGCGGCACCCTGCTCGATCCCGAAGCCCTGCAAAGCCGCCTCGACAAGGCGCTCCGCCGCGATCCGGACCTCTGGCTGGTCACGGTCGAGGATCCGCGCGGCCTCTTCGATCCCGCCGCGGATTAGCCGCGCCGGCCGAACATCGCCTTGGCCAGCCATTCTGCCTGGGCCAGCAGCCGCTCGACCGTGAAGGCGGCGGGATCGCTCAGGCGCAGGCGCACCAATTCTTCCGACATGGCATGGAGCAGGGCGATCGCCGCTTCGTGGTCCGGGTTGGTCAGGCTGGCCAGCGCCGGATCGGCCGCCAGCAGGTCCGCGACCAGGGCTTCCCGGGTCAGGCGCCGGGCTTCGTCCAGCCGTTCGTAGAGTTCGGGCGGGCCGCCCTGGCTCGGCAGCAGGATCATGCGCCAGGTCGCCGGTGCCGCGTCGACCGCTTCGAGTACGCCCGCGACGCCGGCCGCGAAACCCGATTGCCCCGGCTGCGGCGGGCGCTGGCGGGCCGCCGTGAAGCCGGCCGCGGCGCGGGCGAATTCCCGCTCCACCATGGCCAGCAGCAGCCCGGAGAGATTGCCGAACTGCTGGTAGATCAGGGTCTTGGTGATGCCGCAGGCCTGGGCGATGCGCTCCAGCGTGGCGGCATGGAAGCCTTCGGTCACCGCGAGGTCGCGCGCCGCATCCATGATCTGCTCGCGCCGCTGCTCGACGCTCATGCGCCGCCGCGGCGTGCCGCGCGCGGTCAGGGCCGATCGATTCATGCTTGCTCCCGTTACCAACGCACCGTAACTTACACGACATAACTTATTAAATGTAAGTTCTGGGGGAAAGATGGAAACGCTCGACGCATTGCAGGCCCGGGTCGCCGCCCAGCGGGAGAACCTGCCCGCCATGTACGGCAAGGTCGATTTCTCGATCGTGCCGGAGCGTTTCGCCGGCAGTCCGGAGATCCCCAGCACTCTCCGCGGCAAGAAGGCGGAGACGGAGCGCCGCCGCATGCTGGCCGATGCCGAGACGGTGGCCCGCGCCCGCGCCTATGCCATGCTGGGCGACAATGTCGCCGACGCCTATGCCGCCCTGATGCCGCAGTTCGGCTTCAAGCGCCTGATCGGCATGTTGACACAGGCCTGCGACCACGGCCTGGAGGCGGTCGCCGACGCACCGCCGGAACTGACCGCCTTCATCCGCGCGATGGAGGCGACGCCCGGCTGGATCGACATGAGCCTGATCGAGGATGGCGCCCGATTCAGCCGGAACAGCACCGCCAACCTGGCGCCCTTCGTGGTGCGCGGCGCCTTCGTCGCGACCTTCCTCAACAAATATTCCGCCCTGCCCATGGCCCTGACCGGCACCCTGTCGCAGGAGACGGCGGTGCGCCGGATCAAGGAGACCGCGGCCTTCTTCACCACGACGGCGCTGCCCGGCGCCCTCACCCGCTTCGGCTCCGGCTTCAAGGCGGCGGCCATGGTGCGGCTGATGCATTCCATGGTGCGTTTCAACATCTTGCGCGGCTCGAGCCGCTGGGATCTTTCGGTTTACGGCGTGCCGGTGCCCCAGGTCGACCAGATGCCGGCCGGCACCATCGGCGTCTTCCTCCTGGCCTTCAAGATGATCCGCCAGGGCCGCAGCGCGTTCACCCCGGCCGAACGCGCCTTCGTCGAATTCAACCGCTATCGCTGCTGGCTGCTCGGCCTGCCGGAGGATCTGCTGCCGGTCACCCCCCAGGGCATCTACGACGCCATGACGATGTACAGCGGCACCCTGCGCGACGGTTATGACGACGCCACCTGCGGCGCCCTGGTGCGGGCCACCATGGCGGCCTATTTCCCTTCCGACCGCCGGCTGAAGAGCCGGGCCTTCGACTGGCTGGAGCGGCGCTTCTCCCGCGTCTTCTTCAACCGCTCGTTTCTGGCCGGCGATACCACGGGCAAGGCGGCGCTCATGGGTGTCGCGCTGAAGCCGCTCGACCTGCCGCTCTTCGTCGCCCTCGGCCTGTTCATCTATGGCCGGGAAGGGCTCTACAAGCTGGCACTCCGCCTGCCGGGCCTGGCCGGGCTGGCCGACCGCCGCCTGATCGCCAAGCTCGATCGCCTCCTGGTCCAATATGGCCACGCCGAATATACGACCGACGCCGCCAAATACCGGGACGACTCGATCCGCCGCCGCCAGGCCGAGGCGGCGGAATGATCAGCCCCCCCCCGAATGATTACCGAGGCGCCAGCCGCGCGCCGAAGGGCAGGCTGAACAGGATCAGGCAGAGGCTCCAGACCCAGGCCTGGGTATTGAGCGGCCCGTCCTCGATCATGGTCGCGGCCGCCAGCGCCAGGAAGGCGAGCGCCGCGAAAGCCGCGAACCAGGAACGGCCGCGCGGCCGTGCCCGCTCGACCGAGCCGAAGATGCGCCCGAAGGCCAGGCGATCGAGCAGCCGGTCACGCCCGGTCAGCACCGCGGTCAGGGCGACGATCACCGGCGCCACGGCGGCGAGGCCGAGGTAGACGGTCGGGAAATCGCGGTAACGCCCGTCGACCGGCAGGATCGGCCAGAGCCGGGCAATCGTCGTCTCGGGCAGAAGCGGCATCAGCACATTGTCGGTGACCCCCGCGACCATGAGGAAACCGAGGGCGAAGGCGAGCGCGAAAGCCAGGGTCAGCACGATGTCGCCCGCCGCCGCGACCCAGCCGCCGATGGCGACCCGCCGGTCGTCCGCCAGCATGCGGAACATGGCGGAAACCAGCGCCATGGCGACACCGAGGCAGAGCGCCGCCTTGACCCAGGCCCAGGCCTCCGGCCCCGGCATATAGGCATAGGCCCAGGCTTCGAAACCGGCACGCGAGGCGGCATAGGCCGACAGACCGAGCACGGCGCCGGCGACCAGGCTGCGCCCGAAACTCATGCCGGCCGCCCGCCGGCGCTGGCTCAGCAGCAGGAGGAAGGCGAGAACGGCCGCCCCGGCAAAGCCGACCAGCCAGCGCGGCTCTTCCACGATCGGGCCGCGCGGGTCGAATTTCGGTTTCCAGTCGGCGTCGAACAGGCCCCAATTGGCGCCCACGGTGCCTTCCTGGGCACTCTTCCACGGCTGGTCGAAGGCTTCGATCACATTGTAGTGGATGCCCTCGGCCTTGGCCTTGTGCAGGAATTCGGTGATGAAGCGGGCGAGTTCCACCCGTCCTGCCACCGCCGCCTCGCGCTGGCGGCCGTGGCTCGGCCAGCCGATCTCGCCGATCACCACGGGCTTGCCCGGGAAGGCGGCATGGACCTGGTTCAGGATGTCGTCGACATGGGCGTTGCCCTGCTCGATCGGCAGCGGGTTGTCTTCCCAATAGGGCAGGATATGGACGGTGATGAAGTCCACCTCCTGCGCCACCTGCGGGTTCATCAGCCAGAATTCCCAGACGTCGGCATAGGTGACGGGCTGCTTCACCCCGGCCTTGACCTGGCGGATGAAGCCGATCAGCTGGTCGGCCGAAAGGTCCTTCCGCAACAGGACCTCATTGCCGACGATGACCCGGTCGATCGTGTCGGGATAGCGGTTGGCGAGGTCGATCAGGCCCGCCACTTCGGATTGATTGATGCGCGGCACGGTGCCGAGCCAGGCCCCGGCGAAGACCTTGAGCCCGCGCGCCTTGGCCATTTCCGGCACCTGCTCCATGCCCTCGCGGGCGGTGTAGAGACGCACGCCCTGGGCCTTGCCGGCGAGCGCGTCGAGGGCGGCGGCGATGTCCTTGTCACTCGGGTAATTGCCGGTCAGCGGGCTCTGGTCGCCACGGTAGGGGGCGAAGGACACGCTCTCGATCGGCCCCTCGAAGGGATTGCTCAGCGGGACCGGCCGGTTGGGCAGCCACCAGCCGAGAAATGCGAGCAGGACGGCGACGAGAAGGGCGGCGACAGGCTTCAGGGCGGAGGGGCGCATCGGGATCTCACTCACGAACGGCCGCCATGCTTACACCAAAGCCGGCGGGCGGGAAACGCAGGCTGCACGCCGATTTCGCGACTTGAGGCCGACCCGGCGTCCCCCTAGACTGCCGACCGTACAAGGGCGCCGGAAAGAGAGTGCCCGACGGGGAGAGCAAGCGAATGGCCTATTATCCCGAAATCCGCACCCTGGCCGACGTGCCGCGCCACCATGCCCGGGTGCGTCCCGAGGCAATCGCCCTGGTCGAGGGCGACAAGCAGCTCGCCTATGCCGAGCTGGACCGCCGCAGCACCGCCTGTGCCGCCGCCCTGATCGCCGAAGGCGTCGGGCCGGACGGGCGCATCGCCGTGCTCGACAAGAATGCGGCCGATTATTTCGCCCTGCTCTTCGGTGCCGCCAAGGCGGGCGCCGTGCTGGTGCCGGTCAATTGGCGCCTGGCGGCCCCCGAGATCACCTATATCCTCGACGACTGCCAGGCCGAGATCCTCTTCGTCGGGCCGGATTTCGTGCCCGCGGTCCGCTATTTCCACGGCGATTTCAAGACCGTGAAGAAGATCGTCGTCATGGGTCCGGCCGACGGCGACTGGCCCTCCTTCGACGACTGGCTGGCCTCGCACGACAATGCCGCCGACCCGAAGCGCGAGCTGGCGCCCGAACAATCGGTCGTGCAGCTCTATACCTCGGGCACCACGGGCAATCCCAAGGGGGTCATGCTGACCCACGACAATTTCCTGGCCAATATCCCGATGCGCGAGAGCACGGGTGAAGGCTGGGCGACCTGGACGCCCGAAGACGTCGCCCAGGTGGCCATGCCCCTGTTCCACATCGGCGGCACCGGCTCCGCCATGCTGGGCGTCTACAACGGCGCCAAGATGATCATCACCCGCGACTTCGAGCCGGGCCAGGTCCTGAAACAGATCGAGGAGCACCGGATCTCCAAGGTCTTCTACGTGCCCGCCGTGCTGCTCTTCCTCCTGCAGCACCCGGCCAGCCAGACGACCGATTTCTCGTCGTTCAAATATATCCTCTACGGCGCCTCGCCCATTCCGCTCGACCTCCTGCGGAAGGCGATCGCAGTCTTCAAATGCGACTTCGTGCAGGTCTATGGCATGACCGAGACGACCGGCATGTGCACCTACCTCCCGGCCGAGGACCACGATCCCGCCGGCAACGAGCGCATGCGCAGCGCCGGCAAGCCGCTGCCCGGCATCGAGGTCAAGGTGATCGACGCCGAGGGCAACACGCTGCCGCCGCGCCAGGTGGGCGAGATCTGTACCCGCTCGAGCGGCGTCATGAAGGGCTATTGGGGCCGGCCGGCCGACACCGCCAAGACGATCGACGAGGACGGCTGGCTGCGCACCGGCGACGCCGGCTATCTCGACGAAGACGGTTATGTCTATATCCACGACCGGGTGAAGGACATGATCGTCTCGGGCGGCGAGAACATCTATCCGGCCGAAGTGGAGAGCGCCCTGTTCGGCCATCCCGCCATCGCCGATGTCGCCGTGATCGGCGTGCCGGACGACAAATGGGGCGAAGCGGTGAAGGCCGTCGTCGTGCTGAAGCCCGACACCCGGCCGAGCGAGCAGGAGATCATCGATTTCGCCCGCAGCCGGATCGCCGGCTACAAGATCCCCCGCTCGGTCGATTTCGTCGAACACCTGCCCCGCAACGCCACCGGCAAACTCCTGAAGCGCGAACTCCGCGAGCCTTATTGGGCCGGCCGCAGCCGAAGGGTGAATTGATCCCGGCGCCGGGGCGGCCCGCGGCCGCCCCGGCGCAAGATCGGCCAAGAGACCGGCCAGAATTTTCTCGATCTTCCGATTTTTCTATTAAGCTCAAGGCTCTGTACGGCGTGATTATCGGCCAGACGGAGCCCTCGACATGCTTCTCGAATCCGTCCAGCGGATCGAACCGGCCCTTCTGGAAGAGGCCAATGCGGCGATCGCCGACGTCATCGCCGATCTTTCGGCCGCGGCGGCGGCGCTGGGCCGTGCCCTGGCGCCACGGACGGCCGCCAATCTGGCCGGCCTCGTCCGCATCGTGAACACCTATTACAGCAACCTGATCGAAGGTCATAACACCCGTCCAAAGGACATCGAGCGGGCCCTGGCCGGGCAGTTCCACGAGGACGGCGCCCGCCGAAACCTGCAGATCGAAGCCGCGGCCCACGTCCGCCTGCAGGCCGAGATCGACCGCCTGGCCGCGGCGGCCGCGCTGGGTGAACCTGCGGCACCGGATTTCCTGTGCTGGCTCCATCGCGAATTCTACCGCGATGCGACACCCGAGATGCTACGCCTCGAAGGCGCCGGTGGACGCGCATTCGTCCTCGTCCCGGGCGAATGGCGCCTCGGGCCGGAACAGGACGTCGCCGTCGGCCGCCACCTGCCGCCTTCCAGCGAACGGGTGCCTGCCTTCATGGCCTATTTCGCCGAACGCTACCGCTTGGCTCCCTTGGGCACCGCCGGACGGATCATGGCCCTGGCCGCCGCGCACCACCGTTTCAACTACATCCACCCCTTTCCCGACGGCAACGGCAGGGTGAGCCGGCTGATGAGCCATGCCATGGCTCTTTCGGCCGGCATCGGTGCGCATGGACTATGGTCGATCTCCCGCGGGCTGTCGCATGGCCTTGCCGGGGGCGGCGAATACCGCCGCATGATGGACCATGCCGACATGCCGCGGCAGGGCGACCTCGACGGCCGCGACAATCTCTCGCTCCGCGCTCTTCGAGATTTCGTCTTGTGGTTCCTCCGGGTCTGTCTCGATCAGGTGCAGTTCATGACCGGATTACTCGAGATCGACGGCCTCGCCCATCGCTTCCGGCGCCTAGTCGCGAGCTCGCCCGAGCTTCGGCCCGAGGCGGCGGCCCTGCTGGAGGAGGCACTGATCCGCGGCGAGGTGGAGCGCGGCGCCGCCACCCGCATCACCGGCCTGCCGGAACGCTCCGCAAGGCGTGTGGTGGCGCAGCTGGCCGACGCCGGCCTGCTCGCCTCCGATACGCCCAAGGGCCCGCTCTTCCTGCGTTTTCCGGCCGATTCCCTGGATCTTCTGTTCCCCCGCCTGTTCGCCGAGAGCTGAGCGCGAACAGAGTGTTCTCGGTCACTTGCCGCCACCGCCTTGCCAATTCCGCCCACCGTCTCCACATTGAGGCGATCATCGCCGCCGAGGCTCGAACCACGACAAGCGAATGATACGGGGAAACGCGCAATGGAAGCGGCCGAGGGGGTTCTGGCCGGCGGTCTGAAGTCGACCGCCGTGGTCGACGGTATCGTAACGACCGTCGCCGACATCATACGCTACAATGCCGCCCTGCGGCCCGAGGCGGTCGCCCTCGATTTCGAGGGGCGGCGCTCGACCTATGCGCGTTTCGACAAGCGTGCCTCCAAGGTCGCCAACGCGCTGCGGCGCGACGGCGCCGGGCCGGGCGCCCGTGTCGTCTTCTTCGCCAAGAATTCGGACTGGTACTACGAAGCCTATATCGGCGCTGCAAGACCAACGCCGTGCTGGTCGCCGTGAACTGGCGCCTGGCCGGGCCGGAGGTCGCCTATATCGTCAATGATTCCGCGGCCGAGGTCCTGCTGGTCGGGCCGGAATTCGCCCCTCTGATCGAAAGCCTGTTGCCGGAAATGCCGGCCGTCCGCCGCATCGTCGTGCTGGGCGAGGCGCGGGGCGAGTGGCCGGGCTTCGAGGACTGGCTGGCCGATGCGCCGGAGACCGACCCGAAGCTGCCGACCGCCAAGGAGGACGTGGCGATCCAGCTCTATACCTCGGGCACCACGGGCCATCCCAAGGGCGTCATGCTGACCAACGGCAATGTCCTCGAAGCCATGAAGGCGGCCGAGCGCGGCACCTATGGCGATTGGGCGCCGGGCGCCGAATCCCTCGTCATGTGCATGCCGAATTTCCATGTCGCCGGCTCGAACTGGGGCATGTTCGGGCTCACGGTGGGCGCCACCATCCACATCCTGCGCGAGGTCGACCCGGCCCGTATCCTCGCCGTGATCGAGCGCGAGAAGATCACCCGCGCCCTCTTCGTGCCGGCGGTGATCCTGATCCTGGTCCAGCATCCGAAGGCGAAGGAGACCGATTTCTCCAGCCTGAAGACCATTCTCTACGGCGCGGCACCCATTCCGCTCGATCTCCTGCGCATCGCGATGGCGACCTTCCACTGCGATTTCGTCCAGGCCTATGGCCTGACCGAGACCTGCGGCGCCCTCACCTCGCTGCCGCCGGCCGACCACGACCCCGCCGGCAGCCCGCGGATGCGGAGCTGCGGCAAGCCGCTGACCGACGTCGAAGTGCAGATCGTCGATGCCGCCGGCCAGAAGCTTCCGACGGGCGACGTGGGCGAGATCGTGGTGCGCGCCGGGGTCAACATGCTGGGCTATTGGCGCCGGCCCGAAGACACGGCGAAGACGATCGATGCGGAGGGCTGGCTCCACACCGGCGACGCCGGCTATCTGGATGCGGACGGCTACGTCTATATCCACGACCGGGTGAAGGATATGATCGTCTCCGGCGCCGAGAACATCTATCCGGCGGAAGTGGAGAGCGCCCTGTTCGGCCATCCCGCCATCGCCGACGTCGCGGTGATCGGCGTGCCGGACGACAAATGGGGCGAAGCCGTGAAAGCCGTCGTCGTGCTGAAGCCCGGTGCGGATGCGACCGAGAGCGAGATCATCGCCTTCGCCAAGCAGCGGATCGCCGCCTACAAGGCGCCCAAGACGATCGACTTCGCCGACAGCCTGCCGCGCAACGCTTCCGGCAAGCTCCTGAAGCGGGAGCTGCGCAAACCCTATTGGGCCGGGCGCGACCGTCAGGTGAATTGAGCAAAAGGTCGGAGAAACCGTGGGGGCGGCCGGGGCGAGATTGACACGCTGTCACGTCTGGCCCCAAATGCCGCCATGGTTGCTATTGCCGAAGATCAAGCGCCCGGCGCGCGTGGCGCGCGCCGCCGCCAGGAAAGCCGCCGCCGCCTGCTGGCCGCGGCCCGCAAACTGTTCGTCGAACGGGGCTATCACGCCACGAGGCCGCAGGACATCGCGCGTGAAGCCGAAGTCGGCAACGGCACCTTCTATCTCCATTTCGCCGACAAGCGGGACATCTTCCTCGCCTTCGCCGAGGAAGCCTGCGCCGAGATCGAAGCCGCCATCCTCGGTCCCCTGAACGAGGACGTGCCCTGGCACCAGCGCATCCTGAACGCGCTGAAGGCCTCCCTCGCCTTCGAGGAGAGCGAGCGCAAGGTGATCGCCGCCGCGCTGATGGATCTCTCGATCATCGACCCCGGCTCGGGCGAGCCGACGGTCCGCCCGCGCGACCGCCTGGCCCGGATCACCGCCAAGGCCCTGCAAGACGGCATCGACCGGGGCGAGATCCGCGCCGATCTCGATGCCGAACTGATTGCCCATGCCATCCTCGGCATGGTCGAACAGGCCGCCTATCACGCCGAACGCAGCCGCCTGTCGAACGAGACCGTGCTCGAATCCCTGGCCGGTTTCGTCACCGCCGGCCTCGCCAAGGCCTGATCCTCAAGCCCCCAGCAGATCCGCCACCGCCTCGCCGAGCGCCAGGCTGGCGGTGAGCCCCGGGCTCTCGATGCCATAGAGGCAGGCGAGACCGGGCAAGCCATGACGCGCCGGCCCGTCCAGGCGGAAATCGGCGGCCGCTTCGCCCGGTCCGCTCAGCTTCGGGCGGATCCCGGCATAATCCGGCGCCAGATGGTCCGCCGGCAGGCCGGGCCAGAAGCGGCGGATGCGCTCCTCGAATTCCCCGATCCGCCCGGCCGAGACGGTGTAATCCTCCGCCCCGATCCATTCGACATCCGGCCCGAAGCGCATCCGTCCGCCGAGGTCGAGGGTGACATGGACGCCGAGGCCGCCGTCGACCGGCGCCGGATAGACCAGATGGCGAAACGGCGGCCGCCCGGTGAAGGCGAAATAGTTGCCCTTCGCCAGCACCAGGGGCGGTGGCGTCTCCAATCCCTCGACCGCGCCGGCCAGCGCCTGGGCGCCGAGCCCGGCAGCAATCACGAAGAAATCGGCCTCGATCATGCCCGGCTCCGCCCCGCCGAAACGGATCTGCCAGCGTCCGTCCCGCCGTTCGGCCCCGGTGACCGGCGTGTTCAGGGCGACAGCGCCACCCGCATCCTCGATCTCGCCCCGGAGCGCCAGCATCAGGCCATGGGCATCGACGATGCCGGTCTCCGGGCTCAGCAGGGCGGCGGTGCAGTCGAGTTCCGGCTCCAATGCCCGGACGGCGGCACGATCGAGCGCCACCAGTCCCTCGACGCCATTGGCCCGGCCGAGGGTGAGGATCTGCTCGAGCTTCGCCTCTTCCCCCGCATCGGTCGCCACCACCAGCTTGCCGAGGCGTCGGTGGGCGATGCCGTGCGACGCGGCGAAATCGTAGAGCATGTGCCGCCCGGCGACGCAGAGGCGGTGCTTCAGGCTGCCGGTCGGGTAATAGAGGCCGGCGTGGATCACTTCGCTGTTGCGGGCCGAGACGCCGGTGCCGATGGCGCCCACCGCCTCCGCCAGGATCACCTCGTGGCCGCGGCGCGCCAGCGCCCGGCCGACGGCGAGGCCGATGACGCCGGCACCGGCGATCAATGCCCGCGCCATCGCCGCCCCCCTTGGCATCGGGATTGCAGAGACATCGAACCGGGCCTGTCGCCGCAGCCTATCGCCAAAGCCGGAAAGAACCGCATTATGCCTGCATTCCTGTGTGAATCGACGAGGACATGATGAGCGAAGAGAATCGGCACGCGGTACGGGTGGCGGAAAGCGGAAACGGCCGATATGGCCAGATCGTGACCATCGGCCACCATGTCTTCGGCGCCGACGAACCGGAGGCCATGGGCGGGTTGGACAGCGGCCCCGATCCTTTCGAGCTGGTGATGGCCGGGCTCGGCGCCTGCACGGCCATGACGCTCCGCATGTATGCCGCGCGCAAGCAGTGGCCGCTCGAGCATATCGACGTCACCGTGCGCCAGCTCAAGGTGGTGGCGGCCGACGGCAAGACCCAGCGCGACAAGTTCGAGCGCCGCATCGTGCTGAAAGGCGCTCTCGATGCCGAGCAGCGCGCCCGCCTGATCCAGGTCGCCGACGCCTGCCCGGTCTCCAAAATGCTGCAGGCCGGCGCCGAGGTCACGGCGGCCGAAGTACCCGAGGCGCCATGACCCTGGACGAGAGCGGCGAACTGGGCAGCCTGGGCCAAGCGCATCCGCTCCAACGGCGCCTGTCGGACGAGCTGCACGCCAGGCCCACCCTGCCGGTCGCCGCACCGGCGCGGATCTTCCATGTCGCCCGCCACGGCGCCGCCGATCCGGCCGAGGATCTCGGCTATCTGGTCGTTCTTTGCGAAGCCCTGGGGATCGAGCCGCCGCGCTCGCGCACCCGCCAGTTCCGTTTCACGCTCGACGGCGCCACGGTGAAATGGGAGCGCTACACCGAATTCTGCGCCTGGACCGTGATCGTGCCGGGCCCCGAGATGGGGCCGATGCCGGACGGGCTGCGCGCCCAGATCGAGAAGGCGCCCGGCCTCAACCTGGTGGTCGTCGACCTTCAGCTCCACCTCGGCACCGTGGCGGCCGAGGCGGCGGCCATGTCCTATTTCGACCCGGCCAATCTGGTCGCCTCCAACCTGGGCAACGGCCGGGCGGAAATCTGGTCCGACTTCCGCGCCGGGGCCGAGGGCGAGGTGAAGCTGGTGCTGGGCGTGCGCGAGGACCTGGTGCCGCGCACGGTCGGCAATGTGGTGCAGCGTTTCCTGGATATCGAGACCTACCGCATGATGGCGCTGCTCGCCCTGCCGGTCGCCCAGCAGGTCAACCAGCGGACCACGGCGCTCGACCGCAAGCTGGCTGAGCTGACCGCGACCTTCGCCGCCGGCACCGACGAGGGACGCCCCGGTGATGCCGTGCTGCTGGACCAGCTCGGCGCCATCGCCGCCGAGGTCGAGCATCTGGTGGCCGAAAGCGCCTGGCGCTTCGGCGCGGCGCGAGCCTATTACGCCCTGGTCGAAGACAGGATCGCCGACAACAAGGAAACCCCGATCGGCGGCTTCGAGACCGTCGGCTTCTTCATGAACCGCCGCCTCACCCCCGCCATGCGCACCTGCGAATCCGCCGCCGCAAGGCAGGAGAGCCTGTCCCAGCGCGTCGCCCGGTCGAGCCAGATCCTGCGCGCCCGGGTCGAGATCGCGCTCCAGGCCCAGAACCAGGCCCTGCTCCGCTCGATGGAACAGCGCGCCGGCCTCCAGCTCCGCTTGCAGGAAACGGTCGAGGGCCTGTCGGTCGTCGCGATCAGCTATTACCTGGTCGGCCTGATCGGCTATTTCCTGAAGGGGGCGGAGGAAGTGGTCCCCGACTTGCCCCATTCGACCGTGCTGGTCGGCGCCCTGCTGCCCCTGGTCGTCGCCCTGGTCTTCTTCGGCTCGCGCCGGATCCGGAAGCGGCTCCATAAGGGGCACTGAAAACTCAGGCCCCGAGCACCTTCCAGACCGAATTGGCGGTCGCCACCAGGCGATTGCCGATCATGATCTCGCCCCGGACGAAGAGCACGGAACGGGCCTTGCGCGTCACCGTCGGGCGGCACACCAGCCAGTCGCCGGGCCGGGCGGGCGAGAGGAATTCGGAGGTCAGGGTCAGGGTCACCGCCGGGCTGCGGTCGACCGCGTCCCAGGCCGCCGAACCGAGGCTGGCATCGAAGAAGGTCATGATGGCGCCGCCGTGGACGATGCCGAGGCCGTTGGCGTGGCGCTGTTCCGGGCGGAAGGCGAAGATCCGCTTGCCGTCCTCCAGCCGGTCGTAGAAGGCGAAGGTGATGGTGCCGCCCTCGGCCCCCGGCCCCAATTCGCCGAAGACATCCTTCTCGAAGGGGTCATGGGTGACGATCGGGCTCCAGCCCTCCGGCGTTACGCTCTCACTGTCCGACACGCTGGTCTCCGATTTTCGCTGCCACGGCCACGGGCAGCAGCAGCCACCAGCGGCCTTCCTGTTTCATCGCCCCGGCGAGGCGCTCCGCCTCCGCCCCGGCGCCGAGGAAGAGGTCGCCGCGAACGGGACCGCGGATGGCGCCGCCAGTGTCCTGCGCGATCATCAGGCGATGCAGGGGCACTGGTTGCGCCCCCTCGGCACCCGGCAGGCTGGCGTCGAGGAAGATCGGCAGGCCGAGGGGCAGGAACTTGCGATCGACCGCGAGCGAGCGGCCGGGGGTGAGCGGAACACCCTGGGCGCCGAGCGGCCCCGGCCCGTCGCCGAGATCGCGGAAGAAGACATAGGAGGGGTTGCGGTTCATCAGGCCCGCCGCTTCGCCCGGGTGGGTGTTCAGCCAGGCCTTGATGGTCTGCATGGTGACCTGGCCGCGGGCCAGCAGGCCCTGGTCCAGCATGAGTTTGCCGAGGGCCACGTAAGGGTGCCCGTTCTGGCCGTCGAAGCCGACCCGCATGATCCGCCCGTCGGCGAAGCGGATGCGGCCGGAACCCTGGATCTCCAGGAAGAAGGCGTCCACGGGCGAGGCGACATAGGCGAGTTCCAGCGCCTTGCCGGAAAGCGCGCCGGAAACGATGGCGGCCCGGTCGTCATAGGGTTTCAGCTTGCCGTCGATCACCTTGCCGGCGATCCGCTGGCCCTTCAGCTCGTCCCGGAAATCGCCGAGATCGACCTGCACGAGATCGCCCGGCCGGCGATAGAGCGGCGTGCGGTTGACATCGTCCGGGCCGGCGGCGCCATCGAGTTCCGGCTCGTAATAGCCGGTGAAGAGGCCGCCCGGCTTGTCGTTGTTCAGGGCCTGGACGGGGCGGAAACGCGCTTCGAAGAATTGCCGGGCCGTGGCCGCATCGGGCGCGGCCAGGGCCTTCGCCTCGGCGCAGGCTTGCCGCCAGTCGGCGACCGTGCCGGCGATGCCGAGGGAGGTTTCGGGCTTCCGCCTGGCGAGCCTGTCGCAGGAGAGCAGGAAGGCGGGCCAAGCCTCGGCCTGATCGTCCGCGCCCCAGGCGGGCAGGTCGGCGAATGTCGCCGGGCGCAGCACCAAGCGGGGCGGCAGTTCCGGCAACGGCGGGAGGACGGGCAGCAGCAGGATCGCCGCGACGATGGCAAGGGCCGCCGCCAGGGCGGCCAGCACGGCCGAACCGCGCGGCGTCATGACCGGGTCAGGCGCCCGCGCTGGTCGCCACCAGCAGCCAGTTGGGATCGCGGCTCCGCGTGTCGCGGGCGAAGGTCCAGACGTCGATCATCTCGCGGACGGCGTTCGGGTGGCCGTCGATCACGGCCCCGGCGGCGTCGCGGGTGACCATGATGCCTTCGGCGACGAAGCGCACGGTGACCTCGGCGGTGCGGCCCTTCATCACGCCCTTTTCGATCGTGGCGCCCTTCAGCTTGACCAGATTGTGCTCGAAGTCATGGCCGGCGGCGGTCCGGTCCGCGATCGCCTTGTGGAAGCCGGCCAGAACGTCGGGCGCCACCAGGGGCTTCAGCGCCTCTTCGTCGCCCTTGGCGAAGGCATGCACGATCATCTCATAGGCGAAACGTGCGCCTGCGATGAATTGCTCCGCCTCGAAGCTGCGGTCGGCCAGGCGGATCTCGGTCAGATTGACGCCGGAGACCGCCGCGGCGCCGGCATCGGCGGGTACCCGGGGCGCGAGCGGGGCGCGCTCTTCCGGCGCGGGAACCGGCCGCTTGAACGGGTCGCGGCTCTGTTCCTCGCCCGTGCGCTGGCCCAGCACGCTCCATAGCCGAAAGCCGATGAAGCCCGCAATCACGGCCAGAAACACGATATCGAGATATTCGAAGCCGCCGTTCATCGCACCCGTGCTTTCCGTTCCGGGGTCCGAGCATAGACCCTGGCGCCCGGTGAATCCAGGCGCCGGGACCTCTTTCCACATGGGAAGGCCGGGGCCGGATTCCAAGCCGCGCTTGTCCGCCAAAGGGCGCTGTGGTAGCGGAGGGACCGCTTTTCCAGGAAATCATCCATGACCGACACGCCCGAGCAGCAAGCCAACCCCGTGCAGTTCCAGGTGCTGGCGCAATATGTCCGCGACCTTTCCTTCGAGAACCCCGGTGCGCCGGCCAGCCTGTCGCTGAGCCAGCAGCCGAAGATCGACATCGGCGTCGACGTCCAGGCCCGCCGCCTGCCGGACGACCGCTATGAAGTGGATCTGCGCATCCGCGCCAATGCGACCGATGCCGAAGGCAAGCCCGCCTTCGTGGTCGAGCTGGTCTATGCCGGCCTGTTCCTGCTCCGCAACGTGCCGGCCGACGCGCTGCAGCCGCTGTGCCTGATCGAATGCCCGCGGGTGATCTTCCCCTTCGCGCGCCGCATCATCGCCGACATGACCCGCGACGGCGGCTTCCCGCCCCTGATGCTCGACCCGATCGACTTCGTCGCGCTCTACCGCCAACACCTGGCGCGCAGCCAGGCCCAGGCCCAGCAGGTGCAGCAGCAGTAATCACTCCTGGTTCCAGAGCGCCCCTTTGATCTCTGCGAGGAAGGCGGCATGGGCCGCCAGTTCCTCCTCGCTGGGCGCATGGGGGCGCGGCGGCCGGACCGGGCGTTCGGCCACGGCAACGCGGGAAACCGTGCTGCGCACCAGGGAAAAGCCCTGCTGCCGCCCGCCCACCAGTTCGAGATAGACATCGGCCAATAGTTCGCAGTCGAGCAGCGCGCCATGCTTCTCGCGCCGCGACAGGTCGACCTCGAAGCGCCGGCACAGCGCGTCCAGGCTGGCCGGCGCGCCGGGGAACTTCCGCCGGGCGATCAGCACCGTGTCGATCGCCCGTTCGAGCGGAATGGGCTCCCGCCCCAGCCTGGCGAATTCGGCGTTCAAGAAGCCGATGTCGAAGGGCGCATTGTGGATCACCAGGGTGGTGTCCGCGATGAAATCCAGGAATTCCCCGGCGATCTCGCCGAACAACGGCTTGTCGAGCAGGAAATCGTCGGCGATGCCGGTGACGTTGCGCGCCCCTTCCGACATCTCCCGGCCTTCCGGGTTGACGTAGCAGTGGAAGTGCCGCCCCGTCGGCACGTGGTTCATGAGTTCGAGGCAGGCGATTTCGACGATGCGATCGCCGCTGGCATATTCGAAGCCCGTGGTTTCGGTATCGAGGACGATTTCCCGCATCAGGCGAGCCTTCCCTCTTTCTTCGGCGGCGGATCGCTCAGCAGCCGGTGCACGATCTCCCGCACATGGTGGCGCGCGACCTCCAGGCCCTGGTCGGTCGGCACCACAAAATCGGCCCGGACGCGCTTTTCCGCATCCGGGATCTGGCGGGCCAGAATCTCTTCGAGCTTTTCGGGCGTCATGCCCGGCCGCTGCATCACGCGGGCGCGCTGCACATCGGGCGGCGCCGAGACGACGACGACATAATCCGCCCGGCTCTCCCCCCCGGTCTCGAACAGCAAGGGGATGTCGAGAACGACGAGCCGGGCGCCCTGCTCGATGGCATCGAGCATGAAATCGCGCTGCACCGTGGCGACCAGGGGATGGATCACCGCTTCGAGCCGTTTCCAGGCCGCTGGATCGCCGGCCAATTGCTTCGAGAGCAAAGCACGGTCCACGGCACCGTCGACCACGACACCCGGAAAAGCCTCGCCGATCGGCTCGACCGCCTTGCCGCCCCTTGCATAGAGCCGGTGGACCGAGGCATCGGCGTCATAGACCGGCACTTCGAGACCACGGAACATGGCCGCGGTCTCGCTCTTGCCCATGCCGATCGAGCCGGTCAGGGCCAGAATCAGCGGCCGTTCATAATCCGAGGACATGGCGGCGCAGCTCCTCGGTCACTTCGGGGGTTTTGCCGAACCAGGCCTGGAAGCCCGGCACGGCCTGGTGCAGCAACATGCCGAGGCCGTCGACCGTGACATTGCCGCGCGCCCTGGCCTTGGCCAGGAGTTCGGTCTCCAGGGGGGCATAGACGACGTCGGTCACCACCGCCTTGGGCGGCAGCCCGTCGAGCGGCAGGTCGAGGGGCGGCTGGCCCTCCATGCCGAGGCTCGTGGTGTTGACCAGGAGGTCGATATCGTCGAGCCGGTCGGCCCGGCATTCCCAACGCACCGGCAGGACATAGGGATCGAAACTCCGTGCCAAGGCCGCGGTCTTTTCCTGCGTCCGGTTGGAGAGCTTGATCTCGACCACGCCCGCCTCGATCAGGCCGGCGATCACGCCGCGCGCGGCCCCGCCGGCGCCGATCACCATGGCGGTCGCCCCGTCGAGCCGGAGCCTGGGGGCGCTCTGCTGGAGATTGGCGATGAAACCCGGGGCGTCCGTGTTGCGCCCGGTCAGCGAACCGTCCGCTTCCACGACCACGGTATTGATCGCGCCGATATGACGTGCCGCGGTGTCCAGCCGGTCGACGATCTCCATCGCCGCTTCCTTGTGCGGAACCGTCAGGTTACAGCCGCGGAAGCCCATCTTGGGCAGGGCGCGCAGCGCCGCCTGGAGATGCTCGGGGCGCACCGGCAGCGGCACATAGGCGCCGTCGATGCCATAGCGTTCGAGCCAGTAGTTGTGCAGCCGGGGCGAGCGGGAATGGCCCACCGGCCAGCCCATCACACCCGCGACCAGAGCCTTTCCGGTGATCGTCATGAACCGATGGCGCCCCTGACGCGCAGATAGTCGAGCACGGCGAGCATGGGCAGGCCGAGGATGGTGGAATGGTCGCCCTCGATCCGGCTGAAGAGCTGAAGCCCCAACCCTTCGACCTGATAGGCGCCGACGGAGGAGAGCACGGCCGGCCCCGCCGCCGCCAGATAGGCGTCCAGGAAATCGTCGGAAAAGGCCCGCATTTCGAGCTTGGCCGTCGCGACATGGCGCCACACGGGGGCGCCGTTCTCCGAGATCACCACGGCTGAGATCAGCTCGTGGCGGCGCCCGCGCAGCGCCTGGAGATGGGCCCTGGCGTGATCCATGTCGGCCGGCTTGTCGAACACCATGTCGTTCAGTACGAGGACTTGGTCGGCCCCGATCACCAAGGCGCCGCGCCAGCGCTGCGAGACTTTCTGCGCCTTCAGTTCGGCCAGGAAATCGGCCATGTCACGCGGGGGCACATGATCCGCCGCCATCGACCGTTTCAGTTCGGTCTCGTCGATATTGGCGGCCTCGATCGCGACGGGAATCCCGGCTGCTTCGAACAGGCGGCGGCGCGACGGGCTCGCGGAAGCGAGCACGATCGCCCTGTTCGCCGGTAGCAGGGGGGCTGCTGCTTCGGTACTTGGGGAGGCGGAGATCGACATGCTATCTCTATGGACAGTTTCGGCCGCCCTTGCAACGGGCGCCACGACAGCGGACCGGGCATGAGCGATATTTCCGAGCTGCAACGGCTGACGCCGGCCCAAGGGCCGACGCAGGATCTCTTCGTCGCCGCGCGTGACCGGCTGACCGAATTCCTCCTCGGCTATTCGCTGATCGAGAGCTATTTCGCCTTCGTCCGCGCGCGGAAGCCCTATCCCTTCCTGCCGCGCACCTCGATCGTCCCGGGTAGTGCCGTGCCGCGCGGCGAGCAGCGCCATCAGGCGACCGCCTTCGTCATCCTGCTCGACGAGCCGATGCCGGAGAGCCTGATCAAGCATTTCCGCCTGCGCAAGTCGAACCGGGTCACGGCGCAGAACCTGCGCAACCTCTGTTCCGACGTGGCGATCGAGCAGATCGAGCCGCAGCAACTCGACCTCGCCTCCAACGAGAGCGACGAATTGCTGCGCAAGCTGCTGCCGATCGACTATGCCCTGCTGGCGGAGCGGACGACGCCGGGCACTGCCCCGCAACTGTCCCACGCCCATGTGAAGATCGAGCGCCTGACCGACAACGCGATCCGCGATCTCGCCATGGACCTCGGCTATATCGAGCGGCGTCTGTTCGAGCGGGGCGAAGACTATGTCGACGCGCTGGAAGCCAAATATTACGAATACTACGGCTTTCCGGCCAATGCCTCGGGCCGGAAATCGGCCGCGGCGATGGCGGCCCAGTTGCTCACCACGGCCGGTACCCGCTTCACCGTGATGCTGGCCAATCAGGACGATTGCCGCATCACTTTGCTCGACGACGGCCAGATCATCACCCAATACCTGCTGATCCGCCTGGACCGGGACGACGCGGCGCGACTGGTCCGTTCCGCCAAGGCCTTCGGTGCTACCGACGAGGCTCCCTATGTCGTGCTGCGCGACGCCAGGGACGCGCCGATCGTGCTCTACCGGGTCGATTTCGCCCGGGCGGCGCCGGCCCGCGGCCACATGCGCAGCGACGCCGATCGCATGTTGCGCCAGCCCTGGTTGGAGATCGTCGACGAATGGATCGTCAAGGTGCCGGTCGCCGAGAGCGGCGAAGACCCGGGCACCGACCTGCCGGCGGCCCTGCCCTTCGTCTGGGCCCGCCCACTCTGAGTAGACCGCCCCGTCTGTGACGGCGGGTACAGACGGATGGCCCACGGACCCCGACTGTGGCGACGATCGTCGGCAAGACATCGCAACCGGAGGCCATCACCATGGACAAGTCGGCCCGCGTCACGGAATTGATCGAAGCTTGGAAGACCTATCGCGGCGGCGAGGCGGAGCCGGGCCGCTACGACACGCTCCGCCAGGACCTCTACAACGCCCGGAACGGCATCGGCACCTATCCGCCCCATCTGATCGATGCGGACGACGAGATCATGGCCGCGGTCGAACATTATTTCCTGTGCCGCGGCTGGGTCGGCAACGGCCATTTCCCGGCCTGGCAGGTCGCGGACCTGGTGGCGCTCTACGATGCCGGCAAGCTCCTGCATGTGACGCCGCGGCACAACAAGAACAAGCCGACCACGCCCATTTCCCTGATGCAGGTCAGCTTCCAGAACAAGGGCATCAACGACGGCATCCGCGACACAAAGGTCTACAACATCGACACGCCGATCCTGCCCCGCATGCCGCCGAAATACTATTGAGCCTCACATCAGGTTCAGGCGGTCGTAATAGAGGTTCAGAATCGCGGCCGAAGTCTCCTCGATCGAGCGGCGCGAGACGTCGATCACCGGCCAGCCGTGCTTGACGAAGAGGCGGCGGGCATCGGTCAGCTCGCGGTTGATCGCCTCGACGTCGACATAGTCGCTGTTGTCGCTCCGCCCGAGCAGCAGCATGCGGTGGCGCCGCACCTGGAGCAGCCGATCGGCCGAGGTCGTGAGCCCGACGACCAGGGGCCCGGTCAGTTCGAACAGCTCGGGCGGCAGCGGGCAGCCCGGCACCACCGGAACATTGGCCGCCTTGATGCCGCGATTGGCGAGATAGATCGAGGTCGGCGTCTTCGATGTGCGCGACACACCGACCAGCACGACGTCTGCCTCGTGCAGGCCCTGGGCGCTTTGGCCGTCATCATGGGCGAGGGCGAAATTCATCGCTTCGATGCGGCGGAAATATTCGGCGTCCAGGGCGTGCTGGCGCCCCGGCACGGCATGAGCCGCGATCCCCAGGAAGGTGGCCAGGCCCTGGATCACCGGGTCGAGCACATTGATCACCGGGACATGGCGGGTCAGCGCCCCCTCGTCGATGGCGAGGCGGAGATCGGCATTGACCAGGGTGTAGAGGATGATGCCGCCACTCGCCTTCACCAGGTCGAGGGCGCGTTCGATCTGTGCCCGGGTCCTGACCATGAAGGAGACATGGAGATGGGCGGCGACATCGGGAAACTGCGACATGGCCGCCTTGGCGACCGAGCTCAGGGTCTCGCCGGTCGCGTCCGAGACCAGATAGAGATGCAGCCGCTTCGTCCCCTCGCCTGTGGAAAACGTGGATTGCTGGGACGAATCGGCCGATTCCGGAAGTCCAGCATCACCTTCGGTTTCGATGGGTTTTTCGATCAACCGTTCCCTCCCTGGGGGACTGTTTCGTCGCCAGCCTGTGGACGAAATCCGTAACCGCGGCGCTCCGCGGCGGTGCCGGAATCTTATCCCCGGAATTCCCGCTGCCGAAACCGCGCGGGAGCCTCGACTTGCACCGAATTAGCCACTACTGAAGAGACGGAACAACCTCCATCGGGCGGAACTGGGGAAAAATCGGGCGAGAC
>NZ_JBAZKR010000009.1:0-63586 GCF_041650655.1 Zavarzinia sp.
TCGGGATGGCTGAACTCGCGGTCGTGCAGGGCCAGGCGGGCATCGGGCACGCGCGTCAGGATGGCGGCCAGGGCGGCCAGGAAATCGTCGTGGAGCTGGCCGGGGGTGATATCGGCGCCGATCGTCGGCGGGCCTTCCGGTCGCGCCGGCCGTTCGATCCGGTCCAGCCGGGCGGGCGTTCCGGCCACCCGGCCGTCGGTCCAGGGCAGGTCGCAGGGGGCGCTCAGCCAGGCCAGGCAGCGGCCGGCCGGGTGATGCGCCATGGCGACGGCATGGATCGGCGCGGCCAGGCCGCCGGCATCCAGCAGAAGGTCCACGCCTTCGCCGGCCACCATATAGGCCAGGGTGGCGCCGTCGGTCGCCCCGGCGTCGACATAGCGCTCGACCATGCCCTGGAGCAGGGCGTTGTGCTCGGCCTCGATCGGGCCGGCACCGAACAGGACGATGCCGCCGGCGCCGATCTCGCGCAGGCCGCGCGCCAGGACCGATATGGTCTCGGCGTCGCCGTCCTGGCCGAGACTGGTCGCCAGCACACCGATGCGTGGCCGCTCCGGCAGGTCCGATCCCGGCGCCACCAGGACGGGTGCCGACTCCAGCAGCGCGGCCGCGGTCTCCGCCGCACGCGCCGGCCGGCCCGGGTCGCCGGGCGCCAGCACGGCGGCGGCGAGCAGGGCGCAGGCAACTTCCGGTGCCGCCTCGGGCTCTGCGGCCGCGGCTGCACGGGCTTCTTCGAGGATGCCTTCGAGGGGGGCGAATTCGCCGGCCAGCGCGAGATAGCGGGCGAGCCGCGCGAGGTCGAAGGCATCCGCCGTGCCATTGGCCGCGAAGCGGGCGAGCACGTCGGCGGCGGCGCGGGGCCGTCCGGCCGCGGCCAGGGCGTCGCCCAGGGCGCGCTGGGTCTCGCCGTCGTTCGGGCTGAAGGCGGCCTGGGTTTCGAGCAGGCGGAGCGCGATCTCGATCTTGCCCTGGTTCAGGGCTTCGATGCCGCGCGCCATGAAGGGGCGATCGCGTATCGCCAGGAAGGCGTCGGCGAAGGCGGGCCAGCCGGCCGGCCGGGCCACCGCCTTGCCGTCACCGAGGCCGTTGGCCTGCGCCAGCTTGGCGTAATAGGTGGCTTCCGCTACTTCGCCCGCGAGGGCGTAAAAGGCGGCCAGGGAATCGGCGATGGCGGCACTGCCCGGCGCGCTGTCGAGCGCGCGGGCGAGGGCGTCGAGCGCCACCACGACCTGATCGGCACGGAAGGCGACATAGGCCATGGCGAGCAGGGCGGCAGCGTCTTCCGGCCGGCCGGCCAGGCGTTGCTCGATCCTCTCGATCGCCGCCTCGAGGTCGCCCGAATCGACCAGGGGCACGACGTCGGCGACGAAGGGGGCGATCGACAGGTCGGCGCCGATCCCCCGGGCCGGAACGGCGGCCAGCGGCGTGAGACTCGTCACGGCGTCACACCGACTGGTTGATGCCGCCGCTCGGCGCCGGCGGGGTCGAGACCGGGGTGGCCGGCGTCGGCGCCGCGTCGGCGGGCGTCGCCAGCAGGCCGGCCGCGATCTCGCGGTTGATGCGGATCAGGATGTCCAGCTTCTGCGGCGTCGGGTCGGCCAGGATGCCGACCGTGTGGCGGTCGATGAAATTGGACAGCGACAGCACATTGGCCTTCAGGTCCGGCGGCATCGGCGAGTCGGGCGAGGCGACACCGGCCTGGAAAATGGTCCACAGGCGCCAGTTGCGGCGCACGGCGTCCATGAAGGCGTCGGCATTCTCGGGGTTGCGCTGTGCCTCGGACAAGCGCCGCGCCGCCTCGGTCAGGGCCCAGCCCTCGGTGCGGCGGGGGTCGCCTTCCGGCGGGGCCTTGCTATAGGCGGGTCGGCGCTGCGTGGGATACATGTGCGAGAACCTCCTTCTCGTGGGCCAGCAGCTTCTTCGCGCTGCGCAGCGCCTGATAGACGGTGCCGTCGGCCAATTGCTGTTTGATCTTGGAGACGATGGGGGCGCCGCTCGGCGCCGCGGTCGCATAGTCGTCGAGGAAACTCGCCGCAGCCTTCAGATAGTCGGCGGCGTGGTCGGCGAAGAGATAGGCGCACTGGACGACGTAATAGACGCGGGTCGCCGGCGAGGTCGCATCCTGTTCGGTCAGGATGTCCTTGCCGCGCAGGATCTGAGCCTGGTTCAGCACCGTGAGCGTGGCGGGGCTGCCGGCATTGGTGAGCACCGCGCCGTTGACGATGATCTTCTCTTCGGGCGCCAGGGTGAGCTTGAGGGGCACGCGGCATACTCCGGGCTGTTCGACAGCGAGAGAGTGTGCCCGTCTTCCTTAATTCCCGGTAAAACGAAAAAAAGAAGGGGCGGCCGAAGCCGCCCCCTCCCGGAGTGCCGTGAAGCCGCTGCTTACTGGAGCAGCGACAGGATCGCCTGCTGGCTCTGGCCGGCGAAGCTCAGCGCCTTCAGGGCGAGCTGCTGGCGGGTCTGCAGGGCGACCAGGTTGGCGCCTTCGGTGTTGAGGTCGGCGAGGGTCAGCTTGTCCGAACCGGCCGACAGGGACTCGGCGTAGGCCGCAGTGAAGTCCGAGCGGGTCTGCAGCAGAGTGATGTTCGTGCCGAGGTTCGAGGCTGCGGCACGCACCGTCGAGACCGCACCGTCGAGGAAGCCGGTCAGCTTGTCGATGACCTTGACCAGGTTCGAGGCCTTGATGTTGGTGAAGCTCTTGCCCGTGGTGCCGGCGGCGGCGATCAGCAGGCTGAACACGGCCGAGGCATTGGCGCCGCCGACGGTGCCGCCGTTGGCCGCGGTGAGCAGGGCACCGGCGCGCAGGTCACGGCCGGTCACGGTGAGCGAGGCAGTGGTCTTTTCAGAGAACTGGACGGTCAGCGTGGCAGCGGTGCTGTTCACCAGGTTGGTGCCCTGGTAGGAGGCGTCGTTGACGAGCGAGTTCAGCTGGCTCAGGAGGTCGGTGAACTGCTTGGTCAGGTCGGCCTTGGTGGTGTCGTCCGCGGTCTTCACCGAAATCGCGACGCCCTTGATCTGCTTCAGGATCTTTTCCGCCGAGTCGGTCGCGTTCGAGGCGGCCTTCAGCGAGGAAATGCCCTGGTCGATATCGTCCTTGCGCGAAGTCAGGTCGGCAGCGCGGTCGGAGAGCGACTTGGAGGCGAAATAGGCGGTCGCGTCGTCGATCGCGCTCGAGACCTTGAGGCCGGTCGACAGACGGTTCTGCGTCCGGTTGGCCAGGCTGGTCGTTTCGTTCAGCGAGAGGAGATTGGTGCGCGAGGTCGCGGTCAGGCGAATGTCAGACATGTTCTATGGTCCTTCTGGTCCCGATGTCGAAGCCCTTCTGGGCTCCGCTCAATGCAATGCACCGAACGTGCCAATCAAACCGGATTGGTGATATCCGCAGATTACCGCCATTTTGGGCGGATGTTTTGACTCCTGCCGGGTAGATTTTGCCCAGGGAGGTCGGCAAAAATTGCCGACCCGGCCGAATTTGCCGGGCAGATTTTGCCGGGTGCCTCGGGCTGGGCAAGCCCGGTGGCGCCTGCCATATATCGGGAATGCTGCTGGACCGCCTTGCCCGAACCCTCCACCTGCCCCGCGTGGCGACCGCCCCCTTCTGCCCCGGTGAAGTGCGGGGAACCGTCGTCATCCCGCCCAATGCCTCGCTCGGGCGGCGGCTGGCGACCTTCGCGGGCCCCGGCCTCCTGGTCGCGGTGGGCTATATGGACCCGGGCAATTGGGCGACCGATCTCGAGGCGGGCTCGGCCTATGGCTACGACCTCCTGTTCGTCGTGGCGCTCTCCAGCCTGGCCGCCATGCTGTTGCAGACACTGGCCATGCGCCTCGGCATCGTCGCCGGCGTCGACCTCGCCCAGGCCTGCCGCGCGCGCTATGGCAAGACCGCGCGGATCTTCCTCTGGCTGATGGCGGAAGCGGCGATCGTCGCCACCGACGTCGCCGAAGTCCTGGGGGCGGCGCTGGCGATCAATCTCCTCTTCGGCCTGCCGCTGGCCTGGGGCGTCGTGCTCACCGCCCTCGACATGCTCCTCGTGCTGGGCCTCAAGGGCCAGGGCTTCCGCGAGGTCGAGGCGATCGTGCTCGGTCTGGTCGCCACCATCGGGGCCTGCTTCCTGATCGAACTCGTGCTGGCCCGACCGGACGGCGCCGCGGCGGCGGCGGGCTTGGTGCCCGATGTCGCCCGGCTCGGCCAGCCGGGCGCCCTCTATGCCGCGATCGGCATCCTGGGGGCGACGGTGATGCCCCATAATCTCTATCTCCATTCCTCGATCGTGCAGACCCGGCGGATCGGCACCGGACCGGCGGCGATCCGTTCGGCGGTGGCCTTCGCCCGGCTCGACACCATCGGCTCGCTCCTGCTCGCGGCCCTGGTCAATGGTGCCATCCTGATGCTGGCGGCGGCGACCTTCCATGCCGCGGGCAATACGGCCGTCGCCGACATCGCCGACGCCCACCGTCTGCTCGAACCCCTGACCGGGGCGGCGGCGGCCGGCGTGCTCTTCGCCGTCGCCCTCTTCGCCTCGGGGCAGAGCTCGACCTTCACCGGCACGATCGCCGGGCAGATCGTGCTCGAAGGTTTCATGAAGCTGCGTATTCCCTGTTGGCAGCGCCGGGTGATCACCCGGGTGGCAGCGATCGTGCCGGCCCTGATCGGCATCCTGTGGCTGGGCGAGGGCGCGGTCGGCAAGCTCCTGGTGCTGACCCAGGTGGTGCTGTCGCTGCAATTGCCCTTCGCCATCTATCCGCTGATCCGGGTGACCGGCGACCGCCGGCTGATGGGCGGTTTCGTCACGGCGAAGCCGGTGGCGCTGGTCGCCTGGCTGCTTTTCGGGGCGATCAGCGCCGCCAACATCTGGCTGGTGATCGACAGTTTCGCCTGATCCGCTGCGACGAATGGAGCAGGGGCGGCGCCCCCGCCATCTGCTATAGGGACCCGAAACCGGGAGAGATCGAGATGGAACAGGCAACGGTCACCAGCACGCCCTATGAACAGATCGGCGGAGAAGCCGGGGTGCGCCGCCTGGTCGACCGCTTCTACGAATTGATGGATACGCTGCCCCAGGCCAAGGCGTGCCGCGACGTACATCCGGCCGATCTCTCCGGCAGTGCCGCGAAACTGTTCGATTACCTGAGCTTCTGGCTGGGCGGCCCGCCCCTCTATACCGAGAAATACGGCCATCCCATGCTGCGCGCCCGCCACTTGCCCTTCTCGATCGGCAAGGAGGAGCGCGACGGCTGGCTGCTCTGCTTCGCCCATGCCTGGGCCGAGGTGGCAGCCACCGCACCTGTCCGCGACGTCATCATGCGGAAGGTGGTCGAACTCGCCTATATGATGGAGAACAAGGACTGAGGCCGCTCAGGCCGGCGCCTTGCGGCCGGCCAGCACGGCGCCCGCGGTGATCGCCACGCAGGCGACGCCGAGGCCGAGGCTGGCCGCCGCCTTGCCCGTGGCGACCAGGATCAGGGTCGAGACCAGAGGGGCGGCATAGGCGAGTGCGCCGAGCAGGCGCGGGTCGCCCCGCTTCATGCCGATGTCCCAGACCAGGAAGGCGGCCCCGACCGGCCCGAGGCCGAGGCCGGCCAGCGCCGCCCAGGCACCGAAGCCGGCGGGCGGCACCCAGCTCTCGAACAGGAAATGGGCGATCGCCGCGAGCACGGCGGTGCCCAGGGCGTAGCCGGCGACGATGGCGCTGGGCACGCCGGCGAAGCGGCGCGAGGCGAGCGAATAGGCCGCCCAGGTGACGGCCGCGGCCAGCGCCGCGAGATAGCCGCCCATGGCATCGAACGAGAATTGCGCCTTGGGCCCGAGCAGGAAGGCGACGCCGCCGAGGCCGAGCAGGGCGCCGATCACATGGTTCGGGCGCAGCCGCTCGCCCGGCAGCAGGGCGGAACCGAGCACGATCAGCAGCGGCCAGAGGTAGCAGACCAGGCTCGCCTCGGCCGGCGGGGCGGAGGTCAGCGCCGTGAAATAGAGTGCGTGATAGCCGAACAGCCCGCCGATCCCGACCGCCCAGACCGGCCAGGGCTGGCGATAGGGTGCGAAACCTTCACCCCGGAGCGCGTTGGCGACCGCGAGCAGCAGGCCGCCGATCCCGAAGGTGATCGCGGTCATCTCGAAGGGCGGCAGTTCGCCGGCCGAGGCGGTGAGCACGGCGAGCACGGACCAGAGTGCGATGGCGCCGGCCCCGAAAAGCGTCGCGCGGCCTTTCGGGCCGCGCGTCGTCTCATGCGTCATGTGGGATCAGGCGTAATACTGGCCGCCGTTGACGGTCATCGTGGCGCCGGTGATGAAGCCGGCGTCGTCCGAAGCGAGGAAGGTGACCGCGCGGGCGATCTCTTCCGCCTTGCCGAGGCGACCCACCGGGATCTGGCCGATGATCTTGGCCAGCACGGGTTCCGGCACGGCGGCGACCATCTCGGTGTTGATATAGCCCGGCGCCACCACGTTGACGGTGATGCCCTTCGAGGCGCCTTCCTGGGCCAGGGCCTTGGAGAAGCCGATCAGGCCCGCCTTGGCGGCCGAATAGTTGGTCTGGCCCATCTGGCCCTTCTGGCCGTTGATCGACGAGATGTTGACGATGCGGCCGAAGCCGCGTTCGCGCATGCCTTCGATCACGTTGCGGCACATGTTGAAGAGCGAGGTCAGGTCGGTGTCGATCACCGCGTTCCACTGCTCCGGGCTCATCTTGTGCAGCACGGCGTCACGGGTGATGCCGGCGTTGTTCACGACGACGTCGATCGGGCCGAGTTCGGCTTCGATCGCGGCCAGGCCTTCCTTGCATTCCGCGAAACTGGCAACGTTCCACTTGTAGACGTCGATGCCGGTCTCTTCCTTGAACTTGGCGGCCGCTTCGTCGTTGCCGGCGTAATTCGCCGCGACCTTGTAGCCAGCGTCCTTGAGCGCGACCGAAATCGCGCAACCGATACCGCGCGTGCCGCCGGTAACGACCGCAACCCGAGCCATGTTTTCCTCCAATGCCCTAGATTAGACGAAAGGTGCCGGCCGGGGCCCGCCCCCGGCCGGAACGCAAGACAGAGACGATTATTCGCGCTCGACCGTCAGCGCGATGCCCATGCCGCCGCCGATGCAGAGCGTGGCCAGGCCCTTCTTGGCGTCGCGCTTCTGCATCTCGTGCAGCAGGGTGACCAGGACGCGGGCGCCCGAAGCGCCGATCGGATGGCCGAGGGCGATGGCGCCGCCGTTCACGTTGACCTTCGAGGTATCCCAGCCGAGGTCCTTGTTCACGGCCAGCGCCTGGGCGGCGAAGGCTTCGTTGGCCTCGATCAGGTCGAGGTCGGCGACGGTCCAGCCGGCCGCCTTCAGCGCGGCGCGCGAAGCCGGGATCGGGCCCGTGCCCATGATCTTCGGGTCGACGCCGGCCTGACCCCAGGAGACGATCTTGGCGAGCGGCTTCAGGCCGCGCTTCTTGGCTTCTTCGGCGCTCATCAGGACGACCGCGGCGGCGCCGTCGTTGATGCCCGAGGCGTTGCCGGCGGTCACCGTGCCTTCCTTGTCGAAGGCGGGCTTCAGCTTGGCCATCATCTCGATCGTGGCGCCCTTGCGGATGTATTCGTCCTCAGTGACGACGATGTCACCCTTGCGGGTCTTGATGGTAACGGGGACGATCTCGTCCTTGAACTTGCCGGCCACCTGGGCGGCCTCGGCCTTGTTCTGCGAGGCGAGGGCGAAGGCGTCCTGCTCCTCGCGGGTGAGCTGCCACTGGCGCGCCACGTTCTCGGCCGTGACACCCATGTGATAGCCGTAGAAGGCGTCGGTCAGGCCGTCCTTCAGCATGGTGTCGACGAGCTTCATGTCGCCCATCTTGGTGCCGGTGCGCAGGTGGGCGGCGTGCTGAGCCTGGCTCATGCTCTCCTGGCCGCCGGCGATGACGACCGCCGAATCACCGTTCTTCACCGCCTGGAAGCCCAGCGCCACGGCGCGCAGGCCCGAACCACAGAGCTGGTTGATGCCCCAGGCCGGCACTTCGACCGGCAGGCCGGCGTTGACCGCGGCCTGGCGGGCCGGGTTCTGGCCCTGGCCGGCGGACAGGATCTGACCCAGGATCACTTCCGAGACATCCGACGCCGCGACGCCGCTGCGCTTCAGGAGTTCGGTGATCACGGTCTGGCCGAGGACATGGGCAGGAACATCGGCGAAGGAGCCGTTGAAGGAGCCGACCGGAGTGCGGGCGGCGGCGACGATGACGACGTCGGTCATGGTTCACTCCCGGAATGCTTGGGCACCGCGAGCCTACGGCGCCTTTGGAAATCTGGTCTGACGGCGGCGTCAGGCCGTCGCGGCGCCACATTGCATGACCGCTCCACCGCGGTAAACGAGAAATTAGTCGTGGGTCTGCAACGCGCCATGCTGCGCAGCGAGGGCTTGCATCTCGGCACCGCAACAAGCGAGAATGCGGCAACGTCCCTCGAAAAGAATGGCACGGCTGTGGCAAAAAAACCGACCGGCGAGGCTCCCGTCACCATCAAGAAGTACGCCAATCGGCGGCTCTATAATACGGCGACCTCGAGCTACGTCACCCTCGACCACCTCTGCCAGATGGTGAAGAACGGTGAGGACTTCGTCGTCTACGACGCCAAGACGGGGGACGACATCACCCGCTCGGTGCTCACCCAGATCATTTTCGAAGAGGAAGGCAAGGGGCAGAACCTGTTGCCCATCCGCTTCCTGCGCCAGCTCATCCGCTTCTACGGCGACCAGCTCCAGGGCGTGCTGCCCAACTATCTCGAACTCTCGATGGAGAGTTTCGCCAAGAACCAGGAACAAGTGAAGAGCGTGATCACCGAGGCGTTCTCGGGCAAGAATCCGCTGCGCACCTTCGAGGAACTGGCACGGCAGAATTTCCAGCTGTTCGAGCGCGCGATCCGCGCCTTCTCGCCCTTCGCCGCCCTGCGCGCCGCGACCGGCGAGGGCGGCGCGATAGAGGAACTTCCGGCATCTCCCCCGGGCACCTCGGGCGAGGGCGAGATCGCCGCGTTGCGTGCCCAGATCGAGGCCATGCAGCGCCAGCTCGACGGTATCGCCAAGAAGGCCGAACCGGAAGAAACCAAGGACTGACGCCCCGAAGGCCGTCGTACCGGCCGCCCGACAGGACGTTTCGGCGAGGCGGCGCCGGCCTTCAGTCTTCCGCCTGCATTTCGCCGGTCAGCCATTCGATCCGGGTCGAACCCGTGCCGGCGTAACCCATGAGGGCGAGCAGGCCGGGCAGGTCCGCCGCCAGCGCCTCGTCGAGCTGCCAGGGCGGGCGGATCACGATCAGGCCCGAGCCCGCGAAACGCGTAGCATCATGGTCCGGCTGGGTCAGCAATTCGACCGCCAGGGTCTTGGCCACGCCGGCCCCGCGCAGCGCCTGGTGCAGGCGGTCGGCGGCGGCCCGGCCCTTGACCGGATACCAGCCGATCACGATCGCGGTCGAGGCCCGCTTGGCCGCCTCGACCAGATGGCGGGCCAGGAGGTCGAATTCCCCCGCCGCCTCGAAGGGCGGGTCGATCAGTACGACCGCACGTCCGGCCTTGACCGGCAGGAAGGCGCGCAAGGCGCTCCAACCGTCGCGCCGGTGCACCGCGGCGCGGGGGTCGCGGCCGATCGCCGCGGCCAGGTCGTCCGCCACCTCGGCTTCGGTCTCGCAGGCGATCAGGCGGTCCTGCTCGCGGAGGCAACGCAGCGCCACCAGGGGCGAGCCCGGATAGAGCCTCCAGTCGTCACCCAATACGGCGGCATAGGGGCCGGCCACCGCCGGCCAGGTCGGGGCCGGGTGGCGGGCCAGCCGGCCGATGCCCTGCTGCCATTCGCCGCCCGCCTCGTCGAGTTCGTAGAGGCCGGCGCCGGCATGGCTGTCGAGCACGGTGATCGGCGCCGGCTTGGCCTTCAGGCGTTCCAGCACGGCGGCCAGCACCAGATGCTTCAGGACGTCGCCTGCATTGCCGGCGTGGAACGCGTGGCGATAGTTCATGATGCGGCGGCTTGGCGTTCCAGCACGGCGGCGAAGAAGCCGTCGGTCGAATGCCGGGCCGGGCTCAGCAGCAGATAGGGACCGGCGACCGGCGCCGGCCGGGGCGAGCCGACCGCGGCCCATGCCTCGGCCAGGGGCACCGGGCGGAACTCGGGATGGGCGGCCAGGAAGGCGTCGATCTGATCCTCGTCCTCCTCGGCCAGGACCGAACAGGTGGCGTAGACGAGGCGGCCGCCCGGCTTCACCAGGGCCGCGGCACGGGCCAGCAGTTTCCCTTGGAGCGCCGTCAGATGGGTCAGTTCCTCCGGGCTGGAGCGCCATTTGGCGTCCGGGTTGCGGCGGAAGGTGCCGGTGCCGGTGCAGGGCGCGTCGACCAGTACGCGGTCGAAGCCGCCCTTGTGGCGCGACAGCCAGGCATCGCCCTCGGCGCCGACGGCGCGCCGCGTCACATTATGGACGTCGTTCCGGCGCAGGCGGGTGACCGCTTCCTCGAGCCTGCGCTCGTCGGCATCGGTGGCGATCAGGCGGCCCTTGTTCTCCATCGCGGCGGCGATCGCCAGGGTCTTGCCGCCGGCGCCCGCACAAAGATCGAGCACCCGCTCGCCCGCCCGGGCGCCGAGCAGCAGGGCGGCGAGCTGCGAGGCTTCGTCCTGCACTTCGACCAAGCCTTCGCGCCAGGCCCTTGTCCGCGCGATCGGCGGCCGCCCCTCGACCCTGAGGCCGACGGGGGAGAGCGGCGTCGGCTGGGCGATGATGCCGTCTTCGGCCAGCGCCGCGATGGCACCCTCCCGCGTCGTCTTCAGGCTGTTGGCGCGGAGGTCGAGGCCGGCCTCGCCGCACAGTGCCGCCGCCTCGGGCACCAGGCGGGCGGCGAAGCGGCGCTCGAAATGGGGCATCAGCCAGCCGGGCAGATTGGCCTGGACCGCGGCCGGCTGGTCCGGGTGGCTCAGGCTCCGGCCGATCAATTGTTCCATCGCCTTGGTCTCGGGTGCCGGCAAATCGGGCAGGTGCTTGCGCACCGTCGACTTGTCGGCGCCTTCGAGCAGGGTGAGGGCGGCGACCAGGCGCGACAGGGACTGCGCCCGGCAGCCGACGTGATCGAGCCACCAGTCGAGCTGGCCGCGGTTGCGCGCGACTCCCAACACCAGGCGGGCGATCCGGGCGCGCTGGGGCGGCTGCCACTTGCGCCGGTCGAAGGCGGATTTCAGCACGCGGTCGGCGGCGCGGCCGGAATCGACGGCGATCAGCGCGTCGAGCGCGGCGGCCGCGATCTCGGCCTCGGGCTTCGGGCGCGGGTGGCGGAACGGGCGCCGGGCCGTGTGGGGGGCGGGGCGGTTGCCGCCCTCGGGGCGATCCCGTCCGGGGAATTTGCGGTCTGTGGACATGGCCGGAAGCTAATCGGCCACGGGCCGCGGCGCCACTGGAGTTTGGCCTGAGGTTGGGGGATCGGCCCAAACGTATGTTGCGTGTTTTTTGTGCATTGCTGGTCTTTTGTGCAGCAATTTGTCCGAATTGCGGCGATCATTCCAGGGCGCCGGGCCGATTTGGAAGGCGGCAACCCGCCCCCCGTACCTCTTGGCATGGTTCTTGAGTCAGGGGGGCTCGGGTGGCGTGTCCGGCCTCCGCCTTCTTGGCGTGGTCGGGGCCGGCGCGACCTGAGGTCAATCGTGAGGGGAACACCATGAAACTCGTGATGGCCGTCATCAAACCGTTCAAGCTGGATGACGTGCGCGAAGCTCTGGCCGCTGTTGGCGTGCCTGGGCTCACGGTTAGCGAAGTGAAGGGTTTCGGGCGCCAAAAGGGCCACACCGAAATTTACCGCGGTGCGGAGTACACCGTGAGCTTCCTGCCCAAGGTGAAGATCGAGGCCGCGGTCGCCGACGAGATCGTCGAGCAGGTCGTGGAAGCCATTCAGAAGGCCGCCCACACGGGCAAGATCGGCGACGGCAAGATCTTCGTCGTCGACCTGCAGCAGTCCATCCGTATCCGCACCGGGGAAACCGGCCCGGATTCGCTCTGAGTTCCGACGAGAGGGTCCTTCCCATGAAGCTCAACTGGAAACTTCCGCTCCTGGTCGGGGTGGCGGGTGCTGCGCTGGCGGTGCCTGAACTCGCGGCCTTCGCGCAGGATGCGGCGGCGCCCGCGGCCGATGCGGCCACTGCCGCGGCTCCGGTCGCCGATGCTGCCGCCGCGGCGCCCGCCATGACCGTGGACAAGGGTGACAATGCCTGGCTGCTGCTCTCTTCCGTCCTGGTTCTGATGATGTCGGTGCCGGGCCTGGCGCTGTTCTACGGTGGCCTTACCCGCGCCAAGAACATGCTGTCGGTCCTGACCCAGTGCCTGGCCATCGTCTGCATGGTCGCGATCATCTGGTGCCTCTACGGCTACAGCATGGCCTTCACCGACGGCGGTTCGATGAACCTCTTCGTCGGCGGCCTGTCGAAGGCCTTCCTCGCCGGCGTCGACACGACGACGCTGTCCGAGACCTTCACCAAGGGCGTCGCGGTGCCGGAACTCAGCTTCGTGATGTTCCAGATGACCTTCGCCTGCATCACCCCGGCCCTGATCGTCGGCGCCTTCGCCGAACGCATCAAGTTCTCGGCCCTGATGGTCTTCGTCGCCCTGTGGGTGACCTTCATCTACTTCCCGATGGCCCACATGGTGTGGTTCTGGGGTGGTCCGAGTGCCTATTCGGCCCCGGCCGGCCAGATCTTCACCTGGGGTGCGATCGATTTCGCGGGTGGCACCGTGGTGCACATCAACGCCGGTATCGCCGGTCTGGTGGGCTGCCTCGTGCTCGGCAAGCGTATCGGCTACGGCAAGGAAGCGATGGCTCCCCATTCGCTGACCCTGACCATGGTCGGCGCCTCGCTGCTGTGGGTCGGCTGGTTCGGTTTCAACGCCGGTTCCAACCTCGAGTCCAACTCCTATGCCTCGCTGGCGGCCATGAACACCTTCGTCGCCACCGCGGCGGCCGGCTTCGGCTGGCTGATGGTCGAATGGATCGTGAAGGGCAAGCCCAGCCTGCTCGGCACCGCCTCGGGCGTCATCGCCGGTCTGGTCGCGGTCACCCCGGCGGCCGGTTTCGCCGGCCCGATGGGCTCGATCATCCTCGGCCTCGTGGTCGCCGTGATCTGCTTCTTCTTCGTCACCACGGTGAAGAACGCGCTCGGCTATGACGACAGCCTGGACGTCTTCGGCGTGCACTGCGTCGGCGGCATCGTCGGCGCGCTCGCGACCGGCATCCTGGTGAACCCCGCCCTCGGCGGCGCCGGCATCGTCGATTATTCGACCGCCGACTTCGCGGCCGGCTATCCGGGCACGGCGACCCAGGTGATCAATCAGGCGAAGGGTGTGCTGCTGACGCTCGCCTGGTCGGGTATCGGCTCCTTCATCCTCTACAAGATCGTCGATCTGGTGATCGGCCTGCGTGTCCCGGCGGATGCCGAGCGCGAGGGCCTGGACCTCGCCGAACACGGCGAGCGCGCCTACAACTGATGCGACGGGGCGGCTCCGGCCGCCCCGGCCATCGCGCCTGCGGCGAAAGCCTGGGGGCGGAATCGGGGGGGCGGCGACGCCCCCCTTTTTTTCATGCTGCCCCTGCACAAGCGCCTGCGGACCTCCTAGAGTGCCGATAGGCTGCAACAGGGGCGGGTTCAGGCATGTCGGGTTCTTCCAAGAAGGCGATCGTCGCTGCGGCGCTGGGCAATGCGGGGATCGCGGTGACCAAATTCGGCGCGGCGCTGTGGACCGGCTCCTCCGCCATGCTGTCCGAAGGCATCCATTCCCTGGTCGACGTCGGCAACCAGTTCCTCCTGCTCTACGGCCTCGGCCGTGCGGCCCGGCCGTCGGACGACCGCCATCCCTTCGGCTATGGCAAGGAACTCTATTTCTGGTCCTTCCTGGTCTCGATCCTGATCTTCGCCCTGGGCGGCGGGCTCTCGCTCTACGAGGGGATCGAGGCGGTGCTGCATCCGCCGGCCGAACTGCACGATCCGCTGGTCAACTATCTGGTGCTCGGCGCCGCCATCGTCTTCGAAGCCTTCTCCTTCACCGTGGCACTGAAGGAATTCAACAAGGGCCGGGGCCGCAAGTCGATCATGCGGGCGATCCGCGACACCAAGGACCCGAGCCTGGTCACCGTGCTGCTGGAGGATTCGGCGGCCATGGCCGGCCTCGTGGTGGCACTCGTCGGCATCCTGCTCGGCCAGGTCCTGCAGATGCCGGTGTTCGACGGTATCGCCGCGATCGTCATCGGCTTCCTGCTGCTCGGTACGGCGCTCATCCTGGCGGTCGAATGCAAGGGCCTGCTGATCGGTGAGGGCGCCGATCCCCAGGTGGTCGCGGCGATCCGGGCCAAGGTGGCGGCGGACGACCGGATCGATGCCGTGGGCGAGATCCTGAGCGTGCACTTCGGCCCCAACGACGTCATCGTCCTGGTCACTCTCGACTTCGCCTCGCGCCTCTCGGCCGACGACGTCGAAGCGGCGATCCGCGACCTCGGTGCCGCGGTGAAGGCGGCCGAACCCTCCGTCCGCCATTTCTACGTCGAGTCGGTGCCGGTCGCGCGCACCGCCTGAACGCCCCCGTTTCCCGTTGCTTTGCGTCGCCGTGGCGCCCCTGCCGGGGCGTCCGCGCACTACTGACAAAATGTCAAGAGGCTGCTGGACCCCACGCCAGGAACGGGGTAGGAAGGCGGCACTCGGCGATGAGGAGACGCCATGTTCGATCAATTTCTGGATAGTGCCGCCAAGCTCGATCCGACCGGCGTGGTCGAGCGCGCCAGTACCGAGGTCCGTTATCTGCGCAGCATGATCGAGGCACTGCGCCGCATCGCGGCGATCCGCCTCGACGGGCCCTATACGGTCGTCCAGATGGTCGAACAGCAGGCCCGCCGCGCCCGCAAGCATCCCGCGATCATTTTCGAGGGCAAGGAGACGAGCTGGCTCGAACTCGATGCCCGGGCCAATCAGATCGCCCATTGGGCACAGTCGGTCGGGGTCGAGAAGGGCGACGTGGTCGCCCTGATGATGGCCAACCGGCCGGAATTCATCATCACCTGGCTCGGCCTCGCCAAGGCGGGGGCGACCATCGCCCTGATCAACACCAATCTGACCGGCGGGCCGCTCACCCACAGCCTGATGGTCGCCGGCTGCAAATTCGCCATCATCGACGGCGAGTTCGCCGAGAATTACGACTCCGTCCGCGGCCTCCTGGAAACCCTGCCGCCGGTCTATGCCGCGGCCGGCCCGATCGCCGGGGCCAAGGATTTCGACGCCGAGATCGCCGCCTTCCCGGAAACCGAACTGCCCCGCGCCAAGCGCCCGCGACTGACGGCGCGTGACAATCTCTTCTACATCTACACGTCGGGCACCACGGGCAATCCCAAGGCCGCCCATATCAGCCATTACCGCTATCTCCAGGCCGCCAACGCCTTCGGCGCGGCGATGGACGCGACCCGCCACGACCGCATGTATTGCGTGCTGCCGCTCTATCATTCGGCCGGCTGCATCATCGCGGTCGGCTCGATGCTCACGGTCGGCGGCACGGTGATCCTGCGCAAGCGCTTCTCGGCCAGCCAGTTCTGGGACGACGTGGTGCGCTACAAGGCGACCTGCTTCCAGTATATCGGCGAGCTGTGCCGCTACCTGCTGAACACGCCGCCGCACAAGAAGGAGAAGGCCCACCATCTCCGCGTCGTCTGCGGCAACGGGCTGCGGCCCGAGGTCTGGCCGGCCTTCCAGGAGCGCTTCGCCATTCCGCGCGTCATCGAATTCTATGCCGCGACCGAAGGCAACGTGGCGCTCATCAACGCCGACGGCAAGGTCGGCGCGATCGGCCGCATCCCCTTCTATCTGGACCGTGTGTTCAACACCAAGATCATCCGCTTCGACGTCGAGACCGAGCAGCCGGTGCGCGGCCCGGACGGCTTCTGCATCGAATGCAAGCCCGACGAGCCGGGCGAGACCATCGGCCTGATCCCCCAGGACCCGAAGAAGGCGGTCGGCCGCTTCGAGGGCTACAAGGGCAAGAGCGAGACCGAGAAGAAGATCCTGCGCGACGTCTTCACCAAGGGCGACATGTGGTTCCGCACCGGCGACCTGATGCGGCGCGATGATCAAGGTTACTTCTACTTCGTCGACCGCATCGGCGACACCTTCCGCTGGAAGGGCGAGAATGTCTCGACCGCGGAAGTGGCGGAGGGCCTGGCGGGTTTCCCGGGCCTCCAGGAAGTCAACGTCTATGGCGTGAAGGTGCCGAATACCGACGGCCGGGCCGGCATGGCCTGCATGGTCGCCAGCGACGACCTCGACCTCGAAGCCTTGGACGCCCATATCGCCAAGGCCCTGCCGGCCTACGCCCAGCCCTATTTCCTGCGCCTGCGCGGCGAGATGGAGGTGACCGGCACCTTCAAGCATCGCAAGGTCGACCTGGTGAAGGACGGTTTCGACCCCGGCAAGGTGCCCGATCCGCTCTATATCCGGCACCCGGACCTGGGCGGCATCAAGGCCCTGACGCCGGCCATCTATGCCGACATCCAGGAAGGCCGCCTGCGCTTCTGAGCCTCGCGGCCCCCTAATGCAGCCGCGCCAGGCCGGGCGCGGTGAGCGGGCCCCGGCCGAACAGCGGCTCCAGGGCGCGCAGCCGGCCGCATGTTGTATCGGCCAGGCGCAGGCCCTGCAGAGCGAAGGCCTGGCCGACGGCGCTCAAGGCCGCCATGCCGGCCCGTGCCGCGGCCGGCGCCAGCATGGCTTCGAGCAGCCCCTGCGCCAGGTCCGCCTGGCCCGACTGGCAGGCCGCCAGGGCGCGCAGGATCAGGGCCTCGTCCCGGCCCAGGCGGCGCGTCGCCGGCATGCGCAGTTCGACCGGCCGGCAGGCCCCGGCCGCGACCACCCTGACGAAGGTTTCGAGCGGATCCAGCGCCCGCGGCACCTCAGCCACCGCCAAGGCTTCCGCCAGCAGGCGGCGCGTCGCCGCGTCGCCGGCCAACAGGCCGCGCCCCTGGCGCAGCGCCCAGAGCGCCAGTTGGCCGGCGAAGCGCAGGTCCGACAGCGCCGGCTCCTGCTCGGGCGGCGGGCCGGCCACCGCCGCGACGCGAATCTCCCCGTCCTCCTGCATCACGTTTTCCCTTCGTCTGTCCGGCGACAGATTAGGAGTTTCGCAAACGCAATTGCAAGTCATTCGCAAGTTTGTTAGAGAATCATCCGGCAGCGACGGTCCACGGCTGCCGGATTGCCCCTTGCAATCGGGCGATGTCGCCGCATATGGGACGAAAAGGGGGAAAGAAGGCCATGTCGATCTCGCTGCGTCAGCTCCGCTATCTGGTCGCCGTTGCTGATCATCAGAGTTTCCGCAAGGCTGCCACGGCGTTGAACGTCAGCCAGCCGGCCATGACCGCACAGATCCAGTTGCTGGAACAGACGCTGGACGGCCTCGTGCTCACCCGTTCGCGCCGCGGCGTCAGCCCGACCCCGCTGGGCGAGGCGGTGATCGCCAAGGCGCGCGGTATCCTGGGCGAGGTCGAGAGCCTGAAGGCGCTGGGCGCCGCCGCCGCGGCCCGGCCGCTCCGCCTCGGCGTCATCCCGACGGTGGCACCCTATCTCGGGCCCGACGTGATGGAATTGGGCGGCCTCTATGCCCCGGACGGGCTGGAGCTGACCGAGGGCCGCACCGCCGACCTGCTGGCGGGCCTGCGCGCCGGCACGCTGGACGCCGCCCTGCTGGCCCTGCCGGCGGACGGCGCCTTCGGGCGCGATCTCGAAGCCGCCGAGGCCTTCCACGAACCCTTCCTGGCCCTGGTGCCGGCCGGCGATCCCCTGGCGGCCCAAGCCGAAGTGCCGGTCGCCGATCTGGCCAGCCGGCCGCTGCTCCTGCTCGAGGAAGGCCATTGCTTGGCCGATCAGGCCCTGGCGCTCTGCGGCGACAATCAGCAGCGCGGCCCGATCCGCAGCGGCTCGCTGGCCACGCTGAGCCGGTTGGTCGGGCGGGGCAAGGGCGTCACCCTGCTGCCCGCCATGGCCGTGGCGACCGAATGCCGCGCCGGCGACGGCACCGCCGTGCGCCCCCTGCCGGATCCGGCGCCCGGCCGCACCATCGGTCTCGTCTGGCGCAAGGGCGCTACCGGCGAGCGCTGCTGGCGCCGCCTGGCCCAGGGTCTCGGCCGCCTGAAGCCCACCGCCCGCACCGAGCTGCCCACCGCGGCGGAATAATCACTGTTTGGCGGGCGGCGTCAGCTTCAAGGCGGCCGCTGCCCGCGCCTCCTTCTCCATGAAGCGGAAAAAGGCGCGCAGCTTCGGCCGTTCCCGCGCCTCGGGCCGCGCCACCAGCCAGTAGGACAGGCCGGACGGCACTTCGACCGGGAAGGGCGCCACCAGGCGGCCGAGCGCGATGTCGTCGGCGATCAGGGCAACGTCGCCGATGGCGACCCCCATACCCTGTTCGGCGATGCGCAGCGCCATGTCCAGGATGGCGATCACCTGGGCGGTATCGCCCGTCATGCGGTCGAGCCCGACGACCTGGAGCCAGAGCCGCCAGTAGCGTCGGTCGGGCGCCGTGTCGATCAGGCGGTGGTGGGCTAGGTCCTGCGGCACCCGGAGCGGCGGGTCGCCGTTCAGCAGACGCGGCGCGGCGACCGGGATCAGGCGCTCGCCCGTCAGTTTCAGAGCGAACAGGCCGGGGGGCGGCGTTGCCCCGTAGTGAACCGCGACGTCGAAGCCGGACAATTCCGAAATATCGTCGGTGGTGATGGTCAGGCGTGCGTCGATCTTCGGATGCTCGGCCTGGAAGCGCGGCAGGCGCGGCATCACCCAGCGCATACCGAAGCTGGGCGGCGCACCGATCGACAGGCGCCAGGGATCGTCGCGCAGCGCCGCCGCCGCCTCGGCCATGCGGCGGAAACATTCCGTCAGCACGGGCAGGAATTTGGCCCCCTCGGCGGTCAGGCTCACCCCGGTCGCGCTGCGGTGGAACAGGTCGATGCCGAGCTGTCCTTCGAGCAGCTTCACCTGGCGCGAGATGGCGCCCTGGGTCACCCCCAGTTCCGCCGCCGCGCGCGAAAAGTTCATCAGTCGCCCGGCGACCTCGAAGGCGCGCAGCGCGTTGAGCGAGGGAAGGCCGCCCCGCCCACTCATGGCAGGGCGCGCCCCCTCATGAGAAATACTGATGAGTTCATGAACAGAACTGCGTGGCGGCGAAAGTGCCCCGGCATCATATTCAGGGTCCAGAGTAACGGATGCAAGCCATGTTCACCGCCATTGTCCACACCACCGCCCCTCGTCACGGCTTCCTCGCCCGTGCCGGACTGGGCCTCCGCCGCATGATCGAGAATCATGCCGCGAGGCGTGCGACCCAGCGCGAGCTGCAGCGTCTGGCGGCGACCTCGCCCCATCTGCTGCAGGACATCGGCATCACCCCGGTCGAGGCCGATCGGCCGGTGATCCGTACCGTCGCGGAATGGTGACTTAGAGCAGGGCGGCCTTGGCGACCCGCGACAGGCGGGTGAGGTCGATCGGCTTTTCGACCACGGCGAAGGCGCCGGACTGCGTGGTCAGGGCCGGCGTCACCCAATTGGGGTTGCCGGTCATCAGGATGATACGGATCGTGGGATCGCGCCGGTGCATCGCCTGCGCGATCTCGATCCCGTTCCAGCCCGGCAGGTCGATGTCGAGCACGGCGAGGTCCGGCCGCTGGCGGCGCAATGCCGCCGACAGGCTGGGCCCGTCGCCTGCCTGCATCACCCGGTAGCCCATGGCCGCGAAATATTCGGCCAGTTCCTCACGCAGTGCATTGTGATCGTCCAGCACCAGGACGACCCGCTGGCGCGCCGGATCGCCGGCCGCCTGCTGTAGCTTCTGTTCAGCCACCATCGCCCTTACCCCGCGTCATTCGAATGACGCAAGCACGCCACGGCTGCCCGCCGCAACGTCAAACGCCCCCAACTCGTCACTGGCCCCCTCGGAAACGGATCCATCATACCCGGTAACCGACGCGGAAGCCGCCCCAATGCCGCCCGGCCACCCGGATCGGCACCGACATGTCCTTCATCAGGGCGACGGTCCCGCCGCCCATGTCGCGGCGATAGGCCTGCAGCAGGAAGGCTTCGGTATTGCGGGCGACGGCCAGGCCGACCCGGTCGGCGAAGATCCGCCGGTTGCGGCAGTTGGCGGCGTTCCAGGCCGGATCGCGTCCCGGCGGCTTGGAAAAGACCATGTTGTGGGTCGGCAGATAGGCACGCCGGTCGACCGCCACGGCGAAGACGATCTGCGGATCGGCCTTCAGCAGGGGTTCCTGGATCGGCGGCAGGAGGCGGTCGCACAAGGCCGTGAAGCGGGTCATGTGCTGCTGGGGATCGGTGCCGGCGATCGGCTGGTAATTCTCGTCGAAGAGATCGGCCTCGGCGATCTCGCCCCGGGCGATGGCCGCACTGAAAGCGGCCTCGATCGCGTCGCGCGCGGTGCGGGCGAGGCTGAGCACGCGGGAATCCGCCGTCTCCACGCCAGGGACCAGGGTGCGGGAGAGCAATTGCTCGGCGATGCCGAGGACGGCGTTGCTGCGCCCCTTGGCCTCTTTCAGCGTCTGCGACGAGGTTTCGACCCCGTCGGCCATGGCGCCGATGGTGCCGACCACACCGTCGATCCGGCCCGCGATACTGTCGGCCGCCCCGGCGATCGCCGAAATACCCTGGTCGACGGTGGCGAAGCGCCGCGCCAGGTCGCCGATCGCGCTGCCGATCGTGGTGGTGCCCCGCTCGACCGCGGCGGCACGCTCGCCCGCGGCGGCGCTCTGGCTCACCAAGCGGGCGCTCTGGGCGCCGAGATCGGCCAGGGTGGCGTCGATCTCCTCGGTCGCACTCGAGGTCGAGCGGGCGAGGGCTTTCACTTCCGCCGCGACCACCGCGAAGCCGCGTCCGGCCTCACCGGCGCGGGCCGCTTCGATCGAGGCGTTGAGGGCGAGGAGATTGGTCTGGCGGGCGATGCCGTCGATGCCGCGGGCGACCTTGCGCACGCCTTCGAGCGCGGTCAGCAGGTCGCGCAATTGCGCCGCGAGGTCGACGGTGGTGGCGACGAGGCCGCGGATCTCGGCCAGGGAGGCGCGCACGTCGGCCTCGCCCCGGCCCATGGCCTCGGCGGCGGCATGGCTGTCGGCCGCGACGGCGCCGACGGAATCGACGATGGTGCGGTTGGAGGTGCCGAGGGCGAGGGCGTCCTGGCGCAGGCCGGCGAAGGCATCGGCCTGCCGTGCCGTGTCGGCGGCGGCCTTGTCGATGGCGCCCGTGACATCGGCGATTTCGACGCTCAGTTTGCCGACGTCGTCGGCAATCCGGATCAGCGCTGCCTCGGCGCCTTGGTTCATTTGCATTGTCGTCCCGTCGCGGAATTGGGTCCGGCCCCCCCAACCAGGGATAGGGCGGGCCTGCTTAATATCCGCTTAAGCGACGGGTTCGAGCAGGCCCCTTTCGGCCAGCCAATCGGCCAGGGTCTCGGGCCCGGTGAAGAGATGGGCATCGAAGCCGAGCGCCCGTGCCGCCGCCACATTGTGCGGCAGATCGTCGATGAAGACGGCGTCTTCGGGCCGGATGCCGAAACGTTCGCAGGCCAGATCGAAAATCGCCGGATCGGGCTTGGTCAGCCCTTCCTTGCCCGAGACCACGACATCGCGGAACAGGCGGAGGAAGGGGAAAGTGGCGAGCCCATGCTCCCACTTGTCGCCCGGGTAATTGGTGATGGCGTAAAGCGGCACGCCCTGCGCATGAAGCCGCTCCAGGATGTCGACGCTGCCCTGAATCGGACCGGCGAACATCGCGGACCAGTCGCGGTCCCAGGCCTCGATCAGATCCGCCTTGTCGGGATGGCGGGCGGACAGGGCACGGACGTTCTCGGCCATGGGCAGGCCGCCGTCACAATTCCTGTGCCAGTCCATGGTGCAGACGGAGGAGAGAAACTCCTCCATCGCCGCCTCGTCGGCGAACAGCCGGCGGTAGAGATAGCGCGGATCCCAGTCGATCAGAACCTTGCCGAGGTCGAAGACGACGGCAGGCACGACCGCTTCGCGCCCCGGCGTCAGCCCTGGCGGGCCTTGTAGCGCGGCTGGGTCTTGTTGATGACGTAGACGCGGCCGCGGCGGCGGATCACGCGGCAGTCACGGTGACGGGTCTTCAGCGACTTCAGCGAATTGACAATCTTCATGACAACCAACCCGGCCCTGCGGCCATAAACGAAGGCGGCGCCGTAGGGCGCCGAGGTGTGCGCGGACCATAATGGGACCGTCCGGTCCTGTCAATCTTCGCCTGTGCTTGCAAAGCCGGCGGCGCTGTGGACCATCGCCGGGCACTATAAGGAGGAGAGCCGGCATGCGCCAGCGTCACGAAGACGGCCAGATCACCACCGAATTGCTCGACGGCGGCATTTTCTCGATCTGCATCGACCGGGCGGAGAAGCGGAACGGCTTCACCCCGAAGATGCTGCTCGAACTGGCCGAAGCCTATAGCGCGCTCGACGAATCGGCCGAGGCCCGGGTCGGCCTGCTGCAGGCCGCGGGCGGCCATTTCACCGGCGGGCTGGACCTGCCCAAGATGGCGGCCTTCCAGCAGACGGGCGAGCCCCTGTTCCCCGACCATCTGGTCGATCCCCTGGGCCTCAACGGCAGGGCACGGGTGAAGCCCGTGGTGGTGGCGACCGCCGGCATCTGCTTCACGATCGGCATCGAACTGATCCTGGCGGCCGACATCGCGGTCGCAGCCGACAACAGCCGCTTCGCCCAGCTCGAGGTGAAGCGCGGCATCATGGCTTACGGTGGGGCCACCATCCGCATGGCGCAGCGCGCCGGCTGGGGCAATGCCATGAAACTGATCCTGACCGGCGACGATTTCGATGCCGCCACGGCCAAGGACTACGGCTTCGTGCAGGAGATCGTGCCGGCCGGCCAGGAGGTCGAGGCCGCCCTGGCGATCTGCCGGCGAATCGCGGCCCAGGCACCGCTCGCGGTGCAGGCCAGCATCGCCAGCGCCCGCCTCGCCCTGCTGGAAGGCCCGCGCGCCGCGATCGCCGATTTCCCGGTGGTGACCGCCCGCCTCGCCGCGACCGAGGATGCCGCGGAAGGCGTCGCCTCCTTCAAGGAGAAGCGCCCGCCCGCCTACCGGGGGAAGTGAGAGCTCACTCCCCCGGGGCCGGGTGGACGGGCTTGGGGCGGTAGCTCTCCGCCTCCCGGCTCCGTTGGGCCAGGCCGTGGCCGAAGTGGCGGCTGAGCCAGGCCTGGACGTCGTCGACCAGGGTGAAGACCACGGGGACATAGACCAGGCTCAGCAGGGTCGAGGTGATCAGCCCGCCGATCACGGCGATCGCCATGGGCGCGCGGAACTCGGTGTCGGCGCCGATGCCGGCGGCGATCGGGGCCATGCCGGCGCCCATGGCGACGGTGGTCATGACGATCGGCCGGGCGCGCTTGTGGGCCGCTTCGATCAGGGCCTCGATCCGGGACATGCCGGTGCGGCGCTGGGTCAGGACATATTCGACCAGCAGGATCGAATTCTTGGCTGCGATCCCCATCAGCATCAGGAGTCCGATCAGCGCCGGCATCGACAGCGCCTCACGGGTGATGAACAGCAAGCCGAAGGCGCCGCCGATCGAGAGCGGCAGGGCGGTCAGGATGGTGGCCGGATAGGTGAAGCCTTTGAACAGCAGCACCAGCACGACATACATGAGGAAGACACCGGTCACCAGGGCGACCAGGAAGCCGGTCATCAGCTCGGCCAGGTTCTCGATGTCGCCCGTCGGCAGTTCGCGCACGCCGGGCGGCAGGTCCTTCATGGCCGGGAGCTGGTGCACCCGCTCCGCCGCGACGCCGAGGGGCAGGTCGATCAGTTCCGCCTCGATGGCGACCGAGCTGTGGCGGTCCAGGCGGTAGATCTGCGCAGGGCCGGTGCCGAACTGGACATCGGCCACGGAGGACAGCGGCACCGAGCCGCCGTCGGCGGTCGGCACGCGCAGCGCCGCGAAAGTCTCGGGATCGCTGCGCGATTGTTCGGTCAGCATCAGGCGGATCGGGATCTGGCGGTCCGGCAGGTTGAACTTGGGCAAGGCCTGGTCGATGTCGCCGAGGGTGGCGACGCGGGCCACGGTGGCCAGCACCTCGGCCGAGACGCCGAGGGCGGCCGCCTTGTCGGGCTTCGGCACGATGCGGATCTCGGGCCGTTCCAGGTTGGCGGTCGAGGCGACATTGGTGAGGCCCGGGATCGAGCGCATCTCGCGCTCCAGCCGGCGGCCGGCCTCGTTCACCGCGACCGGATCGTCGCCGACCAGGCCGAGCTGCAGCTTGGCGCCGGAGGAACCGTCGGCGCCGAAACGGACGCGCGCCCCCGGCACCTGGCGGAGCAGCACGCCCACTTCGCTCTCGAACTCTTGCTGGCTCAGCTTGCGCTCGCCGCGGGGGACCAGGTTCACCGTCACCGTGGCGCGGCGCACTTCGCCGAGCAGGGAGCCGCCGCCGCCCGGCGCTCCCTGTACCGTATTGGTGCCGACCGAGACATAGATCGATTTGACCTCGGGCCGGTGCTGGATCGTCTCGGTCAGCTGCAGGACGGCGGCATCGGTCTCGTCGAGGGTGGAGCCGGGCGGCAGTTCGACCGACATCACCGAACGGCCGCGGTCGCTGACCGGCACGAAGTCGTTGGGCAGCAGCGTGGTCAGCCCGATCGAGCCCGCGAAAATGGCGAGGCCGGCGACCACGACGACCAGGCGATGGTCGAGGCACCAATGGAGGAAGTGGAGATAGGGCTTCATCCAGCGCGGTTCGCGGTGCGGATGGGACTCCTCGCCCCGCAGCATATAGGCGCCCATCAGGGGCGTGAGCATGCGCGCGACCAAGAGTGAGAAGGCGACCGAGACGCAGGCGGCGATGGCGAAGGACTGGAAGAACTGGCCGACCACGCCGGGCATGAAGCCGACCGGCATGAAGACGGCGATGATGGTCGCGGTCGTCGCCACCACGGCGAGGCCGATCTCGTCCGCCGCTTCGAGGGCGGCCCGATAGGGGTGTTTGCCCTGCGAGATGTGACGGACGATGTTCTCGATCTCGACGATCGCATCGTCGACCAGGATGCCGACAGTGAGCGAGAGGGCGAGCAGGCTGACGATATTGATCGACTGGTTCAGGGCCAGCATGACGGCGAAGGTCGGGATCAACGACAGCGGCATGGCGATCGAGGCGATGAAGGTGGCCCGACCGTCGCGCAGGAACCACCAGACCACGAGCACGGCGAGCAAAGCGCCGAGCGCCAGCGCCTCGACCGAGGCGTCGTAACTCTCCACGACGAAGTCGACCGCCGACATCACCTCTTCGAATTCGATGTCCGGATGCTGGGCGGCGAAATCCTTCAGCGCCTGGCGGATCGCTTCGGCGACGTGAACCTCGGAGGTGCCACGGGTGCGCGAGACGCTGAAGCCCACCACTTCCTCGCCGTTGAAGCGGGCGCGGGCGCGGCTCTCGGCGAAGGAATCCTCGACCGTGCCGAGGTCGGACAGTTTCACCGTGCGGCCGTCGGGCAGGTTGATGCTGGTCGCCGCCAGCGCCTCGACCGAGGTGGCGGCGCCGACGGTGCGGATCACCTGCTCGCTGGTGCCGATGGTGGCACGGCCGCCGGGCAGGTTGGTATTGATGCTGCGGAGCTGCTGCGACACGGTCGCCGCCGAGACGCCGAGGGCGGCCATCCGCTCGGGATCGAGGCGAACGCGGATCTCGCGGTCGACGCCGCCTTCGCGCGTGACCGAGGACACGCCCTTGACCGCCAGCAGCGCCTTGGCGATGTCGTTGTCGATGAACCAGCTGCGTTCCATCGTGGTCATGGACGGGGCGCGCAGCGCATAGGTGAACAGGATGCCGACCGCGGCGTCGAGCTGCTTCACCACCGGTTCTTCGGCGTTGGCCGGCAGGCGGTCGCGAATCCCGGCGACGGCATTGCGCACGTCGTTGGTCATGCGATCGAGGTTGACGCCCAACTGGAACTGGATGGTGGTCGAGGAAATGCCGTCGCTCACCGTCGAGGTGATGTGCTTGACCGCACCGAGGCCGGCGACCGAATCCTCGACGAGGCGGGTCACCTGGGTTTCCAGCTCGCTCGGCGCGGCGCCGGGCAAGGCCACGGTGACGATGACGACCGGAATGTCGACATCCGGCGTGTTGTTGATACGCAGTTCGATGAAGCCGGCGATACCGGCGATGGTCAGCACCAGGAAGAGGACGATGACCGGGACCGGGTTGCGGATCGACCAGGAGGAAAGACCGTTCACGACTTCGCCTCCACCACGTCGACATGGTCGCCGTCGGCCAGGAAGCCGGCACCCCGGAAGGCCACCAGGTCACCGGCGGCGAGGCCGGACTTGACCTCGACCATGCCGTCGCGGCGAAGCCCGGTGGTGACGGGCGTGAAATGGACGATGCCCTGGGCATCGACCTTGAAGGCGCCTTCCCGGCCTTCGCGCCAGACCACAGAGGCTTCGGGCAGCACCAGGACAGGTGCGGTGTCGAGGGCGATCACCGCGGTGGCGAACATGCCGGGCTTCAGGCCCGAATCGGCGGGCAGGGCGACATAGGCGATGCCGAGGCGGGTGCGCGCGTCGACCGTGGGCGACAGGCGGCGCAGGCTGGCCTGCACCTGCTCGCCCAGGCCCTCGGCCCGGACCAGGGCCGCGAGCCCGTCGTGCAGCCCGGCGAAGGAGACTTCCGGCACTTCGGCATTGAGTTCCAGGCGGCCGTCGCGGATCACGCGGAACAGCTCGTTGCCCACGCTGACCACCTGGCCGAGGTTGACCGAACGCTTGGAGACGATGCCCGCGACCGGCGATTTCACCACCGCCTGGTCGAGCCGGGTCTTGATCTCGGTCAGGGCCGCCTCGGCGACCGCGACCTGGGCGGAGGCGGTGCGCTGCGCGGCCAGGCGCTCGTCCAGGCTCTGCCGGCTGACGTTGCCATGGGCCTGGAGGTCCTGGGCGCGGGCGAGATTGGCCTGGGCTTCGGCCAGGGCGGCCTTGGCGGCGGTCAGATTGGCGGTCTGCTGATCGAACTGGGCCTTCAGCACGGCATCGTTCAGGCGCAGCAGGACCTGACCCTGGGTCACCGTGTCGCCCTCGTCCACCGTCACCTCGACCACGGCGAGGCCCTGGGATTCGGCGCCGATGACGATCTCTTCCCAGGGCTTCACGGTGCCGGAGGCGACCACCTGGCGGGTCAGTGAACGCGATTCGACCGCGACCGTGGTGACCGTGGCGGCGACCGGCCGTTCCGCCGGCGAGGCTGCCTTGGGCTGGTCGCAGGCGGCGAGACCCATAGCAGCCAGGCCGCACAGAAGGGCGGCGGCGCCGTGGCGCAGAAGGGTCGGTCGTCGGCTCGGACTGGCCATGGTGGTTACTCGCGTCAGCAGGACAATGCTGTAGATGTATATTGACTAACTCGTCGGTCAATGAAAAAAAGTGCCATGACTATCGCAAATGCCATGACCCTGAACGACACCTCGGCGGCCGAACGCGCCGAACCCGGGATCCGCCAGCGCCAGAAGGCGGCGCGGCCGGGCCAGTTCATCGAGGCGGCTTTCGCCGAATTTTCGGAAAAGGGCTATGCCGCGACGAGGCTCGAGGACGTGGCGCGGCGGGTCGGCGTGTCGAAGGGCACGATCTACCACTACTTCCCGGGCAAGGAAGACCTGTTCAAGGCCATGGTCCTGGCCCATCTCCTGCCGCTGATCGACGGCATGAAGATGATCGCGGAAGCCAAGGACGTCTCAGGCCGCTTCCTGCTCGAAACCCTGGTCGACCGGGCTTACGACGATCTCGTCGGCAATCCTAAGTCGCGCGAATTCCTGCGCCTCATGGTGGGCGAGGCGTCACGGGTGCCGGAACTGGCGCAATTCTTCTTCCGCGAATTGTCGAACCGCGGCGCCGACCTGATCCTGTCGGTGATCGACCGGGGTGCGGCGACCGGCGAATTCCGCCCGGACGCGGCGGCGATCCTGGCGGCGAGCCCGGATGCCATCCTGGCGGCGCCGATCCTGGCCTCGCTCCAGGCCATCATCATGGCGCAGATCGGCGTGCCGGTGCCCGAGGTTTCGAAGCTGAAGGCGGCCCACCTCCAGCTCCTGCTCTATGGCCTCGTCAAACGCGACTGAGGTCAGTCGCGAAGGGGCCTCATCAAACGCGACTGAGGTCAGTCGCGAAGGGGCCTCGTCAAACGCGACTGAGGTCAGTCGCGGAACGGGTCGTGCACCAGGATGGTGTCGTCGCGTTCCGGGCTGGTCGACAGAAGGGCGACCGGGGCTTCGATCAATTCCTCGATCCGCTTCACATATTTGATCGCGGTCGCCGGCAGGTCGGCCCAGCGGCGCGCCCCTTGCGTCGACTCCGACCAGCCTTCCAGGATCTCGTAGACCGGCTCGACCGCAGCCTGGTCGCCGGCCGAGGAGGGGAAGTGGCGGATCACTTCGCCGCGCAGCTTGTAGCCGACGCAGATCTTCAGTTCGGAAAGGCCGTCCAGCACGTCGAGCTTGGTGAGCGCGATGCCGTCGATGCCGCCGACCTTGCAGGCCTGGCGCACCATCACGGCGTCGAACCAGCCGCAGCGCCGGGCGCGCCCGGTCACCGTGCCGAATTCATGGCCGCGCTCGCCCAGCCGGCGGCCGATTTCGTCGGTCAGCTCGGTCGGGAAGGGGCCGCCGCCGACGCGGGTGGTATAGGCCTTGGTGATGCCCAGGACATAGCCGATCGCCCTGGGGCCGACGCCCGAACCGGCCGCGGCCTGGCCCGAGGCGGTGTTGGACGAGGTGACGAAGGGATAGGTGCCGTGGTCGATGTCCAGCATCGTGCCCTGGGCGCCTTCATAGAGGATGCGCTTGCCGGCCGAACGCAGCTCGTCCAGCGTCAGCCACACCGGCTTGGCGAAGGGCAGCAGGCGGGGTGCCACCTCGGCCAGTTTCTTCTCGAGGTCGGCGCGGTCGACCGGCGGGGCGCCGAAGCCGGAGCGCAGCGCATCGTGATGGGCGCAAAGCGCGTCGAGCCGGCGGGACAGGGTCTCGGGGTCGGCGAGGTCGGAGACGCGGACGGCGCGGCGGCCCACCTTGTCCTCATAAGCGGGGCCGATGCCGCGGCGGGTGGTGCCGATGCTGCCGCCCTTCTTGGCGTCCTCGCGGAAACCGTCCAGCTCGCTGTGCACGGGCAGGATCAGGCAGGCGTTGTCGGCCACCATCAGATTGTCCGGGCCGATCTTCACGCCCTGGGCTTCCAGGCGGGCGATCTCGGCGAACAGGGCCCAGGGGTCGACCACCACGCCGTTGCCGATGACCGAGAGCTTGCCCGGCCGGACGATGCCCGAGGGCAGCAGCGAGAGCTTATAGGTGATATTGCCGATCACCAGCGTGTGACCGGCATTGTGGCCGCCCTGGAAGCGGACCACGACATCGGCCCGCTCCGAGAGCCAGTCGACGATCTTGCCCTTGCCCTCGTCGCCCCATTGGGCGCCGACCACTGCGACATTGGCCATGAGTTCAGTCCTCGATCAACGGATCAGGCGCCGAGGGGGACGACGGTCCCGCCGGCGTAGAGATGGCTGCAGCCGAGGCGCTTGGCCTCGGCCTTCGGGTCTTCGACCGGCGCCAGGCCGGCCACGGTGCGCAGGCCCTCGGCCCGGAGCGCCGCGCCTTCGGCGGGGTCGGTGCCGAAGGGCAGAAAGACGAAGTCCGGCCGCGCCGGCAGGGGCAGGGCGCGCAGCAGCGAATCGACATAGAGGGTGAAGCCGACCGCTTCCTCGGTGCCGCCGTCGGGGCCGACCATGTCGTAGCGCCCGCCGCGGCCGAGCTCGCCCCGGACGCCGGCGGCGAACAGGGTGAAGCCGAAGCCGGTGTGATATTCATGCGCCCGGTATTCGCCGGGATCGATGGTCAGGGTCGGCGCCGTGCTGCCGGCGCGGATCGCCTCGACCAGGGCGGCCAGTTCGTCGACCTCGGCCCGGGCGGCCGGCGGCAGGTCGAGACGGGCGAGCGCCGCCAGCGCCTTGTCGGCCGGACCGGCGGCCTCGAGGAGGCCGCGGAACAGAATGCCCGCTTCGCCGGGGATGGCGTCCAGCTCGCCGACGTCCTTGCCGTCGAGGGCGTCGCGCGCATTTGCCGCGGTCGCGGGATCGAGGCCGAGGGCGGCGGCGATCGCCGGCACCAGGGTGGGCAGGGTCAGGTCGACGGTAACCGGCCGCGGCTGGCCGCAGGCGGCGAGCGATTCGATCGCCAGCAGCACCGCTTCGGCATCGGCCGCGGTCGAGCGGACGCCGATCAGTTCGACGCCGGCCTGGGGAAACTGCCGCTCGGGGCGGAGCTGCGTGCCCTTCACGCGGAGCACCTGGCCGGCATAGGAGAGACGGAGCGGCCGCGGCGCCTTCTGCAGCCGGGTCGCGGCGATGCGCGCCACCTGCACCGTCATGTCGGCGCGGAGCGCCATTATGCGCTGGCTGGCCGGGTCCATCAGGCGGAACATCGCGGTGCCTTGGGCGGCGCCGGGGCCGCTCGCCAGGCTTTCCTCGAATTCGATCAGGGGCGGCTTCACCCGCTGATAGCCGTGGGCGGAGAAGACGGCGAGCAGACGGCCGACCACCGCCGCTTCGTGTTCGGCGGCGGGGGGCAGTTCGTCGTGCAAGCCTTCGGGCAGCAGGGCGCGGGCGGCGTATTCCGTCATGGCGGGCGGAGTTTACTCATGCCGTCCCCGCCGTCCATGGAAAAGGCGCGTCAGGCCGACGCAATCCAGACCGCCGGGAAATTCAGGCGCATTGAGCGCCCGCGCCACCCTTGGCGCGAGCCCAAGGCCACGGAGGTGGCCCGCCGGCGCCTGAGGCCCGAGAGGAACGGGGGCGACCGGCTTCAGCCGGTCGTCCCGGGCGGTGTATGTCTGCTCGGCACCGGTAGCACGGGATCCGGGCAGGCATAGCCTGTGCCGGGGCCGCAGACGCCGTTCATGAAATAGCTCGGAAAGCCCTCCGGCCAGGGATCGGAATAGAGCGAGATCATCTGGAACGGCAGGTAATAGGCGAGGATGGCCAGGTTGGCGGCGCCCGCGAAGGCGAGGCAGCGGAGCAGGTTGCCCGCCTGCACCCCGAGACCGAGGCGATCGAGCCCACGCTCGACCATCGTGCGCCCGTCCGGATCGCGCCAGAACAGGAGACAGGCCATGGCGACCGTGCCGACCGCCCACAGGAAGGCGCCATAGACCGGGAACTGCCAGCGCGTGCCGGCGAAGACGGAGCCCGCGCGGATCACGCCGCCATAGGCGAAGATTTCGCCCCGCACCATGGCGACCTCGGCCCCGGTCTGGCCGATGGTGATGGCGGCCAGCGCCGCGATCACCAGGAAGGGACCGGACAGGCGGGGGAACAGGTGCCGCATCCCCGCCATCACGGCGAGAGCGGTGAGCACCCAGATGGGCACCATGACCGGATAGAGGGCGGACTGGAAGATCAGCGGCTGGGCGTTGCGCGCGCCGTTCGGGCTGAACCACCAGGGAATATGCTCGGCCCAGCTTCCCAGGTTGGGATAATGGGTGTTGTACATGGCGACGGGGCGCAGCAGGTCGATGGTCGGGTCCTGCCACAGGCAGAAGGCGCAGCCGACCATGAGCACCTGGACGATGTGGAGCGGCCGGCCGCGCAGCACCGTCGCCGCGATCCAGCCGAAGCCCGCCAGCGCCGCCAGCCCGAAGGAAAGGCCGAGGCCCCACATCACGAGCCGGCTCGACTCGGGCAGCGGATCGGGCCCGGGATCGACCGGCGCGAAGCCCGGCGACAGCGCCCAGGCGGCGAAGAGATAGATCTGGAAACCGACGAAGAGCGTGCCCAGCGCGGCCCACCAGAGCACCGGGCGGGCTTCCGCAACGCTTCCCCTCGCCTCGATCGCCGCCATCTCTTCCCCCTGATGTTTTCATCCGGAGTGCAGTAATTTTCCACCACGTCTCAGGGTCTCCCCCGAAACGGGTAGTTCGTAGAATTGTTCGCACTCCTCGGCACTGCTACATTGAACGACAAACAAAGCGATCGGCGACCTCCAAATGGAGGATCGACGAGGCGAGACGGAGGGAGCACGAGGCACTTCGGTGGCCCGCCCGCCAATGATGGGGCGATCCCATATTTTGGCGGCAGACACCGCTAACCTCGACGGATGACGGCGCACCGGACATCGGGCCCGGCACGATCCTACCTTCAAGTCTCGAACGGGGGCGCAGGTCTCCGTTCGGTGGTGTTGCAAGCAAGGCCCGGTCGCCGAACGGCCGGGGGGTGGTCATGGCCCGACGGCCATTTCGCCCGATCGCGTTCGATGTTGACGAGGTTCGACATGCTGGACCAAAGCACCCGGGGTCTGTCGCAGGAGCAATTGAGCCTGCTGATCGGCCATATCTATCAGGGCTCGCTCGAAGATGTTTCCTGGAAGGAGACGCTGGAGCTGATCCGCGAATTCCTCGGGGCGCGTTTCGTCACCCTGTCGCTGGTCACCAAATCGGCGCTTCGCCAGGAAGCGACGATCAACGCAGGCCCGATCGCCTTCGACCAGTTCCTGCAATACGAGACCGAATACCAGAAGTACCGGCCCAATGTGGAGACCCGCCTGGGCGAGGTCTATACGATCAACGACTGGCTGTCGCTGAACCGGGCCGAATTCGGCAAGTTCAACGAGTTGCTGGAGATCGGCGGCATCAACCATTACATGGGCGCCTGGGTCTGCAGCCTCGACAATCTCGACTGTTTCATCCGCATCATGCGGGCGACCGACGCCGATCCCTTCGTGAAGGAAGAGGCGCATCTGATTTCGCTGATCGCCCCCCATTTCGCCCGCGCACTGGAAATCCGCACCCGCATCGCGCAGAACGAGGTGGTGAACCAGATCTATGCCGATGCCATGGACCGCATGGCGGTCGGCGGCCTCGTCATCGACGAGAACGGCAAGATCCTGGTGATGAACGAAATCGCCGGCAACCTGATGAAGCAGCGCGACGGCCTGACCCTGGTCAACGGCCAGATCCGCGCCGTTTCGGCGCAGGACGACCGCCAGCTCCAGACCATGATCCGCGCGGCGCTCGTCGATGCCCAGGCGATCGCCGACGGCGAGGGCCGCCCGCCGGCCCAGGCGCTCTCGATCAGCCGCGCATCGGGTGCGCGCGATCTCGGCGTCGTGGTCAATGCAATCCGTCTCGGCAACAAGATGGGCGACCGTTCGCGTACCGGGGTCACCCTCTTCATCCGCGATCCCGAGAGCGGCGTCCGGGCCGATCCCACGATCCTGAAACAGCTCTTCGGTTTCACCCAGGCCGAATCGGCCCTGGCGACCCAGCTCGCCAAGGGGGAGAGCCTGGACGAGGCGGCGGCCGAGTTGAACATCCGCTACAACACCGCGCGCGCCCATCTGCGCTCGATGTTCGCCAAGACCGGGGTGACCCGCCAGGCCGAACTGGTGCGCATCCTGGTGAACGGCGTCGCCCCCCTCGGCTGTTTCGCCAAGGCGGGTTGACGGAGGCTGGCCGAGGGCGCGCCCGGCGGTTCAGCCGGCGGGCGGGCTCGGTGGCGGCAGAAGATCGATAAGACGGTGCTCGTTCTTGAGCAGGAGCGAGATCAAGCCGCCGTCCGAGAGCAGCATCAGGGCGTCCAGGAAGCTCGCAAAATGCATTTCCCGCTGGCCCTTTTCAGGGAATTCCTCGAGCTGGCCCTCGACCCGGAAGGGATAGACCAGAACCGTGGCCGGACTGACGTTGCCCGGTCCCTGGCCCTTCACGCTCTCGAAGCGGCCCAGCGCCTTGTGCGCGCAGGTGCCCAGAAGGCCTGCTTCCTCCCACGCCTCGCGACGCGCCACCTCGTGACCCGGAAGGCCGCGCTCCGGCCGCCCCTTGGGCACGATCCAGCGCCCTGTGGTACGGGACGTGACCAGGATGATCCGCATCTCGCCCGACCTGAGGTCGATGGGCAGGGCAGCATATTGGCGCAAGGCGGGCTTTTTCCGCATTCTTGACTACTCTTGTCCTCCCGAGCCGCGAATCAAAGGCCCGGTTTCGCCCGAAAAGCCCGGAGAAACCGTAGCGCATTACGTCGCGGCGCCAAGCAGATTCCTACCCCGTTACCGTGACAAATCTGTTTCAGCGCCGGCCGTTTCTCCCCCTTTTTCGGGTTCATGCTATGCCTCGAATCATGAAGCCGCACGTACCGATCTTGCTCCTCCTCGGCCTCGTTGTTCCGTTGGCACCGGCAACGGCCCGGATGATGGACGGGCTGACCCGCTGCGAGACCACGGTGACCGGCCAGGGCGAGGCGGAACGGAACCGCGGTCTCGGCATCTGCCTGACCGAAGTCTTGGTCAAGGTGGCGGCCCGCCCGGGCCTCGCGGATGATCCGCGCCTCGCCGGCCTGCTGCCGGCGGCGGCCGGTGCGGTCGAATCGATCGCCTACGAAGACCGTATGAAGGACCTGCCGGTGGGCGACGAGCAGGGCACGCGGGACCGGCCCTATTACCTTCGCGTCACCTTCCGCGCCGGCACCGTGGTGGACATGCTGGCCGCACTCGGCCTGAAGCCCTGGGGGGCGGACCGGCCGGTGCTGGGTGTCGTCGTCGTGAGCAAGCGCGACGGCCAGGCCTGGATCGTCGCCCGCGGGATCCCGGGTGTCACCAAGGGGGCCCAGGTCGATGCGCTGGACGATGCCGGGCGGCGCTTCGCCATGCCCCTGGCGCTGCCCGAACAGGCTGCGCTCGTGAGCCTCGGCCTCGATCCGGCGGCGCCCCTGCCGGCGGATCTGGCCGCAAAGCTCGGGGCCGACGCGCTGCTGACCGGCACGCTCGACTGGGACGATGCGGCACTCGGCTGGCGCGCCACCTGGACCCTGGCGGATTCCAAGGCTGCGCCCTGGTCTCTCGCCGGGGTTTCTTTCGACGACGCCTTCCGGGCCGGGGTGGGCGGCGCGGCCGCCCTGCTCTCCGGCGCCGATCAGCCGCGGTAGCCGCAGGCCTTCAGGGCTTCCAGCATGTGTTCGGGCGGCGGCGCCGTCACCTCGACCGCCTCGCGGCTGGGATAGAGGGGCAGGGTGATCTGGCGGGCGAGCAGGTGCAGGGGCTCGTCCGGCGGCTCCGCCCCTTCCGGCCGGCCATAGATCGGCTCGCCCACCAGCGGGCAGCCGATCTCGGCGGCATGGACGCGGATCTGGTGGGTGCGCCCGGTGTGCGGGCGGAACTCGATCCAGGAGATCGTGCCGTCGGCGCTGCTGCCCATCAGCTTGTAGTCGGTCACCGCCGGCTGGCCGTCGGGTGTCACCGCCATGCGCCAGCCGCGCTTCGGCGTCAGCTTGGCGAGCGGCAGATCGATCCGGCCTTCCTCGGCCGGCGGGCGGCCGTGGACGATGGCCCAATAGACTTTCTCCGCCCGGCCGCCCGCGAAGATCTTGCCGAGCTTGGCCAGCGCCTTGGGGTGGCGGCCCAGCACGAGGCAGCCCGTGGTGTCGCGGTCCAGCCGATGGGCCAGGGCCGGCGCCCGCGGCAGGCCGTAGCGGAGGTGGACGAAGGATTGCTCCAGGTTCGGGCCGCCGCCGGGACCTTGGTGCACGGGCAGGCCGGCCGGCTTGTCGATCACCAGGATCAGGCTGTCCTTGTAGAGGACGCGAGCTTCGATCTCGTCGGCCGAGGGGGCGGCGCGTTCGGCGGGGCGGGGCATGTCAGCCCCGGCCGCGGTAGGGGGCCACGCCCTGGTCGGGCAGCCAGAGGCCGGCCGGCGGCGCCCCGGTCGCATAGAAGACGTCGATCGGAATGCCGCCGCGCGGGTACCAATAGCCGCCGATCCGCAGCCACACCGGCGCCAGCAGGTCGACCAGCCGCTTGCCGATGGCGACCGTGCAATCCTCGTGGAAGGCGCCGTGATTGCGGAAGGAACCGAAGAAGAGCTTCAACGACTTGCTCTCGACCAGATATTGGTCGGGCACGAAGTCGAGCACCAGATGGGCGAAATCCGGCTGGCCGGTCACCGGGCAGAGCGAGGTGAATTCCGGGCAGACGAAGCGCACCAGGTAATGGGTGTCGGGGTGCGGATTGGGGATCCGCTCCAGCACCGCGGCCTCGGGGCTCTCCGGTATTGTGGCGGCATGGCCCAATTGGGTCAGGGTGGTTTCGGTCATGGCGGCGGATCCTATCCCTTGGGGACCTGCTGCGCCAGCCGGGCCAGCGCATGGCGGAGCCAGCGGTGCTGCGGCGCTTCCTCGTTCCGTCGGGCCCAGGTCGCGGCCAGGCGCACCGCTGGCAGGTCGAGGGGGACCGCCCGTGCCACCAGGTGGAAGGCGTCGGCGAGCACGCGGCCGACCGAGTCCGGCACGGTCAGAAAGAGGTCGCTCGCCGCCAGCATGGCGCCTGCCGCCAGATGGTGGGAGGCGACCGGGCCGAGGCGCCGGACTAGGCCCTTCTCCGCCAGCAGGCGGTCGACCGCCCCGGTCCGGCTCGCCACCGCCGAGACCAGCAGGTGGCGATGGCGCAGGTAGCAGTCGAGGCCGAGGCCCGGCTCCGCCGCGGCCGGATGGCTCGCCCGCATCAGCACGGTGAAGCCCTCGCGCAGCAGGAATTGCCGCACCATGCGGGCCGGCGGCTCCGGCAGCACGCCCATGGCCAGTTCCACCTTGCCGGCATCGACCAGATCCAGCGCATCGGAGCGGTCGCAATGGCGGAAGGTGAGGGCGAGGCCCGGCGCCTCCGCCTCGAAGAAGGCGGCGAGACAAGGGCCGAGCACCAGCTCGGCATGGTCGGAAGTGCCGATCACCACTTCGCCCGTCGCCGCCTTGGGGTCGAAATCGCCCCTGCCGTCCAGCACGGCACGGAGCCCGGCCAGGGCTTCGGAGACCGGGCCGGCCAATTCGCGCGCCCGTGCCGTGGGTTCGACACCGCCCGGCCGGCGCAGGAACAGGGGATCGCCCAGCACATCACGGAGCCGCGCCAAGCCGTTGGAGGCGGCCGACTGGGTCAGGCCCAGCTGGGAAGCGGCGCGGGTGACGCTGCCGGACTGCATCACCGCCTCGAACAGGCGGAGGAGATTGAGGTCGAGTTGCTGGAATATCATAATCGTGAATAATGCATTTCAGAAATATCAACTTCAAGAATGTGCGAGCCGGACGCATCTTGAGGACGCGAAGGGATCATCCCTCACGGAGTTTCCATCATGAGCGTTCAATCCTCCCTGGCCGTTCCGGCCGCGTCCGAACAGGTGGGCTCGGCCGCCCTCGGCGCCTTCATCCTGCGGGTTACCCTCGGCGTGCTGTCCTTCTCCCACGGCTTCATCCTGAAGGCGCTGACCTTCGGCTTCGCCGGCACCGCGGGCTATTTCGAATCGATCGGCTACCCCGGCTTCTTCGCCTATCTGGTGATCATCGGCGAGATCGCGGGCGGCCTCGGCCTGATCTTCGGCGTGCTGCCCCGCCTCGCCGCCATCGCCATGCTGCCCATCCTGATCGGCGCCACGCTGCAGCATGTCGGCAACGGCTGGCTCTTCTCGGGCACCGGCGGCGGCTGGGAATTCCCGGTGGTCTGGACGGTGCTGCTGGTCGCCTCCGCCTTGATCGGCCCGGGCGCCTTCGCCCTCGGCCGGAAGTTGCCCGGCCGGCTCGCCTCCCTCTAAGCTGAAAGGCCCCCGCGGTGGTCGCGGGGGCCCCTCGAGGATCGGATCATGTCTCGCATGCCTGTGCTTTTCGTCGGTCACGGTTCGCCCATGCTGGCGCTGGACGATGGCCCGGCGCATCGCTTCCTGACCGGCCTCGCCGGCCATCTGCCGCGCCCGAAGGCGATCCTGGTGGTCTCCGCCCATTGGGAAGCGGCGACGCCCCGCGTCTCTTCGGTCGAAAAGCCGCGCACCATCCATGATTTCGGCGGTTTCCCCCGCGCCCTCTACGAGATGCAATATCCAGCCCCGGGCGCCCCGGATCTCGCTGCCCGGGTGGCGGAACTGGTGCCCGGCGCCACGATCGACCCTGCCCGTGGCCTCGACCACGGCGCCTGGGTGCCGCTGAAGCTGGCCTATCCGGCGGCCGACGTGCCGGTGACCCAGCTCTCGGTCCAGACTCCGGACGGGCCGAAGGGCGCCCTCGCCCTCGGCCAGGCACTGCGGCCCTTGCGCGACGAGGGCGTGCTGATCATCGGCTCAGGCTCGCTCACCCATAATCTCTACGAGTTCCGGAGCCCGGTGCAGGAACAGCCGGTCAAGCCCTGGGTGAAGGCCTTCGCCGACTGGGTGCACGAGAAGATCGCCGCGGGCGACATCGAGAGCCTGCTCGACTACCGCGCCAAGGCGCCCTACGGCCCCCAGAACCACCCGACGGAGGAGCATTTCCTGCCCCTCTTCACCGTGCTGGGCGCCGCCGAGCCGGGGGAGGCGGTGCTGCTCCAGCACCAGTCCTATACCTATGGCATCCTGGCCATGGATGCCTATGGCACGGCACTCGCCGCCTGACGCTTTTCACGGCGGCGAAGCGGGGGCATCTTCGGCGTCCGACCGGAGGTGCCACGCATGCTGACCGACGACCAGCTCGACCGTTACGCCCGCCACCTGATCCTGCGCGAAGTAGGCGGGGCGGGGCAGGCGCGGCTGCTCGCCTCGCGCGTGCTGATCGTCGGGGCCGGCGGGCTCGGCGCGCCGGTGGCGCTCTATCTCGCGGCGGCCGGGGTCGGCACCCTCGGGATCGTCGATGCCGATACGGTCGCGCTCTCCAATCTCCAGCGCCAGGTGCTCTACCGGACCGAAGACGTGGGCCGGCCCAAGGTCGAGGCGGCCCGGGAAGCGCTGGCGCGGCTCGATCCCGGCATCAGGGTCGAGGCCCATGCCCTGCATTTGGAGGATGCGTCGGCCCGGGCAATGGTGGACAACTACGACCTGATATTGGACGGCACCGACAATTTCGCCACGCGCCATGCGGTGAACCGCGCCTGCGTGGCCGCGGGCAAGCCGCTGGTATCCGGTGCCGTTGCGCAGTTCGAAGGGCAGGTCGCCACCTTCAAGGGCCATTTGCCCGGTGACCATCCCTGTTACCACTGCTTCGTGCCCGAGGGCACCCAGGCGGCGGCCAATTGCGCCGCCCAGGGCATTCTCGGTGCGGTTACCGGCGTGGTCGGCAGCCTGATGGCGGTCGAGGCGTTGAAGGAGTTGCTTGGCATCGGTGACGGGCTGGCCGGACGGCTGGTCCTCTATGATGCGTTGAGTGCGCGTTTCCGGACCCTCCGTCTCCATCGCGACCCTGCCTGCCCGGTGTGCAGCGGGGGATAGGACCCCTCGCCCATGACCGATGCCGCGCGCCCCCCGGTGAAGCCCTATACGGAGGCGGATTTCGCCAGGCTGCGCAAGCTGATCGGGCCGGTGGTCGATCTCTGGACGGCGCTGACCGATCCGGTCTTCCAGGGGCTGGAGAACATCCCCTTGCAGGGGCCGGCGCTGCTGGTCGGCAACCACGGGCTGATGGGCACGCTCGATGCCTCTGTCATGGTCTTCGGCCTCAAGGAAAGGCTCGGCATCTGGCCGCGCGGCCTGGCCGACCATGTCCATTTCAAGGTGCCGGCCTGGCGCGACATCTTCGCCGCCGCCGGTGCCGTCGAGGGCACGCCGGACGGTTTCCGCGGCCTGATCGCGGCTGGTGCCCATGTCGTGGTCTTCCCCGGCGGGGCCGGTGAAGTGTTCAAGCGCCGGGGCGAGCGCTATCGCCTGCGCTGGAAACAGCGCCTCGGCTTCGCCCGCCTCGCCATCGAGGCCGGCTGCCCGGTCATCCCCTTCGCCTCGGTCGGCGCCGACGACAGCTATTCGATCCTGGCCGGGTCCGACGACCTGATGAAGATCCCGGGCGCCGAAGCCCTGGCCAGGCGTCTCAAGCTGAAGACCGATTACATGGGCCTCTACCGCGGCCTCGGGCTCACCGCCCTGCCCAGGCCCGAGCGCTATTATTTCCGCTTCGCCCCCGCGATCGACACCGCCCGTTTCCACGGCCAGGTGACCGACGACAATGCCTGGACGCTTCGCCGTGAGGTCGAGGAAGCGGTCGAGGCCGGCCTCGACGATCTCCTGACCGAGCGCGAACACGACCCCAAACGCCATTTCCGCAGCCGTGCCCTGCCCCTCGCCGGCCGCCTGCTCGGCCGGCTCCGCGGGGGCTGAGGGCTTGCCGGGGTGGCGGCGAATTCTTACTTTGGGACGTGAGAATTCGGAGGTCGCCATGCGCATCACCGCCAAGGGACAGGTGACCATCCCGGTCGAAATCCGGGAGAAGGCGGGCTTGCTGCCCCATACCGAAGTCGCCTTCGAATTCGACGGCACCTCGGTCCGCATCGTGCAGGCCGCGGGACGGCGCGCCGACACCCGTGGCGCCCGCCTGATCGAGCGGTTGAAGGGCAGGGGCGACGTCGGGCTGACCACCGATCAGATCATGGCCCTGACCCGGGAGGACTGAATGGCCGCGTGCCGGAGCCATAGCTGAGGCAAATTCTGCGAGCTGACAGAATGGGCTTCTGCCGTGGAAATGGCGAAGGCTAAACGAAACTGCGGTAGCCCAACACCGTCATGGCCAAGCGTCGCCAGATTCATCTACTGGGTACCGAGGGCATGTGGATAGGAGGGAGCATGACCAACCGAAAAGGCCCAGGGCAAGTCAAGATCAGTTTTGGCTACTTACGACACATTGGTCCTATGTTCATGCATGGTGGTCTGACGTTACAGTTCGAATCGCCTAGACCTTACGCCTTTATCAGTCGCGTTCAGTGGCCAGACAATGAAAATTATGAAAACGCAATCCACGAAGCCGTAGAGAAGGTTCTATTAGAACTTCAGGGGCATATAGAAACGACCCTCGTTATACTGACGCAGATTGAATGGGACGAGATCAATTCGTCAGAGGAGGGATTTCGCCGAGCCGCCGCGGCTGCAACTCGCGCCGCCTTCGACGTATAGAATTATCACCGCGCTACGCGATCCTCATCATGGACCGAGAAACCCGCGGTCCTCACCGGATGGATACTCTCGGTCCGTCGTTCGGCCAGAAACGTCGCGATGTCGAGCGCTCGTGGTGGGCCGCTCTCTTCGCCTTCGAGCAGGGCGTCGCGCAGGGCCTTCAGCCTCGACTCGTCGTTTGCCGGACGCTGTGATTCGGGCCCGCCGGCATCGTCGGTCGTGGTGCCCTTGGTCACCCCGCGAAATCCTCGGCCAGGGCGGCGCGGGTGACGGGGGGGATCACGGCGAGGTGGCCGTAGTCCGGGTGCTCGAAGGCGATCAGGGCTTCGACTACGGGGGACTTGAAGGCGGCGATCGCTTCGGGCGTGAAGGGGAAATGCAGGAAATGGACGGCGGAAGTCTTGCCGTCGGCCTTGGTCCGCTCGACGTCGCCTTCGGGCACCGCGCGCACGGTGATCGGCCCGAGCCGGATCACCAGGCTGTCCTCGATGCCGCCGAGGCGCGACAGGATGCGGGCGCGGCGGAATTCGTCCTCGATCTCGAACATCAGGGTACAGGTGAGTTCGGCCCCCTTGGGGATCATCGGGTTGTAGGCCGCCAGCTCGTCGGCCAGTTGCGCGTCGCCGCCCTTCTCGATGTAGAGCATTTCCTGGACCTGCATCCACATGGTCTCGAAACACTCGAAATGCAGGGTGGCATAGGGGCCGACCGCGAGCCGGCGCCGGCGCTTCAGCTCGACGATGGCGGCCCGCCGCGCCTTCCGCTCGGCGGCATAGGTGGCGAGGGGCAAGATGTCGTCGGCGGTGATCAGCCGGGCCGCCTTGGGCATGGCATTTTCCTCGTTCAGAGCCCGTAGGCGCGGGCGAAAAGCTCGATCGGATGGGGCGCCTTGGCCGGCGCCTTTTCCGCTTCCGCGGGGCCGAGCGCCTTCATCCCCTCGATGATATGGGCGCCCGCGAGCGGGCATTCCGAGGCGACATGGGCCTTGCCCGATTTGGCAGCCGTGCGCGCCACCGGCTTGCCGACCTTGAGGGCGACCTCGTGGAATTCCTTCAAGACGCCCCAGGAGCCGCCGTGGCCCGAGCAGCGCTCGATCACCTGGAGGTCCTGGCCGGGGATCAGCTTCAGCATCTCGGCCGCCTTCTGGCCCATGTTCTGCGCCCGGGCGTGGCAGGCGATATGGACCGCGATGCCGCCTTCGAGGGGGGCGAGGCCGGGCGCCAGCCCCTCCTTCTTGGCGATGTCGACGACATATTCCGGAATGTCGTAGACCGCCTTGGCGAGGCGCTTGATCTCGGCATCACCGGGCAGCAGCAGCGCCCATTCGAATTTCATCATCAGCGCGCAGGACGGCACCAGGGCGATCACGTCGTAACCCTTGTCGACCCAGGGCAGAAGTTCGGCCGTGATCGCCTTGGCGTTGGCGGCGACGCCTTCGAGATTGCCGTGTTCCAGCATCGGCATGCCGCAGCACTTGGGATAGACCACCTCGGTCGAAACGCCGTTCTTGGCCAGAACGGCGCGCGCCGCCATGCCGATCTCGGGCGCATTGTAATTGGCGAAGCAGGTCGCATAGATCACCGCCTTGCGGCCGAAGGCGGGGGCGTCGCGGTTCGGCTCGGCCGGGGTCTTGGCGGCCTGGCGCTTCAGCGTGTCGCCGCAGAACTTGGGCAGCACGGCATGGGCATCGATCCCGGCCGCCTTTTCCATCAGGTTGCGGGTGAAGTGGTTTTCCGTGCTGCTCGCCCAATTGGCGACGCCGGGCATCACGCCGGCCAGCTTGCCGTTGCGGTCGGTCTTGGCGAGCTGCTTCTGGACGAAGGGCGTCTTGCCCTTGGCATGTTCGACGGCGCGGTAGCGCAGCATCAGATGCGGGAAGTCCAGGTTGAATTCATGCGGCGGCACATAGGGGCATTTGGTCATGAAGCAGAGGTCGCACAGGGTGCAGGCATCCACCACCGGCTTGAAGGCTTCGGACTTCACCCCGTGCAGTTCGCCGTCTTCAGAGGAATCGGCGAGATCGAACAGGCGGGGGAAGGAGTCGCATAGGTTGAAGCAACGGCGGCAGCCGTGGCAGATGTCGAAGACGCGGCGGATCTCGGCGTCGAGCTTGGCCTCGTCATAGAAATCCGGGTCGTTCCACGCCAGCGGATGGCGCGTCGGCGCCCCGAGCGAACCTTCCCTCATGCCGTCCCCCCATTGCCGAAACGGATGCGCAGTCGGGGGTGGCGGCCACCCCCGGCATTACGCGGGCCCGGCCGGGCAGGCCGAGCCCGTCGAAAGCCTCAGTCGAGCGTGTCCAGCGCCTTCTGGAAGCGGCCGGCGTGCGACTTCTCGGCCTTGGCCAGGGTCTCGAACCAGTCGGCGATCTCGTCGAAGCCTTCCTCGCGCGCCGTCTTGGCCATGCCCGGATACATGTCGGTGTATTCGTGGGTTTCGCCGGCGATGGCGGCCTTCAGGTTGGCGTCGGTCGGGCCGATCGGCTCGCCCGTCGCGGGGTCGCCCACTTCCTCGAGGAATTTCGAGGTGGCCATGGGCGTGGCCGGTCTCACCCTCGGCGGTCGAGCGGAACACCGCGGCGACGTCGTTGTAACCTTCGACGTCGGCCTTCTGCGCGAAATAGAGATAGCGGCGGTTCGCCTGGCTCTCGCCGGCGAAGGCGGCCTTCAGGTTGTCACAAGTCTTGGTCCCAGCAAGCGACATGGCGTCACTCCTTCCCCGGATGCGGGCTTCGGGTCTGGGTCAGTCCCGGTGGGGACCGGCCCCTTTGGGGCCGGGCGCCCCCCGATAACGGAACACCCGGCCGCGCACAGTATGGCGCTCGCCGGGTGTCCACGTCAACAGATTGGAATTGATTGAATGTCAGTTACAAGTCACACAAGAATAATAACAATTTGTGCGTTGCGGAAGGCCGTCAAAGATCCCTGGCGGCCGTCTCGCGGAGCCGGATGACGACGTCGACCCGGGCCACTTCCATGCCCGGCGGCGTTGTCGGCAGGTTGGCGATGGCGATCTCGCCGCCGGCAATGTCGCAGAGCTTGCCCGAGTCTTCATAGAAGAAGTGGTGGTGCTCGTCGGTATTGGTGTCGAAATAGGCCTTGCCGGTGTCGATCACCACTTCGCGCAACAGGCCGACGCCGGTGAACTGGTGCAGCGTGTTGTAGATCGTGGCGAGCGAGACGTCGACGCCGGCGGTCTTCGCCTCTGCGTGCAGCGTTTCGGCCGTGACGTGGCGGTGGCCTGCCTCGAACAGGATGCGAGTCAGGGCCAGGCGCTGTCGGGTCGGCCGCAGACCGGCGGCCTTGAGCCGCTGGAGAGCGTCGCGGAAGGGGCGTTCGAGCCCGGCAGGCCTGCTCATGACGTTACTCCCTGATCAATCGCCCGTGACCAGCCGCTCGACGAGCTGGCGCACGGTCGGCACGAAGCCGTTGGAATAGAAGGGGTCGCTGGCGAAACGATAGGCCGAATGGCCGGCGAACATCAGGTTGTGCTCGGGATCGCCGCCATGGGCGATATCCTGGAGCGTCTTCTGAATGCAGAAGCTGCGCGGATCGGCCTTCTTGCCGGTCGAGCCTTCCTCGCCCTGCGACCAGTTGGAGAATTTGCAGGCCGACAGGCAGCCCATGCAGTTGATCTGGTCCTTCAGGATCTCGTGCGCCTTTTCAGGCGTCACGAAGATCAGCGTGTGGTCGGGCGTGCGCATGGCTTCGGTGAAGCCGGCCGCCATCCAGGCCTGCGCGCGTTCCTTGTCGTGCGAGGTGACATAGACGAGACGGCCGCGGGCGCCGATGGCGAGGGCGGCCATGTGGTCGCCCACCGGCTCGCTCGAATAGGCGATCTGGCGATCCGAACGCTCTTCCAGCTCGCGCAGGAAGGGATTGTGCACGGCCGAGGAATAGAAGCCCGTGGGCGAGAAGCGGTGCAGCGCGACCTCGCCCTTGGCGATCTTCAGCAGCCGCTGCTTCCAGCTCTCGGGGATCGGGCTCTCCTTGGTCAGGAGGGGACGGGTGCCGAACTGGAAGATCACCGGCCCGACTTCCGGGTTGTCGATGAAATGCTGCCATTCGCGCAGGTACCAGACGCCGCCCGCCATGATCACCGGCGTGTCGGTGAGGCCCGCCTCGTTCATGTCGCGGCGGAGCTGGACGACGCGCGGATAGGGATCTTCCGGCGTCAGCGGATCTTCGGAATTGGACAGGCCGTTGTGGCCGCCGGCCAGCCAGGGATCCTCGTAGACGACGCCGCCGAGGAAATTCGAAAACTTGTGATAGGCGCGCTTCCACAGCGCCCGGAAGGCGCGGCCGGAAGAAACGATCGGGTAGTAGTTGACGCCGAAGCCGGCCGCGATCTCGGCCAGGCGGTAAGGCATGCCGGCACCGCAGGTGACGCCGTGCACCAAGCCCTTGGCGCCTTCGAGCACGCCCTTCAGCACGCGTTCGGCACCGCCCATTTCCCACAGCACGTTGATGTGCAGCCGGCCCTTGCCGCCCGAGACGTCGTGGGCGCGCTGGACCTGGGTGATGCCGCCGTGGATGCCGTATTCGACCAGTTCCTCGTGCCGCTCGCGCCGGGTCTTGCCGCGGTAGATCTGCGGGATGACGTCGCCGTTCGCATCATAGGAATCGGCATTCACGGCCGACACGGTGCCGATCCCGCCGGCAGCGGCCCAGGCGCCCGACGACTGGCCGTTCGTGGCCGAGACGCCCTTGCCCCCCTCGAGCAGGGGCAGCACCTCGACACCCTGGATACGAACCGCGTTCAGCGCCTTCATCTCTTGCCAATTCCTGTCGTACTGCGTCAACCCGCCCGCATGACGGATCCTTGACGCTTTTGTCCATGCCTACATATAGCGGATCGGTATCATCAATAAAGGGTGGCTAGATCAATTCGGGGGGCGAATCGCCGCAGAATTTCATTTTGCGCCGAAAAAAAATTCACGGAGTGCTGTGCGCTTCGACACTGGTAAGCCGGCTCGTGCACGCTAGACTGCCCGTCGTCGAGGGTAGGTTAAGAGGCGAGACGGCATGAGCGCGCCGATCTTCATCAGTCACGCATCCGAGGATCGGGAGTTCGCCGAGCGGATCACCAGCTATCTGGAGCAGCGGGGCGTGCGCTGTTTCATCGCGCCTCGAGACATCCGCCCGGGTGCCGACTATGCCGAGCAGATCATCGACGGGTTGGACGCCGCCGGCGCCATCGTCTTCCTGCTGTCCGAGAATTCCAACAAGTCGATCTTCGTGCGGAAAGAGATCGAGCGTTCGGTCTCCAAGGGCAAGAACGTCTTCACCGTGCGCATCCGCGAGGTCACGCCGGCCCGCGCGCTCGAACTCTTCGTCTCGTCGGAACAATGGATCGACGCCTGGCGGCCGCCCATCACCCAATATCTCGACCGCCTGGCCGAAGGTGTAGCGGCGACCTTGAACATCGCCCTGAAGGCCCCGCCCGAGGCGGACCAGACGGTCTTCGCCCCGCGCGGCCAGGCCACCACGCCGCCCGCTGCGGCCACGGTGCCGCCGGCCCCTCCCGCATCGCCGCCAGCCTCGCCCCCCGCGGCACCGCCGCCGGCGCCGCCGGTCGCTCCTCCCGTTTCGCCGCCGGCGCCCCCGCCGCCGCCCCGCGGCGACTATCGAATCGGCCCCGCGGTGGAAAAGCCGGTGCCGCCGGTCGCCGACACGGCGGCCAAGGGCGAAGGCAAGAAGGGGGGCGGCAATGCCGGCCTGGTCGCGGGTGGCCTGATCGCTCTGGCCGGGGCCGCCGGTGCGCTGACCTATTTCGTCGTCCTGCCCATGCTGGAGGACAAGCCGGTGGGCCCGGGCCCGACGCCGCCCGCCGTGGTGGCCGAAGGGCCGCAGGCGACGCCCACTTCGCCACCGGCCTCGCCACCGGCCTCGCCGCCCGCATCACCACCCGCGTCGCCGCCGGCCTCCCCGCCGGTCGCACCGGCCTCGCCGCCGCCGCCCCCGGCCTCACCGTCGGCGGCCGCGGTCGATCTGCCGGATGACATCCAGCCGGTGTTCCAGCGCTATTTCGCTTTCGTCGACCAGGGCAACGGCGGCGCCGTCTATGACCAGCTGCTCGACGCCGACACCAAGGACAAGGTGGACCGGGCCCAGGTCCTGGCCCTCTATGCCGATCGGGCGACCCGCTTCGGCCCGGGGGGCGGCGACCATGTGGTGACCGCGGTGGTCCATCTGGCCGAATTGCCGTTCCAGCCCGCGTCGCGCGGACCCTATTACTACGTCCAGGTCGAGACCCGGCTGTCGCGCGGCACGGTGGCCGACGGGTTGTTCTTCCGCGACACCGGCGACGGCTCCTACGTCCTCGCCGACATCGAGACCCAGGCCGCGGCCAAGCCGCTCTCGGCGGCCGACCGGGAAGCCGCCGTCGGCGTCGCGACCAAGCTGTTCCAGGGCCTCGACGACGGCACGGTGAACAAGGCGCTGCTGGTCTCGCCCGCGCCCGATACGACCGAATGGGCCGACACGGTGCAGAGCATGCGGGGCGGCGACCTCACCGGGCGCAGCCTGGTCGCCACTTTCCCCTTCACCGAGTTGCAGGGGCAGGTGGGCGACTATGTCTACGTCCAGTTCGACGGAAACTTCACCGACGCCAGGGTGACAGAGCAGGTCTGGCTGAAGCGCGACGGCGGGACCTGGAAGGTCGCCCGCTTCTGGGCCCAGCCGGACCAGTAGGGTTCAGGCTTCCGGGAGGCGCAGCGTGGGCGGCGCCTCGCCCAGCTTGGCGAAATAGAACTGGGTCAGGCCGACCAATTGCGGTCCGGTCGACAGGCCGTTGACGAAGCCCGCCACCAGCGAGACGGCGAGGGCGATCAGGGGCGACGAATCGGGCTGGGCGCCGGCCAGATTGTCCAGCACGCCTGCCACTGCGGTGAAAGGCAGGGCGACCAGCAGCATGAACAGGAAGACACGGAGTCGTTCCCCTTTCATCAGGGTGAAGGACTGGCGGATGCCCGGCAGCGGCTCGTAGAAGGCGAGCTGCGGCAGCAATGTCATGCCCAGGGCCAAGTAGAGGCCGATCACGGCGAGCGCCAGTCCGATATAGGGGGCAGCCTGGTTCTCCGGCAGGAGCTGGCCGACCGCGAAAACGATCAGGCCGAAACCGAACATGACGATCGCCGCCTCGCCCAACAGGCGATAGGCGCGGAGAGTGGCGCGGCCGGGCGTCACGATGGGGGCACGGTCCAGCAGACGGGCCAGCAGATCGCCCGCTGCCCTCACCGCGAAGGGCACCATGGTGAGCCCGCCGACCAGGGCGCCGCCGAGGCCCCAGACCATGATCCAGACGTCGGTCGCCCCAGCGACATGGGCGCCCACCATGCTGCCCGCCAGGCCAGCCAGTGCCGGCGCCACCCCGAACAATGCCGCCAGCCGCAGACTCTCGCGCTCGAAAGTGACGCGAAAGGCGCTTTGAAACATCAGGATGAGGAGGTTGGGCGGCATGATCACGGGCGGTAAACGAACGAGGAAACCCGTGCTAACCCGGATGGCGGCGGATCACAACCACGAAGCATCCGGCACCGGCAGTGCGAGCGCCGCTTCCGCCTCGAAGTAGATGCGACTGCTGACGGCAAAGAGCGGGGCCTGGACGAGGCCGAAGATCGCTTGGCCGATCTGCAGGCAGGTCGCTCGGGGAGCCTCGGCGGCGAGGCACAGCAGCCCGAAGGCAAAAACGACGAGGCTCCAGGCAAGGGTGACCAGCAGGATCGCACCGAACAGGCGCAGCCGGTTGCCCCGCGTCATGCGGCGTACCCTGGCCAAGGGGGCGCGGTGCCGGTACAGCGTTTCGAGGAAATAGAAGCCGTGATCGGTGATCAGCCAGATCGCCGTGCCGCCGGCCGCCAGGCCGAGGATGGTGCCGGTCGTCAGGTCGAGCAGACCGGCCAGTTTCAGGATACCGGCGGCCACGGCTGCCGGAAGGCCGACCGCCCAGGTCAACATCAATCCGCCCATCAGCGGCGCCTTGATCAGCATCGCCGTCGCCGTCAACAGACCGTCCGGCAGCGGGCGGTCGAACAGGCGCCTGTTCAGGCGGGAATAGAGGGCGGCGACGAGCGGCAGAAGCAGGAAAGACAGAAGCGTCTGCAGCAGAACGAGATGCTGCTGCGGCGTGTCGCCGAGCCCCGTCAGCACGCGGTCGGCCACGTCTTCCAGGAGATGCAGCGTCAGCAGCGGCGGCACAGCCGAAACGACGGCAAGGCCGATGCCTTCGAGGGTGAAGGCTTGGCGCAGGGCGAAAGCTACGAGCTCGAGGCTGCTGACACGCATGGCAGCCACCGGTAGATGGGCTTCGTGTCTCTCAATCATACAAATCGGTCTGTGCGGGCACAAAGGAAATGGCCGGTGGGGGTCGGGCAGCGTTGCGGTGTGCCACTTGCAATGGTATTGTTCATCAATTGATTACCAATAATTGCTTTTGGAGGGTCGATGGCGTCGACACTGGCAGTCGCCCCGGGTACCACAGACCAGAACGCGGCTCGTAGCGAATTCGATCGGACGGTCGAAATACTGCGGGCCGATGTCGCCGCCGCTGCTTCCCACATGACGTTGGACGGCGCTGCCCGCGCGACCTACGACCGCCTGATCCGCGGCTTTTCCGAACAGACCCGCCTCGAGGTCGAGCGGGGTGGCCTGACCTGGACGGAGGCGGCGGATCGGGCGCACCGGCTGCGCAATATGGCGCTGGATGCGATCCGCGGCCGCAGCACCGCGGTCGGCCGCGCCTTCGCGGAACAACTGAAGGCACAGGGGCGCAGTCTCAACGAATTGATCGCCCGAAAGACCCTGCAGTTGTTCGGCGCGGATGCCGATTTCGGCCGACTGTCGCCGGCCCAGCGCGACCGCGTCTTCGCCGCGATCGTCGAGGCGGCGGGCAAGTCCAATCCGCGCGTCACCGCCATGATGCGCGGGCTTTCGGTGGCCGGCCGGGCCTTGCTGGTGGTCTCGATCGCGGTCACCGTCTACACCGTGGCGACGGCGAAGGATCCGGCGGCGGCAGCCCGCCACGAAGGCGCCGTGCTCGGCGCCGGCATCGCCGGCAGCATGGCATCCGGGGCGCTGGCCGGTCTCGCCTGTGGCCCCGGGGCGCCGGTCTGTGTCACCATCGGCGCCTTCGTGGGCGGCACGCTGGCCGCTTTCGGTGCTTCCATGGTCTTTTGAGCGATGCGTTTTCTCGATCACCGGCAGCTCGGCGTCGCACCTGCCACGGCGGGCTCGTCTGCGATCGCCGTGGACGGCCATTCCGGTCGCGTCGAGGGTGTGGTGCTGGAAGCCGCCGTCGTCCTCGAGGCCGAGGACCCGATACAGGGCTGGCTCTTCTTCATGACGGACGACGTGCCCTATGAAGACATGCTGACCATCACCCTGACCGACGCCGGGCTTCGCCCGCTCGACCGGGCGCGGATCGGTGCGCCCTATGTGACCGGCACCTTCCGTGCCCCCCGGATCGACGGCCCGGGGCGCCTCAGCTTCGATTTCATCGACGAGAGGCGCTGGCACCTCGCCGTCCTGGCCCGCCCGACCCTGGCCCTGCCGTTCGTCGGCGACCCGCGGGGGGTGCACCGGCCCCTCCGCCTGCACCGCCATTTCACGCTCGACACATCGGGGTGACTGGGCCGGCAAGCTCATTTCAGCTCGGCTCCGGATCACGTCGGCGCGGCCGCGGATCGGCATTGGGGCGGCTCGATCAGGTCCCCGGGCGAGAAACGGGTTTGCCGGTGGCGGCGGCCTCGGCCGCCAGCGCGTCGAAGTAATAGCTGCTGATAAGGGCGAAGCCCGGTAGCAGGAGAGGTCCCTGCAACAGCGCCGGGAGCAGCCATCGCCATTCGGGGAACAGCCCGTACCACAGGGCGCCCAGCGCGATGACAACGGCGAAGACGGCGCCCGCCAACAGGAGCATGGCCAAGAGCAGCTGCAGCCGGTGGCCCCGCAACAGGGACCGGACCCGATGGAAGCCTGCGCGGCCCTGATAGACCATCTCATGGTAATAGAAGACGTGAAGGAAGATCAGGACGGCTGCCGCGGCGGCGGCAGCGTAGATGACGGCGGCCATCGCGAGCCGGGAATCGAAACCGGTCTGGCGGAGAAGGACGATCGCCAGCGCGGTCGGAACGGCAGTCAGGACGAGCAGGGTGCAGCCGCTCAGGATATTCGCCTTGATCAGACGCAGAACGGACGTCGCCAGCCCGACCGGAAACGGCCGTGCGAAGCAGCGCCGATTCAAGCGCGAAAGCAGAAAGGCGACGGCCGGCACGGCGACCAGCGGCGAGATCGTCAGCCAATGGGCGATTTCGGGCGAGAGAGTGCCGGCGTTCCAGAGCAGACGGTCGTTGGGAGTCGCGATGAAGGCGTAGATCAGTATGTCCGGCACGCAAAAGGCGATCGCGCAGCCCAGGGTTTCGAGGCTGGCCACCTGACGCAGGGCGAAGCCCAGCTTGCGCCACAGACTGCTGCTCATCGACGCTACCGCTGCATAAGTCGGGACGGAATCTACTTATAGTTGTTGTTCCAGTCAAAAGAAAGGCGGCCGCGAGGGCCGCCTTTCCAGAAAAGTGATCGGGCGCAATCAGACGGGCTGATCGGCTTCGGACTTGTTCTTCTCGGGGACGATCTCGGCGCCGGTCTGCTGGTCGACGACCTTCATCGACAGGCGGATCTTGCCGCGTTCGTCGATGCCGAGGACCTTCACCTTCACGGCGTCGCCCTCGTTGACCACGTCGGTCACCTTGGCGACGCGTTTGGGCGCCAGTTCCGAGATGTGGACGAGGCCGTCCTTCGAGCCGATGAAGTTCACGAAGGCGCCGAAATCGACGACCTTGACGACCTTGCCGTCATAGACTTCGCCAACCTTGGCTTCGGCGACGATGCCGTTGATCCACTTGATCGCGGCTTCGATCGCACTGGCGTCGGAGGCCGCGACCTTGATGGTGCCGTCGTCCTGGATGTCGATCTTGGCGCCGGTCTTTTCCACGATCTCGCGGATCACCTTGCCGCCGGTGCCGATCACTTCGCGGATCTTGTCCTTGGGGATCGTGATCGTCTCGATGCGCGGCGCGAAGGCGTTCACTTCGGTGCGGGCACCGGTCAGCGCCTTGGCCATCTCGCCCAGGATGTGGATGCGGCCGGCCTTGGCCTGGCCCAGCGCCACCTTCATGATCTCTTCGGTGATGCCGGTGATCTTGATGTCCATCTGGAGCGAGGTGACGCCGGTTTCGGAGCCGGCCACCTTGAAGTCCATGTCGCCGAGGTGATCCTCGTCGCCCAGGATGTCCGAGAGGACGGCGAAGCGATCGCCTTCCTTGATCAGGCCCATCGCAATACCCGCCACCGGGGTCGCCAGCGGCACGGCGGCATCCATCAGGGCGAGGGACGAGCCGCACACCGTCGCCATCGACGACGAGCCGTTCGACTCGGTGATTTCCGAGACGACGCGGAGCGTATAGGGGAAGGCTTCCTTGCTGGGCAGGACCGGGCGCACGGCGCGCCAGGCCAGCTTGCCGTGGCCGATCTCGCGGCGACCGGTGGCACCCATGCGGCCCGTCTCACCGACCGAGAAGGGCGGGAAGTTGTAATGCAGCATGAAGTGTTCGTGATAGGTGCCCTCGAGGGCATCGATCATCTGCTCGTCGTCGCCGGTGCCGAGCGTCGCCACGACCAGGGCCTGGGTCTCGCCGCGGGTGAACAGGGCGGAACCATGGGCGCGCGGCAGCACGCCGACCTCGGCCACGATCGGGCGCACGGTGACCAGGTCACGGCCGTCGATGCGGGTGCCCTTGTCCAGGATGTCGTTGCGGACGACGAAGGATTCGAGGTTCTTGAACTGCTCGATCACGCGGGCGGTGTCGAAGCCTTCGGCTTCCAGGGCCGCGATCGCCTTCTTCTTGGCGGCGCCGACGGCGTCGTAGCGCTGCTGCTTCTGGCGGATGCCATAGGCGGCGCGGAGGTCGGCCTCGACCGCGTCCTTCAGGCGGGCCACGAGAGCGGTCTCGTCCGCCTCTTCCGGCAGCGCCCAGGGCTCCTTGGCGGCGGCTTCGGCCAGTTCGATGATGGCCTGGATGACCGGCTGCATCTCGCGGTGGCCGAACATCACGGCGCCCAGCATGACTTCTTCGCTGAGCTGCTTGGCTTCGGATTCGACCATCAGCACCGCGTCGCCCGTACCGGCGACCACGAGGTCGAGGTCCGAGGTCGGCAGTTCGTCGAGCTGCGGATTGAGGACGTATTCGCCGTTGATATAGCCGACGCGGGCGGCGCCGATCGGGCCGAGGAAGGGCACGCCCGAGAGCGTCAGGGCCGCCGAGGCGCCGATCAGGGCCGGAATATCGGGATCATTCTCGAGGTCGTGGCACAGCACGGTGGCGATGACCTGGGTCTCGTTCCGGAAACCGTCGACGAAGAGCGGGCGGATCGGGCGGTCGATCAGGCGGGAGACCAGGGTCTCCTTCTCGGTCGGACGGCCTTCGCGCTTGAAGAAGCCGCCGGGGATCTTGCCCGCGGCATAGGCCTTCTCCTGGTAGTTCACCGTGAGCGGGAAGAAATCGACCCCGGGCTTCACGGACTTGGCGGCGACGGCGGTGACCAGCACGGTGGTGTCGCCATACTGGACGAACACGGCGCCGTCGGCCTGACGCGCGATCCGGCCGGTTTCCAGAACCAGCTTGCGGCCGCCCCAGGTCAGTTCCTTGCGGTGAATGGTGAACATCTCTCTATCCTTCCTACGGGGTCGCGAGCGCCCTTGCGCCGGGACCCTGGGCCTGCGGCCCCTGCCGCCTGCCCGATGACCGCGCCGGACCTTCCGCGCGGGGCGTTCCGGGTATCCCCCCGGAATGAGAAAGGGGCCCGACGGTCACGCCCGACGATGCGGGCGTGTCCTGCCGAGCCCCCTGAATGCCGAAGGGCGGAGCGACGCGACGGACGTCCGCCCGCAGGCTCACTTGCGCAGGCCGAGGCGGGTGATGAGGGTGGTGTAGCGCTGGTTGTCGCGGGACTTCAGATAGTCCAGCAGGCGGCGGCGCTGCGACACCAGCATCAGAAGGCCACGACGCGAGTGGTTGTCCTTCTTGTGGGTCTTGAAGTGCTCGGTCAGGTTGGAAATCCGTTCGGACAGAACGGCGACCTGAACTTCCGGCGAACCGGTGTCACCTTCGTGGGTGGCGTATTCCTGAACCAGCGCGGTCTTGCGCTCGGGCGAAATCGACATCGGAGGGTCCTTCCTCGATCACATGTTGAAGACACGCACCGGGCGGATGGTCGGGCCACCAAACATGTCGCTGGCTGGCCTTCCCAATGCGACGAGACCCGTCGGCGCCATCAGGCGGACAACGGCATCCGGATCGCACGTCTGCACGGTGCCCGGCATTCCGATGGCCCGCCCCTGTCGAAGGGCCAGGGCCTCTTCCGCCGTCACGGCTAGCGCCGGGATGTCGTCCAGCGCAGTCACGACGGGCAGCAGAATGCCGTCAGGGGGCGATGTATGAAGCAATTCCGGGTGTTTTTCCACAAGATTTTCGACTCCCGCCATCGTCACCGCGCGGTCGAGCCCGAAGGGGCCGACCCGGGTCCGGCGCAGCATGACGACATGGCCGAGGGTGCCGAGCGCCCGGGCGATGTCGCGGGCGAGCGAACGGACATAGGTGCCCTTGCCGCAATCGACGGCGAAACCGGCGTGATCCGCATCCGGGCGCGCCGTCAGGAGGAGGCCGTGAATTTCGATCGCGCGGGCGGCCAGTTCGACAGTCTCGCCCGCCCGGGCCAGGTCGTAGGCCCTCTCGCCGTCCACCTTGATCGCGGAAAAGGCCGGCGGTACCTGCTCGATCGTGCCGAGGAAACGGGGCAGCAGGGCTTCGATCGCCGCCGTCTCGGGGCGCACATCGCTGGTCGCGACGACCTCGCCCTCGGCGTCAAGGGTCGTGGTCTCCTGGCCGAAGCGGACGGTGAATTCATAGGATTTGCTGGCGTCGACCACGAAGGGCAGGGCCTTGGTCGCCTCGCCGAAGGCAAGCGGCAGGATGCCGGTCGCCAGCGGATCGAGCGTGCCGCCGTGGCCGCCCTTGGCCGCCTTCAGATAATAGCGGATCTTGCCCAGCGCCTGGGTCGAGGTGATGCCGAGCGGCTTGTCCAGCACCACCCAGCCGTCGACCTTGCGCTTGTCGCGCTTCAAGCCGCCGGGTCCTGGCAGACGTCGACCCAGGCCGCCCCGGTGATCGAGGCCAAGCGGTCGGGGGTGATGAACAGGGCGCTGTTGATCGAGCCGGCGGCCGGCACTACGACGTCGTAAGCCTTGAGCGAGACATCGCACAGGATGCGCAGCGGCTGCGCCAAGCCGAAGGGGCAGACGCCGCCGACCGGATGGCCGGTCAGGGCCGCGACTTCCTCCAGCCCCAGCATCCGCGGCTTCACCCCGAAGGCGGATTTGCACTTCTTGTTGTCCAGCCGGGCATCGCCGCTGGCGACGACCAGCACCACTTCCTCGCCCAGGCGCAGCGACAGGGTCTTGGCGATCTGCCCGGTGGCGACGCCATGGGCGGCGGCGGCCAGCGGCACCGTGGCCGAGGAGCCGGCGGTCTCGACGATGGCGATGTCGGGGGCGTGTTCGGCCATGAAGGCGCGGACGGAGTCGATGGTCATGGGGGCATTGCCTGTCTCGTCGTTCCGGACGGAGCGCAGCGGAAGTCCGGAACCTTCCGAAGGAGCATCAGCGGCGAGAGATCCCGGCCTTGGCCGGGACGGCGCACATGAAAGGGGACGAGGGCTTCATTCCTCGTCGTCGTCGGCCCAGCCGGCTTCTTCGAGGTCGTGCTTCACCACCGGGGTTTCCAGCAGGGCGCGGATGCGGTCGGCCTCGTCGAAGCTCTCGTCGCCGACGAAGGTCAGCTTGGGCGTGAACTTCAGTTCGGTGCCCTTGGAAACCTGGCCGCGGATGAAGGCGGCGGCGTGGTTCAGGGCCGCGATCACTTCCGCCGTGTTCTTGCCGGAGAGCGGCAGGGCGAAGACGGTAGCGTTCTTCAGGTCCGGGCTGAGCCGGACTTCGGAAATGGTGATGGCGACGCCCTGCAGATGGGGATCGTGGATCGTATCCCGGCGCAGCAGTTCGGCGATCAGATGACGCAGCAGTTCGCCGACGCGGAGCTGGCGCTGGCTGGTCGGCCGGCCGGCCCGGTGATCGGCGTCGTCACGGCCATGCCTGCTGCCTGAGGGCGAGCGATGGGGGGGCATGGGGCTTCCTTTCCAGAAAGATGCGGCCCCCTCAGAGGGAGGGAGCCGCGGTATTGTCGCCCTTCGAGGGCCATTGAGGCCCCGCGAAGCTTCAGCGGAGCGAGCCGAGACGGCGGATGCCGCCGCCCGGCGCCTGAGAGCCTATTACAGCGTCCTTGCCACTTCCTCGATCTCGAAGCACTCGATGACGTCGCCGACCTGAATGTTCTCGTAGTTCTCGAAGGCCATGCCGCACTCGTAGGTCGCCTTGACCTCCTTCACTTCGTCCTTGAAGCGACGGAGCGAAGAGAGCGTGCCTTCGTGGATCACCACGTTGTCGCGGATCAGGCGGACCTTGGCGCCGCGCTTCACCAAGCCGTCGGTCACCAGGCAGCCGGCGACCTTGCCGGTCTTGGTGATGTTGAAGACTTCGCGGATCGAGGCATTGCCGAGGAAGGTCTCCTTCAGCGTGGGCGCCAGCAGGCCGGAGAGGGCGGCCCTGATGTCGTCCACCAGATCATAGATGATCGAGTAGTAACGGATCTCGACACCCTCGTGATCGGCCATCTCGCGCGCCTGCTTGTTGGCGCGGACGTTGAAGGCGATCACGGGCGCGTTGGACGCCTTGGCCAGGGTCACGTCGGACTCGGTGATGCCGCCGACGGCGTCGTGCAGGATGCGGACCTGCACTTCGTCGTTGCCCATCTTGGTGAGCGAACCGACGATCGCTTCGAGCGAACCCTGCACGTCGGCCTTGATGACGACGGGCAGTTCCTTGGCCTGGCCTTCCTTGATCTTCGAGAACATCTGTTCGAGCGAGACGCGGGCGGTGCCCACGGCGCGCTGTTCCTTGGTCCGGCGCTGACGGAAGGCGGTGACCTCGCGGGCCCGCGATTCCGTGTCGACGACCTGGAAGTCGTCACCCGCCGACGGCGCACCGGTCAGGCCCAGGACCTCGACCGGAACGCCCGGGCCGGCTTCCTGGCGCTGCTCGCCGCGATCGTCGAGCAGGGCGCGGACCTTGCCCCATTCGGAGCCGGCCACGAAGATGTCGCCGACGTGCAGCGTGCCCTTCTGGACGAGAACGGTCGCTACCGCACCGCGGCCGCGATCCAGCTTGGCCTCGATCACGACACCGGCGGCGTCACGGTTCGGGTTGGCCTTCAGCTCCAGGATTTCGGCCTGCAGCAGGATCGCTTCTTCGAGCTTGTCGAGACCGATCCGGCTCTTGGCCGAAACCTCGATCGCCTGCACGTCGCCGCCCAGCTCTTCCACCACGACTTCGTGCTGGAGCAGGTTCTGGCGCACCTTGTTCGGGTTCGCGTCCGGCTTGTCGATCTTGTTGATGGCGACGACCATGGGCACGCCGGCCGCGCGGGCGTGGCGGATCGCCTCGATCGTCTGCGGCATGATGCCGTCGTCGGCCGCGACCACCAGGACGACGATATCCGTCACCTTGGCGCCGCGTGCCCGCATCGCCGTGAAGGCTTCGTGGCCCGGGGTATCCAGGAAGGTGATCCTCTGGCCGGTCGACAGCTTCACCTGATAGGCGCCGATGTGCTGGGTGATGCCGCCCGCTTCGCCGGCGGCGACATCGGTCGAGCGCAGCGCATCGAGCAGCGAGGTCTTGCCGTGGTCGACATGGCCCATGACCGTGACCACGGGGGCCCGCGGTTCCAGGTTCTCGTCGACGTCGACTTCACCCTCGAGGCCGATTTCGACGTCGGACTCGGCGACGCGCTTGATGCGGTGGCCGAATTCCTGGACCACCAATTCGGCGGTGTCGGCGTCGATCGACTGGTTGATCGTCGCCATCACGCCGAGGCGCATGAGCTGCTTGATCACGTCGGCGCCGCGCTCGGCCATGCGGTTGGCTAGTTCCTGCACGGTGATGACTTCGGGCACGACGACGTCGCGCACGACCTTCACCTTGTCTTCCTGGCCGCGCATCTGGCGCTTTTCGCGCTCGATCCGGCGGCGCATCGAGGCGATCGAGCGCTGGCGCTCCTCGCCTTCGATGGCGGCGGTAACATTGACCTTGCCCGAACGGCGCTTGTCGTCGGTACGGCCCGGCTTCGGCGCCACCACCTTCGGCGCGGCCTTGCCCGGGGCGCCCGGCTTCTTCGGACGGGGACGGTCCTCGTCGTCGAGCACGCGCGGCAGGGCGCCGCGGTTGCCGGCGCGTGCCGTCGCATCTTCCGCCGTCTCGGTGCCCGGGGTGGCAGCCGGGGCACGCTGCGGCGCGCTGCCGGTTTCCTGTTCCAGCCGGCGGGACGCCTCGGCCTCGGCCTTGCGGCGGGCCTCGTCGTCCGACTTACGGCGGGCATCTTCCTCCGCCTGGCGGCGGGCGGCGGCGGCCTTTTCCTCGGCCAGGCGGGCGTCTTCGATCAGGCGGCGCTTGGCTTCGATCTCGGCGATCTGGCGAGCCCGCTCCTCGGCGATGCGGGCCCCTTCCAGGGCGCGGGCGCGGGTCGCCTTCTCCTCGTCGCTCAGGGTACGGAGGACGACGCGGCCCTTGGTCTGGGCGCCCTGATTACTGCTGGGGCGCTGCTGCTGGCCCTGCTGCGGGCCGCGGCCGCCGGACGGCTGGCCCTGGCCATGACCTTGCGAGCGGACCGGCTGATGGCCGGGCGGATTCTGGTTGGGCGACATGCGCGGGCCGCTCGGCTGGGCGGGCGCTGCCGGGGCGGCGGCGGGGGTCGCTTCGGGGCGGCGCAGCGGCGCTTCGCCCAGGATCTTCGGGCGTACCACCGGGGCGGCCGCCTCGATGATGCGGGGCAGGCCGGAGTCGGCACGCTGCGGACGTTCGGCCGCGGAGGCCGGTTCGGCCGCCTTTGGTGCCTCGACCGGGTGGGCCAGCTCGGCGGCGTTGGCGACCGGCTGGGCCGGGGCCACGCTCTCCGGGGCGGGGGCCGCGGGGGTCTCCGGTGCCGGCGTCGTCTGGGCGATCGCCTCGGTGCGCATCTGGGCGGGCGGCGGGGTGGCCGGACGCGGCGCCGGTGCGGCGGGCGCAGGGGCGGGCGTCGCGGCGGCCGGGGCCGGCGCGCCATGGCCCGGCTCGACCATGCGCTTGCGCTTATGTTCGACGACGACCGGCTTCGACCGGCCATGCGAGAAGCTCTGGCGCACCTGGCCTGCGGCCTCGACCGCCGGCTTCTTCATCTGAAGCGTGCGCGAGCCACCCAGGCTCAGCTTCTTGTCGTCGTTATCCTTGACGTCACTCATCGATCATTCCGCCTGCGCCCCAGCCCGGGGCAAAACCGGCCCTTTGGCCGTCACCAATAAACGAAACCCGGCGAGGCGTCCCGCCTCGCCCAGGAACTGCTCTGCCAGCCGGCCGGGTTTGAAGGCTGCATGTATTACATTTTCCCGGCCCAATGCCAAACTCAATTCGGCGCTGGTCAATATGTCGATTTGTGGCAGCTCACGGCTAAGCGCCTTCAGCTTGCGCTTACCGTCGGCGGCACCGTCGCTCGCCGCCAGCAGAAAGGCGACCGGCTCCTTGCGCAGCAGGCCGTCCACTTTGTCGAAGCCGGCGATCACCGCGCCGGCCCGCCGGCCGAGGCCGATCAGGTCGATGCAGCGCCGGGTCAGCAGGGCCTCGATCCGGCCGGCCGTGTCGGGTGCCACCGCGAGCGGGCCCTGATGGCCGGCGCGGGCGGCCGCCTTGGCGAAGAGATGCTTGGCTTCGGCCTTCTGCACCGCGGCCCGCTCGGCCCTGGTCCAGAAACCCCGGCCGGGCAGGACCGCCTTGAGGTCGGGCACCAGGCTGCCGTCGGGGCCGACGACGTAACGGATCATGGCTCCGCGATCGAGCACGTCGCCCGTCACGATACAGCGGCGCTGGGGACCAGGCCCGTCGTCGACCGCAAGCTGGGCGGTCGACGGCGCGGGCGCGTCAGGCGATGGCGTCAGAGGAGGTCGTTGCATCACCCTCCTCCTCGTCAGAGAACCAATGGGCACGGGCGGCCATGACCATCTCGGTCGCGGCTTCTTCGCCCAGGTCGAACTCGCGCAGCACGCCATCCTTGGCGCTGACCAACTCGTCGGTCGAAAGATCGGCGACGTCGTCCAGCGTCTTCAGCCCGGCCTTGCCGAGGGTGACGAGCATGGAAGGCGTCATATGGGGCAGGGCGGCCACGGCGTCTTCGACGCCCATCGCCTTGCGTTCTTCCTCGAAGCGGGCGTCGCGCTCGGCGATCTTCTCGCGGGCACGTTCCTGCAGGGCCGAGGCGATCTCCTCGTCGAAGCCCTGGATGCCCGAGAGCTCGTCCTCGGCGACATAGGCCACTTCCTCGATCGAGCCGAAGCCTTCGGCGGCGAGGAGCTGGGCGATCGTCTCTTCGACGTCGAGTTCGCGGGCGAACATCTCGGACTTGTTGCGGAACTCTTCCTGACGGCGGGTCGATTCCTCGGCCTCGGTCAGGATGTCGATGTCCCAGCCGGTGAGCTGCGAGGCCAGCCGCACGTTCTGGCCGCGGCGGCCGATCGCCAGCGAGAGCTGGTCGTCCGGCACCACGACTTCGATCCGCTTGCTCTCTTCGTCCAGCACGACCTTGGCGACTTCCGCCGGGGCGAGGGCATTGACGATGAAGGTGGCCGGATCGGGCGACCACTGGATGATGTCGATCTTCTCGCCCTGCAGTTCGCCGACCACGGCCTGGACGCGGCTGCCGCGCATGCCGACGCAGGCGCCCACGGGGTCGATCGAACTGTCGCGCGAGACGACGGCGATCTTGGCGCGGCTGCCCGGATCGCGGGCCACGGCCTTGATCTCGATGATCGAGTCATAGACTTCCGGCACTTCCTGGGCGAACAGCTTGGCCATGAACTGCGGGTGCGTCCGGCTCAGGAAGATCTGCGGGCCGCGGGCTTCGCGGCGGACGTCATAGACATAGGCGCGGCAGCGGTCGCCGTTGTGGAAGGTCTCGCGCGGCAGGCCTTCGTCGCGGCGCATGATCGCCTCGGCCCGGCCGAGGTCGACGATGACATTGCCGTATTCGACGCGCTTGACGATGCCGTTCACGATCTCGCCGATGCGGTCCTTGAATTCCTGGTATTGACGCTCGCGTTCGGCGTCGCGCACCTTCTGCACGATCACCTGTTTCGCCGTCTGGGCGGCGATGCGGCCGAAGTCGAGGGGCGGCAGGTTCTCCGACAGGAAGTCGCCGATCTGGGCCGCCGGGTTGCGCACCAGGGCGTCTTCGAGGCCGATCTGGGTGGCGTCGTTCTCGATGTTCTCGACCACCTCGAGCAGGCGGTAGAGGCGCATTTCGCCCGACTTCGGATCGATCTCGGCGCGGATCTCGTTCTCCGAACCGTAGCGGGAACGCGCGGCCTTCTGGATCGCCTCTTCCATCGCTTCGAGGACGACGAATTTGTCGATCGACTTCTCACGCGCGACGGCGTCGGCGATCTGCAGGAGTTCGAGGCGGTTCGCGCTCACAGCGGCCATGGGGTCACCTCAAGGGGTTTCGTCGCCGGCATCCTCGGCGCCGGCTTCGGTGTCTTCATCGTCACCCGCACCAGAGGTGCGGGGGGGTGGCAGCGTGCCCTTCAGGCTCGCCGCGATCAGGTCGTCGGTCAGCACCAGGCGGCTCTCACCGATCAGGGGGAAGGGCAGGCGGTAGTCCTGGCCGTCCACGGTGACCAGCACGTCCTCGCCGTCGATGCCGACGATCCGGCCACGATAGCGCTTGCGCCCTTCGACCGGCATCGCCGTCTCGATCTTGGCCTCGTAGCCGGCGAAACGGCGATAGTCGTCCAGCTTCACCAGCGGTCGGTCGATGCCGGGCGACGAGACTTCGAGGATATATTCGCTCGAAATCGGATCCTCGACGTCGAGCAGGGCGGAAATCGCCCGGCTGACCTCGGCGCAATCCTCGACCGACATGGTGCCGTCCGGCCGTTCGGCCATGATCTGCAGCGTCGGCCGCTTTGTGCCGCCGAAGCGCACGCGCACCAGAAGGAAGCCCATCGCGAGAAGCGACGGCTCGATCAGGGTGGCAATGCGGTCGGTCAGTTCCATGCGGATCCTTCGAATGGCGAGGCGGCCGTCAAATGGCGAACCGTCAAATGACGAAGCGGGCCGTGTGGCCCGCTTCCGTCTCATCCCGAGGGTCACCATCGGGCTATGTGGCCTGTGATGTACAGTGCAGGCCCGAATGTTTCAAGTCCAAAGCGTGACGGCAGGAATTCCTGCTGCGTCGCGTCATGTCCGGATTCCGGGCGCCGCCGTCCGGCAGCCCCGCCGTCCGGACGCCGCCGGACACCGGACGATCCCGCCAAGTCATTGAATTTGCTGGTCCGGCCGCTTTGGCATGGCGATTGCCCCTGAAGGACCGTGCGGCGGAAACAAGCCGCCGCGAGAACCAGCGGGAGGAACCATGGACACCCAAGCCAACGTACAGGTCATGGGCATCGATGCCGGCGGCACGATGACCGACACCTTCTTCGTCCGGGCCGACGGCCGTTTCGTCGTCGGCAAGGCGCAGAGCAATCCGGGCGACGAATCCCTCGCCATCCTCGAATCCTCGCATGATGCGCTGGCCCAATGGGGCCGCGAGGTGGACGAGGTCTATCCGGAACTGGTCACCTGCGTCTATTCCGGCACGGCGATGCTGAACCGCGTCGTCCAGCGCAAGGGCCTCGACGTCGGCCTGATCTGCAACAAGGGCTTCGAGCAGATCCATTCCATGGGCCGGGCGATCCAGTCCTACCTCGGCTATGCGCTGGAGGAGCGGCTGCACCTCAACACCCACCGCTACGACGAGCCGCTGGTGCCCTATTCCAGGACGCGCGGCGTGACCGAGCGGACCGATGTGCAGGGCGAGATCGTCATTCCCCTGCGCGAGAACGAAGTGCGCCAGGCGACGCGCGAGCTGGTCGCCGCCGGCGCCAAGGCGATCGCCATCGTCCTCCTCCAGTCCCACAAGAACGAGACCAGCGAGAAGCGCGCCCGCGACGTCTGCCGTGACGAACTGAAGGCGATCGGGGCCGACATTCCCGTCTTCGCCTCGGTCGATTACTACCCCTCGCGGAAGGAGAGCCACCGTACCAATACGACGATCCTGGAAGCCTATGCCGCCGAGCCGTCGCGCCAGACCCTGAAGAAGGTCTCCGACCGCTTCAAGGCGCATGGCGCCAAGTTCGACCTCCGCGTGATGGCGACGCACGGCGGCACCATCTCGTGGAAGGCCAAGGAACTGGCGCGCACCATCGTTTCCGGCCCGATCGGCGGCGTCATCGGCTCGAAGCTCCTCGGCGAACGGCTGGGCTACGAGAACATCGCCTGCTCGGATATCGGCGGCACCTCCTTCGACATGGCGCTGATCACCAAGGGCAATTTCGCCATCGCCTCCGATCCGGACATGGCGCGCCTGGTGCTCTCCCTGCCCCTCGTGGCCATGGACTCGGTCGGCGCCGGGGCCGGTTCCTTCGTCCGCCTCGATCCCTATTC
>NZ_JBAZKR010000010.1:0-62835 GCF_041650655.1 Zavarzinia sp.
GAGATGCGGCGCTTGTTGGCGTCGACCTCGAGCACCATCACTTCCACTTCCTGCGAGGTGGAGACGATCTTGCCCGGATGGACGTTCTTCTTGGTCCAGCTCATTTCGGAGACGTGGACCAGGCCTTCCACACCCGGCTCCAGCTCCACGAAGGCGCCGTAGTCGGTGATGTTGGTGACGCGGCCGATGAACTTCACGCCCACCGGATACTTGGCGGCGACGCCGTCCCACGGATCGGCGAGCAGCTGCTTCATGCCGAGCGAGATGCGCTGGGTCTCGGGGTTCACCCGGATGACCTGCACCTTCACGGTCTGGCCGATGGTCAGCGCTTCCGACGGGTGGTTGACGCGGCGCCAGGCGATGTCGGTCACATGGAGCAGGCCGTCGACGCCACCGAGGTCCACGAAGGCACCGTAATCGGTGATGTTCTTGACCACGCCTTCGAGGATCTGGCCTTCCTTGAGGTTGGCGACCAGTTCCGAACGGGCCTCGGCGCGGGTCTCTTCGAGGACGGCGCGGCGCGACACGACGATGTTACCGCGGCGGCGGTCCATCTTGAGGATCTGGAAGGGCTGCGGCACGCCCATCAGGGGCGTGATGTCGCGCACCGGGCGGACATCGACCTGCGAACCCGGCAGGAAGGCGACGGCGCCCGACAGGTCGACCGTGAAGCCACCCTTGACGCGGCCGAAGATGACGCCTTCGACGCGCTGGCCCTTCTCGAACGCACGCTCGAGGATGGTCCAGGCTTCCTCGCGGCGGGCCTTCTCGCGGCTGATCACCGCTTCGCCCATCGCGTTTTCCATGCGCTCGAGGTAGACCTCGACGATGTCGCCGGGCTTCAGCTCGGACTTCTGGCCGGGCGGGGCGAATTCCTTCAGGGCCACGCGGCCCTCGGCCTTCAGGCCGACGTCGATCACCGCGAAGTCGTTTTCGATCGCGACCACGCGGCCTTCGATCACGCTGCCTTCGAGGGAATTGGCGGAGCCGAACACTTCGTCCAGCAGTTCGGCGAAATTCTCTTTCTCAGTCATAGTCAGTAGTCTCCTAGTCTCTCTTACGGGCCGGCCGGTTGTCTCCGGCGGTCTTCCCCCGTCTCCCGGGCGGGGGCAGGAACGACAAAGGGCACGGAAAACGGCGGACCTCTCAGGTCCGTGTCTGCCGCGCCGTCTCGATGATGGTCTTCGCTCGCGCGAAGACCTCGTCTATAGACAAATTCGAGGTATCCATCAAGTGGGCGTCCTCGGCGGCCTTGAGGGGCGCCGTGGCGCGGCTGGCGTCGCGCGCGTCGCGCGCCTCGATCTCGGCCGTGATCTGGGCGAGGTCGGCGGGCCTGGCCTTGGCCTGGAGTTCCAGGAAGCGCCGCGCCGCCCGGGCGGCGACGCTGGCGGTGAGGAATAGTTTCACCGGCGCGCCCGGGCAGATCACGGTGCCGATGTCGCGCCCGTCGACCACGGCCCCCGGCGCGCCGCCCGGCGGGCGGGCGGCGAAATTGCGCTGGAAACTGTCGAGGGCGGCGCGTACCGCCGGCATGGCGGCGACCACACTGGCCAGATTGCCGACGTCCTCGCGCCGGAGATCGGGCGACTGCAGCAACCCGGGGTCGAGATTCAGGGCGGCGGCGGCCGCTTCCGCCTCGGTCGGCGCGGTCAGCCCGGCCTCGATCAGGCTGAGGGCGACACCGCGGTAGAGCGCGCCGGTGTCGAGATAGGCGAGGCCGAAATAATCGGCGATCAGCCGGGCCAGCGTGCCCTTGCCCGCGGCGGCCGGCCCGTCGATCGCGACGATGAAGGACCCGCTCATGCGAGAATCGCGCCGAGCGACGCCATCAGCCGGCCGAAATCCGGGAAGGAGGTTTCGATCATCGCGACGTCGTCGACCGTCACCGGCGTTTCCGCGGCGAGGCCCATGACCAGGAAGGACATGGCGATGCGGTGGTCCATATGGGTCGCCACGGTGCCGCCGCCCGCGACTTTGCCGCGTCCGGAAACGACCAGGAAGTCCGGCCCGGCCTCATGGGCGACGCCGTTGGCGGCAAGGCCGGCGGCGACGGCGGCGAGCCGGTCGCTCTCTTTGACCCGGAGTTCGGCGAGGCCGTTCATCCGCGTCGTACCTTGGGCAAAGGCGGCGGCGACGGCGAGCACGGGATATTCGTCGATCATCGAGGGCGCCCGGCCGGCCGGCACCTCGACACCCTTCAGGGCCGAATGGCGAATTCGCAGGTCGGCCACCGGCTCGCCGCCGGCCACCCGCTTGTTCAGATAGGTGATGTCGGCGCCCATCTCGATCAGCGTGTCGAAGAGGCCGGTGCGCAGCGGATTGAGACCGACGTTCTCGATCACGATATCGGAGCCCGGCACGATCAGGGCGGCGACCAGCGGGAAGGCGGCGGAGGAGGGATCGCCCGGCACGATCACCGGCGCCGCGATCAGTTCTGGCTGGCCGCGCAGGGTCACCTTGCGGCTGCCGTCGGCGGCGTCGACGATGCGGATCTCGGCGCCGAAATGGCCGAGCAGACGTTCCGAATGGTCGCGCGTCGGTTCGGGCTCGATCACCGAGGTTTCGCCCGGCGCGCACAGGCCGGCGAGCAGGATCGCCGATTTCACCTGGGCCGAGGCGACCGGCAGGCGGTATTCGATCGGCATCGGGTTCCGGGCACCGACTACGGCCATGGGCAGCTTGTTGCCGGCCCGGCCGACGAAGCTCGCCCCCATGCGCGACAGAGGCTCGGTCACCCGCGCCATGGGGCGGCGGTTCAGCGAAGCGTCGCCGGTGAAGATGGCGGTGATCGGGTGGCCCGCCACGGCCCCCATCAGCAGGCGGGCCCCCGTGCCCGAATTGCCCATGTCGAGGACATCGGCCGGCTCGGTCAGGCCGCCTACGCCGACGCCGTCGACCTGCCAGTGCCCGGGGCCGAGGCGGGTGACGCCGGCGCCGAGGCGGCGCATACATTCCGCCGTGTGCAGCACGTCCTCGCCTTCGAGAAGGCCGGTGACCTCGGTCCGGCCGACGGCGAGGCCCCCCAGAATCAGGGCGCGGTGCGAGATCGACTTGTCGCCCGGCACGGCGACGGAGCCGGCGAGGGCGGGGCTCTTCTTTGCACTCTGGGCTGGCACGCGGGGGCCTCGAAGTCCGAATCGACGATGGCTGCACTTACCACGTCGCCGATTGCTTTGACAGGCCGTGCACTTCATGGCAAAGCGACCCCCTGATTTTGCGTGGAGAACGACCTTGGCCAAACCCGAATGGGGCGTGAAGCGGCAGTGCCTCGCCTGCGGTGCGCGCTTTTACGACATGGGCCGCGACCCCATCGCGTGCCCGAAGTGCGAAACAGTGTTCGAGCCCGAAGCCGCCTTGAAGGTGCGCCGCGTGCGCCCCGACACCAAGGTGGCGAAGAGCAAGGCGGTGGCCGTCTTGGCCGTCGACCGTGACGAGGAGCCCGACGATCTCGAAGACGAGGACGTCCCCGACGACGAGAGCGACGAGGAAGAGGAGGAGGATGTCGGCATCGAAGAGCTCGATGGTGACGAGGCCGACATCATCGCCAAAACCGACGCGGACGCCGATGTGGACGCCGACATCGACGTCGACGAGGCGGTCGACGAGGAGGAGGAGGACGATACCCTGCTCGACGCGGATGAAGACCTCGACGACGAGGATCTGGAGGACGTGGTCGACGCGGATATCGATTTGGACGAAGAGAAAGAGCGCTGAAAAAAGTGCTTGATCGGGGCGCGGGATCTCACTAGTGTCCGCGCTCCGCAGGGGACGCTGGCAGCGACCGGCAGACTCGGCGGGACCGACGGCTTGGGGCCATAGCTCAGTTGGGAGAGCGCTTGAATGGCATTCAAGAGGTCAGGGGTTCGACTCCCCTTGGCTCCACCATCCGTCCGGTAAACAAGAAAGGCGACCCGAGCGGGTCGCCTTTCCTGCTTTCGGGCCAGCGGTTTCGGGCCAGCGGTTTCGGCATGGCCGGCGGTACCCGCGCCCGCTAGTCTTTTCGTAGCCCGCCGCGTGCGGGACCTGCGAATCATCCAACGGGGTTTCCGTCGAATGAGCGAGCCGAACAGCCAGAAGGCCTTTCCGGTTTCCTGGGAGCAGTTTCACCGCGACGCCCGCGCCCTGACCTGGCGCCTGACGGCGGGCGAGCGGAAATACAAGGCGATCGTCTGCATCACCCGAGGCGGCCTGGTGCCGGCCCTGATCGTCGCCCGCGAGTTGAACATCCGCCTGATCGACACGATCTGCATCGCCTCCTATCACGACTACAAGGAACAGGGGGCGGCGCATCTGATGAAGGGCCTCGCCCCCGAGCTGGCCGAGCTGGCGGCCGACGGCGGCTCGGAGATCCTGCTGGTCGACGACCTGGTGGATACCGGCAAGACCGCCCGTATGGTGCGCGACATGCTGCCCAAGGCCCATTTCGCCACCGTCTATGCCAAGCCCATGGGGCGGCCCCTGGTCGACACCTATGTGACCGAGGTGAGCCAGGACACCTGGATCTATTTCCCCTGGGACCTGGGCCTGTCCTTCCAGCCGCCCATCGTCTCGTAAGATGGGCCGGGCGCGCCCCGGCCATGCGGCCGCGGGGCGCGCCACCCCCTTGATTTTGTTGGCGCCATCGCCAGATCATACTGGTGGCGGTGCCTTCGGGGCCGTCACGCGTACTCGCTCGATCGAGGGGTTTGCCGGTCCATGACTCGCCTTTCCGTCTTCAACAGCCCGCTTCTGCTCGGCTTCGACCATATGGAGCGGGTGCTCGACCGGGTCGCCAAATCGGCGACGGACGGCTATCCGCCCTACAACATCGAGCAGACGGGGCCGCATTCCCTGCGCATCACCTTGGCCGTGGCCGGTTTCGCCCGCGAGGACCTGTCGGTCACCGTGGAGGAGAATCAGCTCATCGTGCGTGGCCGCCAAGCGGCCGAGGACGCGAAGAAGACCTATATCCATCGCGGTATCGCCGCCCGCCAGTTCCAGAAGGCCTTCGTGCTGGCGGAGGGCATCGAAATCGTGCGGGCCGGGCTCGACAACGGGCTCCTGCACGTCGACCTGCGCCGTCCCGTCCCGGCCAGTGTCGTGCGCACGATCCCGATCGACGGGAGCGTGGACGGCAGCGACGAGCGTCAGATCCTGGAAACGGACGGCGGCGAGTCGAGCAACGGGGCTTAAACGGCCCGTTAAGCAGGATGCGCCCATGATGGGGCATCTCGCGGAGGTGTGAGATGATTGGTGAGACAAGAAACATCGATATTCGGCAGATGACGCCGGAAGACTTGGCAGCCCTCGGTGGCGGTGCCCTGGTCTATGTGAAGCCCGTCGTGGTCGACGGCAAGAACGTGGTCGCGGTCCATGCTGCCGACGGTTCGCCGCTGGCCCTGGCCGAGACCCGTGACTTGGCCTTCGCCGCGGCCCTTCAGCACGAAATGCAGCCTGTCAGCGTGCACTGACCGGCCGGCTCCGAACCCCACACCCGTGCGGCCCCGGCCTTCGCCGGGGCCGTGGGATGGTGACGGAGGACGTCAGGCCGCGTGCGGCCGGGTGTTGTCGGTCAGCAGGGCGTAGATCGCTTCGACCGAGTCGCAGTGGCGGAGTTTTTCGCAGGTTTCGCGGTCGCGCAGCAGGCGCGAGACGCGGGCGAGCGCCTTCAGGTGATCGGCGCCGGCGCCCTGGGGCGCCAGCAGCAGGAAGATCAGATCGACCGGCTGCTCGTCGATCGACTCGAAGTCGATCGGCGAGGACAGGCGCGCGAAGAGGCCGTACAGGCGATCGATCTCGCCCAGTTTTCCGTGCGGGATCGCGATGCCCTGGCCGACACCCGTGGTGCCCAGGCGCTCGCGCTCCAGCAGGATGTCGAAGATCGTCCGCTCGTGCACGCCGGTGATGGTGGCGGCACGGGCGGACAATTCCTGCAGGGCCTGCTTCTTGCTGTTGGCCTTGAGATCGGCGATCACGCCCTCAGGACCGATGATGCTGTCAAGCTCCAAGGGTCAAGCCTCACGCGGGGGCGCCGACGGCGCGCTTGTTCGGCTCGATCCAGCCGATGTTGCCGTCCGGGCGGCGATAGACCACGTTGAGGCCGCCGTTGGCCCGGTTGCGGAACATGATCGCCGGGTGCTCGCCGAGATCGAGCCGGAACACGGCTTCGGAAACGCTCAGGGTCTCGATCTCCGCCTCGGACTCGGCGATCACGAGGGGACCGCCGGTGCCTTCCAGGCCGTTCGCATGTTCCTCGTGGTCGTCCTCGGCCTCGGGGGTCAGGACGCGGGCCAGCGCCGGCTCGATCGTGCGGATGGCACCGTGGTGGTGATTCTTCAGGCGGCGCTTGTAGCGGCGCAGGCGCTTTTCGACGCGCTCCGCGGCGGCTTCGAAGCTGCCGTAGATCTCGGTGCCTTCGCCTTGCGAATTGACCGTCAGGCCGGCGCCGAAATGCACGGTCACATCCGTGCAGAAGAGGTGGGCCTCCCGGGAGAAGGTGACGGTGGCGTCGATCGGCCGGTCGTAATATTTGCCGACGAGGACTTTAAGCCGCTCCGTGACATGAGTGCGGAGAGCGTCGCCGACGTCGATTTGTTTGCCGGAAATGATCAGCTTCATGATGTGCCTGCGCGTAAGGAATGGGGCGCTTGGACGGGGCTCCCGCTCCGGCGGCGCGGCACCGTCATCGGGCGCCGCCTCCCCCGAGGCCGCTGCCGGACCGCGAGTCCGTCACCTCATACTTACGAGCTAACGTTCCCGGTTTCCAGAGCGGAGCGCCCCCCGGGACATTTTTCCCAGGGATCTTTTGGGCTCAGCGGCCGGCGAGGGCTTTCTGCCGGCGCCGCTCGGTCGACGAGCCGATGCCCATGGCCTCCCGATACTTGGCGACGGTGCGCCGGGCGATATCGATGCCGTCGCGCTTCAGGAGTTCGACCAGCTTGTCGTCGGAATGGACGGCGTTCGGTGCCTCGCCGTCGATCAACTGGCGGATCCGGTGCCGCACCGACTCGGCCGAATGGGCGTCCGATCCATCGGTCGAGCCGATCGCCGCGGTGAAGAAGAACTTCATCTCGAACAGCCCGCGCGGCGTCCACACCCACTTGTTGGCGGTGACGCGCGAGACGGTCGATTCGTGCATACCGATCTCTTCCGCGATCGCTTTCAGGTTCATCGGCTTCAAATGGGCGATGCCATGGCGCAGGAAGGCGTCCTGCTGGCGGACCAGGGAGGTCGCCACCTTGAGGATCGTCCGTGCCCGCTGGTCCAGCGCCTTCACGAGCCAATTGGCCGAAGCGAGACAGTCTGAGAGATAGGCCTTGTCGTCCTTCTTCGTGGCGTCGCCGGCCGAGAGACGGGCGGCATAGCGCCGGTCGATCAGGACGCGCGGCATGGTCTCCGAATTCAGCTCGATCAGCCAGTCGCCCTCGGCACCGCGGCGGATGTAGACGTCGGGAATCACCGTCTGCACCGGCGCCGTGTCGAAGGCGTGCCCGGGCTTCGGGTTCAGGGTGCGGATTTCCTTGATGATCTCGACGATCTCGTCCTCGTCGACACCGGCGATCCGGGCGAGACCGGAGAGGTCGCGCCGGGCGACCAGGTCGAGATGCTTCAGCACCGCCGCCATGGTGGGGTCCAGCCGGTCCGCCTCGCGGCATTGGATGGCCAGGCATTCGGCCAGCGAGCGGGCGAAGACGCCGGGCGGGTCGAGCGACTGGAGCTTCAGCAGCAGGGCTTCCAGCGTCGTCTCGTCGATGCCCAGGCGGGCGGCGATATCCGCCGTCTCCTCGGTCAGATAGCCGGCTTCGTCGAGCGAATCGACTAGGTTGGCGGCGATCAGCCGGCTCGCCGGGTCGAGCGACAACTCGGCCAGTTGCGCCATCAGGTGGTCGCGCAGGGATTCGGAAGAGACGAGGCGGGCGTCGCCCGAAAGGTCGCCCTCGTCGAAATCGCTGCGCCCGCCGCTGCCGATGCCGCTCCAATTGGTCTCGACCAGGTCGTCCGGTCCCGCCGCCTGGAGCGAGGCGCGGTCGTTCGGCGCGTCGTCGCCGAAGACATTCTCGTAACCGTCCTCGAGGCTGGCCGCGCGTTCGCCCATGTCGCCGCTGTCGCGGATGTCGCGATCGACCGAGGTCGGGCCTTCCCGCGGGGCGGCTTCCGGGCTCTCGGACCCGGGGGGCGACTCGGCGTCCGGCCGCTCTCCCTCGTCGCGGGTCAGCAGGGGATTGCGCTCGAGTTCCTGTTCGACGAAGGAGGCGAGCTCGACTTGGCTCAGTTGCAACAGCTTGATCGCCTGCTGCAGCTGGGGGGTCATCACCAGCGACTGGCCCTGCTTTAGTTCCAGTCGTTGCGCGATCGCCATTGGGTCCTTCCGTCAGAGGCTGAAGCGGTCACCGAGATAGACGCGGCGCACACCTTCGTGGGCCACCACCTCGTCGGGCGAGCCCTCCATCAGGACCTGCCCCTCATGAATAATGTAGGCCCTGTCGATCATGTCCAGCGTTTCGCGGACATTGTGATCGGTAATCAGCACGCCGATGCCCCGGTCCTTCAGATGGCTGATCAGGTTCCGGATCTCGTCGACCGCGATCGGGTCGATGCCGGCCAGCGGCTCGTCCAGCAGGATGAAGGCGGGGTCGGTGGCCAGGGCCCGGGCGATTTCGACGCGCCGCCGCTCGCCGCCCGACAGCGCGACCGACGAGGTCTTGCGCAGATGCGCGATCGAGAATTCGGCCAGCAGATCGTCCAGGATCGCCTCGCGCCGGTCCCGCTCGGTCTCGACGATCTCGAGCACGGCGCGGATGTTGTCCTCGACGCTGAGGCCCCGGAAGATCGAGGCTTCCTGCGGCAGATAGCCGATGCCGAGGCGGGCGCGGCGATACATGGGCAGCGGCGTGACATCCTGTCCGTCGAACAGGATGGTGCCGTAGTCCGGGGCGACCAGGCCCGAGATCATGTAGAAACAGGTGGTCTTGCCGGCGCCGTTCGGGCCCAGCAGGCCGACCACTTCGCCCCGCTGCAGGTGCAGGCTGACGCCGCGCACGACGGGACGCTTGTTGTAGATCTTGCCGATCGAATGGGCGACCAGGCCGGTTTCGGCCGCGGGCGCCTCGTCGGCCGCGGGGGCGAGGCTCATTGCGCGGCCGCACCGCCGGCACTGTTCGGCACGATCAGGCCCTTCACCCGGCCGTCGGCCGACCCGCCGGTCATCACGCTGCGCCCGGTGTGCAGGTTGACCACGAGTTCGCTGCCCTTCAGGACGTTCTGTCCACGGGTCAGGATGACGTTGCCGGTCATGGTCACGACGCCCTTCTCGGGCTCGTAGACGGCGGCGTCACCCTGTGCGGTGTCTTCCTTCGAGGTGACGAAGACATTGCCCTTGGCGATGATCTTCTTGATCGCCGAGGGGCCGCCCGTCGTATCGGTCACACTGCCGCCGGCATAGGTCACCTCGAGGCGGTCGGCGCGCAGGATCATGTCCGCCTGCGTGACCTTCACGTTGCCCGAGAAGACGGCACTGGAACTCTGGTCCTGGACTTCGAGGGAATCGGCCAGGATCTCGATCGGGGCGCTCGAATTGAAGTTCAGCCGGGGCGGGCCGGCCGGGGTCGCCCCCTGGCCCAGGGCCGTCGCGGCGAAGGCCAGCGATCCGGCCAGGCTCAGGGCGGCCGCGCGGCGCAATACTCGTACCATCGTCGTCATTGGCCATTCCTCGGCTGGTCGGACGCGGGAGCGGGCGGCGTGATCACTACCCGGACCCGGCCGTCGAAGCGCAACTTGTGGCCGTTATCGGCGGCCTCCATGCGGTCGGCTTCGATCTGGCCGGTGGGGCCCGATCCCTCCACCCGCTTGTCGCTCGAAGCGGTGCCTTTGGCAAGATCCACGAAGACTGTTTCGAGCCGGATGCGATGCCCGTCCGCCAGCGTCACGGTGACGTCGCCGTCCAGCTTCAGTGTCTTGTCGCCCGGGCGGTAGATGCCGCTGCTGGCGATCAGCTTCACCGGCTTGCCGTCCTGGCCGGCGAGGTCGGCGTCGATGTCGTAGAGGGTGATCTCGGTCGGCTCCAGCCCGTCGGCGGTGGCCCGCTTCGCCGTCATGGTGAAGGGATGGCCCTTGTCGTCGGTGCCGGTCAGCACCGGCGCCAGCATCTCGAGGCCGTCGGAGCGGATTTCCACGCTGGCATAAGAGAACGCCTGTTCGCGGCGGCTCTCCAGCGAGGGCCAGACCAGCACCGCGGCCAGCAGGCCGACCGCGACCAGCGGCAGCAGGATCTTCATCAGCCCGACGAAACGGCTGTAGGGCGTCACGCTGCGGCGAACGGCGGCGCCGCGCGGGCGCGGCCCCGCGGCCCCGAACGGCGGCTGCGGCCCGTTCGCCATGTCAGGCCACCCCGGCGCGCAGGAGGTCGTGGATATGCAGGATGCCGAGCGGCCGTCCCGCCTCGTCGACCACGAAAAGGGCCGTGATGGCGTGGGTATTCATCATGTGCAGCGCTTCGGCGGCCAGCACCCGGGCGCCGATCGTGCGCGGGTTCCGCGTCATTACCTCGCCGGCGGTCAGCTTCAGCAACTCGGGCCCCATTTTCCGGCGCAGGTCGCCGTCGGTGATGATGCCGACCAGGTGGCCCTCGGCGTCTGTCACGCCGGCACAGCCGAAACGGCCCGAGGTGATGGTCAGAATGACCCGGTCCATGCGCTCGCCCGGCGTGGTCAGGGGGATTTCCGTGCCCCCATGCATCAGGTCTGAGACCCAGGCGAGCTTGCGCCCGATCATGCCGCCCGGATGGAACGAGCGGAACTGTTCGGCGGTGAAGCCGCGCCTGGCCATCAGGGCGATCGCCAGCGCGTCACCGAGGGCGAGCTGCATGGTGGTCGAGGTGGTGGGCGCGAGGCCGAGCGGGCAGGCCTCCGCCACCGGGGGCAGGGGCAGCAGCACGTCCGCCGCGCGGGCGAGCGTACTGTCCAGCCCGCCCGTGATCGCGACCAGGGTGATGCCGTAGCGCCGGGCATAGGCGATGATCGAGGCGAGTTCCGCGGTCTCGCCCGAATTGGACAGGCACAGCACGACATCGTCGGTCGTGATCATGCCGAGGTCGCCGTGGCTCGCTTCCGCCGGATGGACGAAGACGGAGGGCGTGCCGGTCGAGGCGAGCGTGGCTGAAATCTTGCGCCCGACCAGGCCGGATTTGCCCATGCCCGAGACGATGACCCGCCCGGTCGAAGCGGCGATCCGCCCGACTGCATCCGAAAAACGCCCGTCGAGGGACTCGGCCAGGGTCTCGATCCCCTGGGCCTCGAGCGCGAGGACGCGGCGCGCCTCGTCGAGGTCGGTCGGGGAATCGGAGGCGGTCGCGGCTCTGGCTGTCATTTCGTCATGGAACCCACGGGCGAGGGCAGGGCGCCCGGCCGCCACGTCTTAATGGGCAAATATGTCGACTTCGGGCCAGCCGGCAAGGTCGAGCTGGGCGCGGGTCGGCAGAAAATCGTAGCAGGCCTGGGCCATCGCCGTGCGGCCCTCGCGCGCCAGCATGGCGTCGAGCTTGGCCTTCAGGGCATGGAGATAGAGCACGTCCGAGGCGGCATAGGCCTGCTGCGCCTCGCTCAGATCCTCGGCGCCCCAGTCGGACGACTGCTGCTGCTTCGAGATCTCGACCCCGATCAGCTCGCGCACCAGGTCCTTGAGGCCGTGGCGGTCGGTGAAGGTGCGCACCAGGCGCGAGGCGATCTTGGTGCAATAGACCGGCGCGGTGACGACGCCCAGGCCCTGCTTCATCGCGGCGATGTCGAATCGCGCGAAATGGAAGAGCTTCAGCACCTTGGGATCGGTCAGCAGGCGCGCCAGATTGGGCGCCGCGGTCTGGCCGAGGGCGATCTTCACCAGATGAGCATTGCCGTCGCCGGCCGAGAGCTGCACCAGGCACAGGCGATCGCGATGGGGGTTGAGCCCCATGGTCTCGGTATCGATGGCGACGACCGGGCCGAGGTCGAGATCGGCCGGCAGGTCGCCGTGGTGAAGGGTCACGGACATGACGTCCTCGATCCGGCAGGAGTTGTGCTGTCGAGCTGGCCCCCGGCGAGGGGGGCTTCGGCGATCCAATCGCCGTGGTGCCCAGGAGAAGACTCGAACTTCCACGCCCTTACGGGCACTAGTACCTGAAACTAGCGCGTCTACCAATTCCGCCACCTGGGCAGGTGCGAGGCCGGGTTGATAGCGTCCGGGACGGGGGCTTGTCAACGGCTTCTGAAAAAAATCTGTCAGGGTCTGCCCGATTGCCAAGCGGGGCCCGCCCCGGCTAACGTCCGGGCCCGAATTTCCATGATCGAGAGGATAGCCCATGGCCGAAGTCGTCGGCATCGCTGGCGAGCAGCTGCGCCAGTTCGTCGCCCGAATCGAGCGACTGGAAGAAGAGAAGGCGGCGCTGGCCGCCGACATCCGTGAAGTCTATGCCGAAGCCAAGGGCAACGGTTTCGACACCAAGGTGCTGCGCCAGGTGATCCGCTTGCGCAAGATCGACAAGGCGGAGCGCCAGGAGATGGATGCGATCCTGGAACTCTATCTCGAAGCCCTCGGTATGCACGAAGGCGCCGTCGGCGCTTGATCGTAGCCGCCAATCGGCCCATATCGGCAAAGGACCTAAGATTAGGGTGATGTCGATGAGCGGCGATGCGGTTCGGAACGAAGGCCTGGGGGCCTTGCCGGAATGGGATCTGACGGACCTCTACCCGGGGCCCGATTCGCCCGAGCTGGCCAAGGCCTTCGAGGCCGGCGAGGCATCGGCGAAAAATTTCGCCGATGCCTATCAGGGCAAGCTCGAAGCCCTGCCGGGCGACACGCTCGGCAAGGCGATGCGCGAATACGAGGTGCTGCAGGACCTGCTCGGCCGGATCGGCTCCTACTCGGGGCTGATCTATGCCGGCAACATGGCCGACGCCAAGATCGCCCAGTTCCACCAGACGACGCAGGAACGCCTGACCGATATTTCCAGCGTGCTGCTCTTCTTCACGCTGGAACTGAACCGGCTGGAAGACGACGTGCTCGAAGCCAAGCTCGCCGAATCACCAGCCTTCGCCCATTACCGGCCGTGGCTGCGCGATCTCCGCGCCTTCAGGCCGCATCAGCTCTCGGACGAGATCGAGAAGCTGCTGCACGAGAAATATGTCGCCGGCCGTGCCGCCTGGACCCGCCTGTTCGACGAGACCTTCGCCCAGCTCCGCTTCACCGTGGACGGCAAGGAACTGACCTCGGCCGAGGCGCTGAACCTGCTCTCCGACAAGGACGGGGCGGTGCGCGAACGGGCCGCCAAGGCCCTGACCGAGGTCTTCGAAAAGAACATCCGCCTGTTCGCCCTGATCACCAACACCCTCGCCAAGGACAAGGAGATCGAGGACCGCTGGCGCCATTACCCGACGCCGGCCGCCTCGCGCCATCTCTCCAACGCCGTCGAAGCCGAGGTGGTGGACGCCCTGGTGAAGGCGGTGCGTGACGCCTATCCCAAGCTCAGCCACCGCTACTACGCCCTGAAGGCGAAGTGGATGGGCATGGACGCGCTGAATTTCTGGGACCGCAACGCGCCGCTGCCGACCGGCGACGACCGCACGATTTCCTGGGACGAGGCCAAGGCGACCGTGCTCGGTGCCTACGGCGACTTCTCGCCGGAGCTGGCGACGATCGGCAAGCGCTTCTTCGACGCAGCCTGGATCGACGCGCCGGTCCGCCCCGGCAAATCGCCCGGCGCCTTCGCCCACCCGACCGTGCCTTCGGCCCATCCCTATCTTTTGCTGAACTACCAGGGCAAGACGCGGGACGTGATGACGCTGGCCCATGAGCTCGGCCACGGCGTGCACCAGGTGCTGGCGGCCGACCAGGGCTGCCTGATGGCGGATACGCCCCTGACCCTGGCCGAGACCGCCTCGGTCTTCGGCGAGATGCTGACCTTCCAGGCCCTGCTCCGGCGCGAGACCGACCCCGCCCGCCGCAAGATCCTGCTCGCCACCAAGGTGGAGGACATGATCAACACGGTGGTGCGCCAGACCGCCTTCTACCAGTTCGAATGCCGCGTCCACGACGAGCGCCGCAAGTCCGAACTGACGGCCGAGCGGATCGGCGAAATCTGGCTGGAAATCCAGAGCGAGAGCCTGGGCCCGGCGATCAGGATGAACCCGGGATATGAGAGCTACTGGTGCTACATCCCGCATTTCATCCATTCGCCCTTCTACGTCTATGCCTATTCCTTCGGCGACTGCCTGGTGAATTCGCTCTACGCCGTCTACGAAGGCGCGGAGGGCGGCTTCCAGCAGAAGTATCTCGACATGCTGAAGGCCGGCGGCACGCTCCGTCACAAGGAACTGCTGGCGCCCTTCAAGCTCGACGCTTCCGATCCGTCCTTCTGGTCGAAGGGCCTCGGCGTCGTCTCGGGCTTCATCGACCAGCTCGAAGCGATGTGAGATGGCGGACGAGCGCGACGCGGAAGGCAATCGCTTTTCGAGCCGCGCGCGCCGCTATGCCAAGGTGACCGGCGCCGTCTCCGGCCTCGCCATGCGCGAAGCCGGACGGCGCATCGTCGGCGCCGAAGCCGATTACGCCAAGATCGCGGCCGAGCTGCGCAAGGTGCTGGGCGGCCTCAAAGGCCCCCTGATGAAGGTCGCCCAGATCCTGGCCACGGTGCCCGACGCGGTGCCGGAAGAATTCGCCAAGGAACTGGCCACGTTGCAATCCCAGGCGCCTTCCATGGGCTGGCCCTTCGTGCGCCGGCGCATGGCGGCCGAACTGGGGCCGGAGTGGCGCGCGCGTTTCGCCGAATTCTCGACCGAGGCGGTCGGCGCCGCCTCCCTCGGCCAGGTGCACCGGGCGGTCTCGCTCGATGGCGTGGATCTCGCGGTCAAGCTGCAATATCCCGACATGCTCTCGGCCGTCGAGGCCGACCTGAAGCAGCTCAAGCTCGCCCTCTCGATCCACAAGCGGATGGACGGGGTGATCGACACCGCCGAGATCTACGACGAGATCGCCGCGCGGCTCCGCGAGGAGCTGGATTACGGGCGCGAGGCGGCGCACATGCGCCTTTACGGTACGGTGCTGGCCGACCAGGCGGAAATCGCCGTGCCGCGGCCCTTCGCCGATCTTTCGACCCGGCGCCTGCTGACCATGAACTGGCTGGACGGCACCCCGATCCTCGACTGGAAATCGGCGACGGAGGAGCGGCGCAATCATCTGGCCCAGGTCCTGTTCCGTGCCTGGTGGCTGCCCTTCACCCGGATCGGTGTGATCCATGGCGATCCGCACCTCGGCAATTACACCGTGAGGGGCGATGCCGAGGGCATCAACCTGCTCGACTATGGCTGCATCCGCGTCTTCCCACCCGGCTTCGTCGAAGGCGTCTCGGCGCTCTATCACGCGCTGCGCACCGGCGATGCGGCGCAGGCCGTGCACGCCTATGAAATCTGGGGCTTCCGCGGCCTTTCCAACGAATTGATCGAGACCTTGAACATCTGGGCCCGCTTCATCTATGGCCCGCTGCTCGACGACCGCAGCCGCAGCATCGCCGACGGCGTCTCGCCCGCCCAATACGGACGGCGCGAGATGATGGAGGTGCACCGCCGGCTGAAGAGCCTGGGGCCGATCCGGCCGCCGCGCGAATTCGTCTTCATGGACCGGGCGGCGATCGGGCTCGGCGCCGTCTTCCTGCATCTCGACGCCCGGCAGAACTGGTACCGCCTGTTCAACGAGGCGCTTGACGGCTTCGATGCCGCGCATTTGGCCGGGCGCCAGCGGGCGGCACTGGCGGCGGCGGGTGTCGAGCCGGTGTGACGGCGGCCATTTCCTTCGACGCGGATTCGTGGTTCCGTTGCCAAGTCGCGTTCTTCGGGGGGAGAACCACATCATGCCAGACTACAAATCGACACCGGCGATCGGTCAGATCGACGGCAATGCCTGCTGGGCCGCCTGTTCGTCCTGGTGGTTGAAGGCGCTGGGCGGCGGCCGCCCGGCGCTCAGCCAGATGGACCTGATCGTGCAATACACGCGGTTCTGCAACGACGACGGCGGTATGCCGCCGACCTATTTCCTCTACAATTTCTGCCGCGAGCCGCGCTTCATGATGAAGGCGGTGCTGGCCCAGTCCGCCTATTGGAAGGACAAGCCGCTGCCACTGGGCGACCGGCCGACGCTCATGGTCTTCACCTATCCGCTGATCGGCGGCACCCACATGAACGTCATCTTCGGTCAGGACAAGGGAACCCGGAAGGTGACGGCGATGGAGCCCTATCACCCCTATCCGGGCCAGGACGGCAAGCGCAGCGGTACCTTCGTCGAACGCTCCGAACAGTTCTATCTCTCCGGCCCGACCTTCGCGATGGTCAGCGCCTCGACTTGACCGTTAAACGGCGCCGAGTGATGGGGAATCATTCGGCGCTCACAGAAAATCAATGCCTTATCTAGGCATGTGTCGATTTTTCTGCGTTTTTCATGCATGTTTTTCGGATATGTTGATGACATCGACATATGCCGAGGACGCCGAATGGGGCCGCCCGATCCGACCCAGCCCTACAACGATTTGCCCAGACTGCCGCCCGGGACCGACCTCGAGAGCAAGGCCGTCCTGAAGCGTTGCATCGGCGCGAGGGCGGCATTGGCCGAGCTGAAGCAGGCCGGGACGCTGTTGCCCAATCAGGCGATGCTGATCAACACCATTCCCGTTCTCGAAGCCCAGGCGAGTTCCGAGATCGAGAATGTGGTGACCACTTCGGACCGGTTGTTCCGGGCGATCGGACAGGGCGATTCCACCGCAGTCGATCCGGCGACCAAGGAAGCGCTCCGCTATGGATCCGCCCTCCGTCGCGGGTTTCTTGCGATCGCCCGGCGTCCCTTGTCGACCGTCACCGCGACCGAGATCTGTGCCGAGATCAAAGGGGTGGAAATGGAGGTCAGGCGTGTTCCCGGAACCCAGTTGCGCAACGACAAGACCGGCGAAGTCGTCTACACGCCGCCGGTCGGCGCGGACCTGTTGCGCGACCTGATGGCGAATTGGGAAGTCTTCATGCACGACCCGTCCGACCTCGATCCGCTCGTCCGGATGGCGGTGCTGCACTACCAGTTCGAGGCGATCCATCCGTTCACGGACGGCAATGGGCGAACCGGCCGCATCCTCAACCTTCTGTTTCTTGTCGCCGAGGGATTGCTCGAACTGCCGGTGCTCTACCTCAGTGCCGCCATCAACCGGACGCGGGAGACCTATTATCGTTTACTCGCCGGGGTGACGCGCGCCGGAGAATGGGCGGAATGGGTCCTCTATATGGTCGGTGCAGTCGAAGAGGCGGCGCTCTGGACCACTGCCAAGATTCGCGACATACACGCGCAAATGGAACTGGCATCTGAACATATTCGTCTGCACCGGCCCGGTATCCATTCGAGGGAGCTGGTCGAGCAGATCTTCATTCAGCCGTATTGCCGGATTGCCAACTTGGTCGAGGCCGGGGTGGCACGGCGGCAGACGGCATCGAACTATCTCAATGCGCTCACCGAAATTGGTGTCCTGGTTCCGAAGAAAGTCGGGCGGGAAAAACTGTTCATCCATCCCGCGTTGCTCGAACTTCTAATCGGTACCGGGGGGGCCTCGGCTTATCGGCCACCATTGACGGTCAAGTTGCCATCTGACTTGCTGGCGCGATGAGCGAAATTTTTTCCTCCAGAGATTCTGACGTGCCGCCACCCGGCTTCCGGCGCCTCGCCTGGAACAGCGGCTATGGGCTGACCGTCGGGCCGCTCTACGAGAAGGATACCGAGGACGGCGGTTACGTGCGGGCCTTCCGGGTCGGGCCGCATCACACCAACATGCTGAACAATTGCCATGGCGGCATGTTGATGGGCTTTGCCGATGTCGCCTTCGGCCATGTCATCTCGCACAAGACCGGCTTGAACTGGGTGACCGTGCGCCTGGTGATCGATTTCGTCGCCTCGCCGCCGCTCGGCGCCTGGGTCGAGGGCGCGGGCAAACTGACCGGAGAGGACGGCGATTTCCGCCATATCCAGGGCCGTATCTGGGTCGGCGATACCACGATCGCGACCGGCACCGGCATCTTCAAGGTCTGGCACGTGAAGCGCTGAATTGAAGCGCAAGATCCGGGCAGAGAGGGGCGCCAGTAGGCGCCATGGTGCAGCAAGACCGGAGGAATTTCCCATGTATGCTGCCGCCATCAGCTCGACCGCCGCCCTCGACACCGATGCCTGCTGGAACCGCCTCGTCGCGGGCGGGGAGGGGCCGGACTTCATCTATGGCGTGACCACCACCGGGGTCGCCTGCCGGCCCGGCTGCGCCTCGCGCCGGCCGCGGCGGGAGAATGTGCGCTTCTTTTCGACCCTGGCCGAGGCCGAGGCGGCGGGATTCCGCCCCTGCAAGCGCTGCCGCCCCGACCAGTCGCTGGGGGCGGCGGCCGGCCGGGCCGCGGCCGCGGTCGAAAAGGCCTGTGCCCTGATCCGCGACACGCTGGCGGCGGGGGAGGCGGCGCCCACCCTGGGAGCACTGGCCGAGGCGGTGCATCTCTCGCCCTTCCATTTTCAGCGCCTGTTCAAACGCTTGACCGGCCTCTCGCCGCGCGACTATGCCGCGGGCTGCAAGCAGGGCAGGCTGGTTGCGGCCCTGGCCCGGGGTGACGATGTCGCCGGTGCCCTCTACGAGGCCGGTTTCGGCGCCGCATCCCATGCCTATCGCGCGGTCAAGGAGGCCACGGGAACGACGCCGGCGCGCCTGAAGGCCGGCGGTTTCGATCTCGCCTTCGGCATTGTCGACACGCTTCTCGGCCGCACCCTGGTCGCGGCGACGGAGCAGGGGGTCGCCGCCCTCTTCATGGGCGACGAGGACGAGCCGCTGATCGCCGACCTGGCCCGCCGCTTCCCGCGCGCCCGGATCCGGCGCGACGAGGCGGCCCTGGCCCCCGTCCTGGAGGCGGTGAAGACCCGGGCGGCCTCGCCTTCTTCCGGCGGCGAATTGCCGCTGGACCTTCGCGGGACCGCCTTCGAGATTTCGGTCTGGCAGGCGCTGCGGGCCATTCCGCCGGGCCAGACGCGGACTTACGGTGCCCTCGCCGCGGCGATCGGCAAGCCGGGGGCGGCACGCGCCGTGGGCCGCGCCTGCGGGGCGAATCCGGTCTCGATTCTCGTGCCGTGCCACCGGGCGTTGGGCGCCGACGGCGCGCTCACCGGCTATCGTTGGGGCACGCAACGCAAGCGCCGGCTGCTCGAAATCGAGCGTGACGCTGCGGCGCAGCAAGATTGACCGGCGATCTGGTTCCTTTTGGCAATTTTCCTGCGCCTCCGGCCCGGGTAGAGCGACGAGACAGTGCTTGTTTGCCGTGGGTCCTTTTGTAATAGTGCCGCCGAACGAAGGATCCGGCATGGTCGGCGGGAAGTCTCGTCAGCTCTGTCGGGCGAACAAGAAACTGGACACTTTGGATCTACGCCCAGCGCCGTATTTGGGTTGCGCCGGACAACGGATCGCTGGAGCCTCGGGGAACAACGCCATGAACATGGACATCACCGAACATCGCAAGACCTACGACATGTTCACCAGCCTGACCAAGTGGTCGATGATCGGCCTCGTGGCGCTGCTGGTGTTGATGGCGATCTTCCTGCTCTGATCCGGGTGGTCGGGGTGCGGCCGTTGCCGGTCCGCCCGCAGACCTTCGTTCCAATCTCTACATTTCTGGGGGCCTGATGAGGATTGCCATTCCGAAGGAGCGGCGGCCGAACGAAAAGCGTGTCGCCGCCTCGCCCGAATCCGTCAAGAAGCTGATCGCGCTCGGCGCCGAAGTGGTGGTGGAGGCCGGGGCCGGCCTCGCGTCCGCCGTGACGGACGACGCCTTCGCCGCCGCCGGTGCCAAGATCGCGCCGGATCTGGCGTCGACCCTGGCGGATGCCGACGTGATCTTCCACGTGCAGCGCCCGGTCGCGGAAGAGCTTCCGCTGATCAAGCGCGGCGCCACGCTGATCGCCGGTCTGAACCCCTATGCCGACCGCGACTCCGTGAAGGCCTATGCCGATGCCGGCATCGATGCCTTCGCCATGGAACTCGTGCCGCGCATCACCCGTGCCCAGTCGATGGACATCCTGTCGTCCCAGGCCAACCTCGCGGGCTACCGCGCGGTGATCGAGGCGGCGGCGGAATATTCCCGCGCCATCCCGATGATGATGACCGCGGCGGGCACCGTGGCGCCTGCGCGCGCCCTGATCATGGGCGTCGGCGTCGCCGGCCTGCAGGCGATCGCGACCGCGAAGCGCCTCGGCGCCATCGTGTCGGCGACCGACGTGCGCCCGGCCACCAAGGAACAGGTCGAATCCCTCGGCGGCACCTTCATCGCGGTGATGGACGAAGAGTTCAAGAACGCCCAGACCGCCGGCGGCTATGCCAAGGAAATGTCCAAGGAATATCAGGCCAAACAGGCGGCCCTGATCGCGGACACGATCAAGAAGCAGGACATGGTCATCACCACGGCCCTGATCCCGGGCCGGCCGGCGCCGGTGCTGGTCAGCCCGGAGATGGTCGCCACCATGAAGCCGGGCTCGGTCATCGTCGATCTGGCGGTCGAGCAGGGCGGCAATTGCCCGCTGTCGAAGCCGGGCGAGACGGTGGTGACGGAGAACGGCGTGCATATCGTCGGCATCGTCAACCTGCCCAGCCGGATCTGCGTCGACGCTTCCCAGCTCTTCGCCAAGAACCTGCTGAACTTCATCACGCCGCTGGTCTCCAAGGAAACCAAGCAGCTCGCGATCGATTGGGACGACGAGATCATCAAGGCATCGATCCTGACCAAGGGCGGTGCGGTGGTCCATCCCGCCTTCGCTTCGGCCTGAGGAGAGAGACCATGGTCGATGATTTCGTTTTCTTCCTCTCGATCTTCGTGCTGGCGATCTTCGTCGGCTACTACGTGGTCTGGAGCGTCACCCCCGCCCTGCACACGCCGCTGATGGCCGTGACCAACGCCATTTCCAGCGTGATCATCGTCGGCGCCGTGATCGCGGTCGCCGTCCCCGGCCTCACGGCCGAGAACTGGTTCTCGAAGGCCCTCGGCTTCGTCGCCGTGGTCTTCGCGTCGGTGAACATCTTCGGCGGGTTCATGGTGACCAGCCGAATGCTCGCCATGTACAAGAAAAAAGAGAAGAAGTGAGGGGCTGACGATGAATCCCAATCTCGCCGCACTCCTCTACCTCGTCGCCGGCGTCCTGTTCATCCTGGCGCTGCGCGGCCTGTCGTCGCCTGCGACCTCGCGCACGGGCAATCGCTACGGCATGATCGGCATGACCATCGCGGTCGTGACCACGCTGCTGTCGGGCAAGGTGTTCCCGGGTCTCGACCCGGTCACCATCGCCATGATCCTGGTCGCCCTGGCGATCGGCGGATCGATCGGCGGCATCATCGCCAAGCGCGTCGCCATGACCTCGATGCCGCAGCTCGTCGCCGCCTTCCACAGCCTGGTCGGCATGGCGGCGGTGCTGGTCGCCTTCGCCGCCCTCTATTCGCCGGACAACTACGGCATCGGCACGGCCGGCGCCCTGCATCCGCAGAGCCTGGTCGAGATGGGCCTCGGCGTCGCCATCGGCGCCATCACCTTCTCGGGCTCGATCATCGCCTTCGCCAAGCTGAACGGTAACATGTCGGGTGCCCCGATCATGCTGCCGGGGCGCCACCTGCTGAACATCGTGATCGCCCTCGGCATCGTCGGCCTGGTCGCCTATTTCATCGTCTCGGGCGGTTCGGCGCTCTGGGCCTTCTGGCTCGCGACCGCGCTCTCCTTCGTGATCGGCATCACCCTGATCATCCCGATCGGCGGCGCCGACATGCCGGTGGTGGTGTCCATGCTCAACTCCTATTCGGGTTGGGCGGCTGCCGGCATCGGCTTCACGCTGCAGAACACGGCGCTGATCATCACCGGCTCGCTGGTGGGTTCGTCGGGTGCGATCCTGTCCTACATCATGTGCAAGGGCATGAACCGCTCCTTCATCTCGGTCATCCTCGGCGGTTTCGGCGCGGATTCGTCCGACGCTGCCGCCGCCGGCGGGGCCAAGAAGGAAACCCGTCCGGTCAAGCAGGGCTCGGCCGACGACGCCGCCTTCATCATGAAGAACGCCGGTTCGGTCATCATCGTGCCGGGCTACGGCATGGCGGTGTCCCAGGCCCAGCATGCGCTGCGTGAAATGGCCGACCTGCTGAAGGCCGAGGGCGTGAAGGTCTCCTATGCCATCCATCCGGTGGCGGGCCGCATGCCGGGTCACATGAACGTGCTCCTTGCCGAAGCCAACGTGCCCTACGACGAAGTGTTCGAGCTGGAAGACATCAACTCGGCCTTCCCGCAGTCGGACGTCGCCTTCGTCATCGGCGCCAACGACGTGACCAACCCGGCGGCCAAGACCGACAAGGCCTCGCCGATCTACGGCATGCCCATCCTCGAGGTGGACAAGGCCAAGACCGTGCTCTTCGTGAAGCGCGGCATGTCGTCCGGCTACGCCGGCGTGGAGAACGAACTGTTCTTCCGCGACAACACCATGATGCTCTTCGGCGACGCCAAGAAGATGGTCGAAGAAATCGTGAAGGGCCTGGCGCACTGAGCCTGGCCCCCGGCCGGCAGCGCGCCGGCCGCGATCGAAGCCCCTCTCCCTGCCAAGGGAGAGGGGTTTTTCTTGCCGGCCGCACGGTTCCTCGGCACCGGAAGATGCGCTAGGCTTCCGCCATGACTTTCGCTTCTCGCGGCAACGGCCCTCGTCCGGGCCTTCGAATTAGCCACCCGGCCTGATCGGTCGGGCCGGGACCTGTTCGCCTCGAGTCGACATCCGGCGCCTCGGCGCCGCTTCTGAAAGTCATCGCCATGCCTGAACATCGGGCCACCCTGCATCTCCTGTGCGGGCGCATCGCCGCCGGCAAATCGACGCTCGCCGCACGCCTCGGCGCCGCGCCGGGAACCGTCACCATCGCCGAGGATTTCTGGTTGTCCCGCCTCTATGAAGGCGAGATCAGGGCAGTCGCCGACTATGTCCGCTGCTCGGCCCGGCTGCGCGCGGTCATGGGGCCTCATGTCGTCGATCTGCTGCGCGTGGGGGTCTCCGTCGTCCTCGACTTTCCGGCCAATACGCTGCACAGCCGGTCCTGGATGCGCGGCCTGGTCGAGGCTTCGGGGGCCGATCACCGGCTGCATCTCCTCGATACGCCGGAAGACCTCTGCCGGGCCCGGATGCACGCTCGCAGCGCCGCGGGCGGCCACGACTATGCGCCGACCGATGCCGAATTCGACCATATCTCGAGCTTCTTCGTGACCCCGACGGCGGACGAAGGTTTCACCATCGTCGTCCACTCGGCTTGAACCGGCATGGCCGTGCGGCGTTCCCCTGGGGCGCCGCATGGCTTATGGTCGCCGCCCCACCGCTGCGAGTCTGAATTCATGGCTGTCCTCGATCCCCGCATCGCCCGCATCATCGCCGCCGAAATCGCCGCCAGGGCCGAACAGGTGGCGGCCGCGGTCGAGCTGCTGGACGGCGGCGCCACCGTGCCCTTCGTCGCCCGCTACCGGAAGGAAGCGACCGGCGGGCTGGACGACACCCAGCTCCGCACCCTCGAAGAGCGGCTGACCTATCTGCGCGATCTCTCGGACCGGCGGAAGACCGTGCTCGATTCGATCGAGAGCCAGGGCAAGCTGACCGACGAGCTGCGCGCCAAGATCGAGGCGGTGACGACCAAGGCCGAACTCGAAGACATCTATCTGCCGTTCAAGCCGAAGCGCCGCACCAAGGCGGAAATCGCCCGCGAGAAGGGCCTCGGCCCGCTCGCCGAGGCGATCCTGGCCGACCGCCGCCTGGTGCCCCAGGAAGCCGCCGCCGCCTATCTCGGCGACGAGGTGCCGGACGTGAAGGCGGCGCTCGACGGTGCCCGCGACATCATCGTCGAGCAGATGGCGGAGAATGCCGATCTGGTCGGCTCCCTCCGCAACTACCTGAAGGAAAATGCCCGGGTCCATGCCCGGCTGGTCGAGGGCAAGGCCGAAGCCGGCGCCAAGTTCAGCGACTATTTCGACCATGTCGAGCCCTGGTCCAAGGTCGCCGGGCATCGGGCGCTGGCCATGCTGCGCGGCCGGAACGAGGATTTCCTGACCGTCGACATCGAGGTGGATGCCGACAGCGACGCCCCGGTGAAGCCGGTCGAGGCGCGCATCATGGGCGCCTACGGCATCGATCCCAAGGCGGCGACCCCGGCCGACAAATGGCTGGGCGAGGTGGCGCGCTGGTGCTGGCGGGTGAAGCTCTCCCTCCACCTCTCGATCGATCTCATGAACGAGATGCGCGAGCGGGCCGAGGAAGAGGCGATCCATGTCTTCGCGCGGAACCTGAAGGATCTGCTGCTGGCCGCCCCTGCCGGCTCGCGCGCCACCATGGGGCTCGACCCCGGCATCCGCACCGGGGTCAAGGTCGCGGTGGTGGACGGCACCGGCAAGCTGCTGGAGACCGCCACCGTCTATCCGTTCCAGCCCAAGAACGACCTCCGCGGCGCACAGGCGACCCTCGGTCACTTGATCCTGAAGCACAAGGTGGAACTGGTCGCGATCGGCAACGGCACCGCCAGCCGCGAGACCGACAAGCTGGCGGCCGAGCTGATCGGCGACCTGCCGGCCGGCAACAAGCCGATCAAGGTGGTGGTCTCGGAAGCCGGCGCCTCGGTCTATTCGGCCTCGGCCTTGGCGGCGGCGGAATTCCCCGATCTCGACGTCTCGCTGCGCGGTGCCGTCTCGATCGCCCGGCGCCTGCAGGACCCTCTGGCGGAACTGGTGAAGATCGAGCCCAAGTCGATCGGCGTCGGCCAGTATCAGCACGACGTCGACCAGCACCGCCTGGCCAAGGCGCTCGACGCCGTGGTCGAGGATGCGGTGAATGCGGTCGGCGTCGACCTCAACACTGCTTCCGCCTCGCTGCTCGCCCGCGTTTCCGGCCTCGGCGCCTCATTGGCGGAGGCAGTCGTGGCCCATCGAAACGCCAACGGTCCCTTCCGCAGCCGGAAGGACCTGCTCGACGTCTCCCGCCTCGGCCCGCGCACCTTCGAACAATGCGCCGGCTTCCTGCGCATCCCGAACGCTGCCGAGCCGCTCGACGCCTCTTCCGTCCACCCCGAGGCTTACGGTGTCGCCAAGAAGATCGTCGCCGCCTGCGGCCGCGACCTGCGCACGCTGATGGGCGACACCAAACTGCTGAAATCCCTCGACCCCGCGGATTTCGTCGACGCCCGCTTCGGCCTGCCCACGGTGAAGGACATATTGTCCGAGCTGGAAAAGCCTGGCCGCGACCCGCGGCCCGAATTCAAGACGGCGAGTTTCGCCGACGGCGTCGAGGAGATCACCGACCTGAAGCCGGGCATGGTGCTCGAAGGCACGGTGACCAACGTGGCCGCCTTCGGCGCCTTCGTCGACATCGGCGTGCACCAAGACGGATTGGTCCATGTGAGCCAGCTCGCCGACCGCTTCGTGAAGGACCCGGCCGAGGTGGTGAAGGCCGGCGACGTCGTCAAGGTGAAGGTTCTCGAGGTCGACGTGAAGCGCAAGCGCATCTCGCTGACCATGCGCAAGGGCGAGCCGGTGGCGCGCGATGGTGGCCGGCCGCAGCCGCCCCAGGGGCAGCGCCCGAACGATTCCCGCCGCGCCCCGCCGCCGCCGAAGCGCGAGGAGAAGAACCAGCAGGGCAGTTTCGGCGCCGCCCTGCTCGACGCCATGCGGCGGAAATAGGCTCGGTCAGCGCCTCGGCACGGGGCGCCAGCTCGGCTTGGTGCCGCGCTTCGCCGCCTTCCTGTCCTGATAGGACATGAAGGCGCGATAGAGCGCGAGGTCGATCCGGTCGAGAAAGCGGAAGGGCAGGCCGGGCAGCGGATTGAACGGGTTGGTCCGGCACATCGACCAGATTTCCAGCCGGCTCGAGGGGCGGAGGCGGGAATCGCCCCGCCGGTGCAGGCCGACCGTGTCGGCGACGACGAGCGTGCCCCGCGTCACCGCGAAGGCCCGGGGCGCCGGCAAGCCGAGTTCGGCCAGATCCTTTTCCTCGAAACGGAAGGAGCCGCGGGCGGAATAGCTGTCGGTGGCGCCCGCCTCGGCGATACTGCGCCGATAGGCGTATTTCACGCGCCGCCAGGTCATCCGGTGCGAGCCGGGGACAAAGGTGAAGGGACCATTGTCCTCGCTCACGTCGTCGAGGAACAGCCAGGCCTTCATGTTCGGCTGGAAGGTGTCGGCGTGAAGATTGGTCTGCGGGTCGCGCTTGCCGGCCCGGACGCCGGAACGGATCCGCTGCACCCAGTGGCTCGGCACCCGCAGCCGCCCGGCGACATAGCACAGCAGGTGACGATAGCGCCTGTCCTCGATCAGCTTGCGGGTCGCGGGCAGGCGCGACAGCGTGTCCTCGTCGAGCAGCACGCGCCAAGTGACCGTGTCGCCCTGGTAGCATTCGCGCGCGGGTTCGTTCATCGCCCGTACCTCGGCCTCGATCGCCGCGAGATCCTCGGGCGCCAGGAAGTCGGGCTTCAGGATGAAACCGTCACGGCGCAGGGCTTGGCGGTCCTCGGGCGCCACCAGGGCGGAGAGCAGCAGGCGGCGGAAGGCCATGATCCGGTCGGCCAGCACCATGCGGGCGACATGGAGGCCTAGGCGGTTGAGCAAGGTGCTGCCGATGACGGGATTGCCGACGAAGGACTTGGCACCGGTCGCCAGCGCCAGGACATGGACGGGCAGCATCAGGATCTGGCGGGCGTTCATCGGCTTCCCTCGACCGCGGTGGCCGCAACCTCCGTCGGATGACGAGTGACACTAGCGTAGGCAGGGCAGCGGGCAAAGGCCACGGTGCCCTACGGCGCCCGCGCGTCAGCCGTCGAAATGTTCGATCACTTCGATGAAGCGGTCGGCGTAGCGCTCCAGCTTGGCCTGGCCGACGCCGGGCACCGCGGCGAAGCTCAGGTGGTCGAGCGGGCGGCGCGACGCGAGTTCGTAGAGCGTCGTGTCGTGGAAGATCACATAGGGCGGCACGCCCTGTTCCCGCGCGAGTTCCAGGCGGAGCGCGCGCAGCGCGGCGAAGAGGGAGCCTTCGGTGCTGTCCATGGCCGGGCGGTCGGCGGCGGCAGCGCTGCGCCGGCTGCTCCGCTTCACCGTGGGCGTCACCGGATCGTCGCGCAGCTCGACCTTGCGTTCGCCGCGCAGCACGGGCCGCGCCTCGTCGGTCAGGACCAGCGCGCCGTGACGCTCCAGATCGACTTCGATCAGGCCGAGGGCCGCCAATTGGCGGAGCGTGCCGCGCCAACTCTCCTTGCTGCGGTCGCGGCCGGCGCCGAAAGTCTTGATCTGGTCGTGGCCGAGGGATTTCACCTTCTCGGTCTCGTGGCCCATCAGCACGTCGATCACATGCATGGCGCCGAAGCGCTCGCCCGTGCGGTAGATGCAGGAGAGCGCCTTCTGTGCCTCGATGGTGCCGTCCCTGGTCTTCACCGGGTGCAGGCAGGTGTCGCAATTGCCGCAGGGCTTGGTCTCGGTCTCGCCGAAGTAACCGAGCAGGACCTGGCGCCGGCAGCGCGCCGTCTCGCAGAAGGCGAGCAGGGCTTCGAGCTTGCTGCGCTCGACCCGCTTGTGCGCTTCCGCCGCCTCGGACCCGGCCATGAGCTGGCGCAGCCGCGCGACATCCTCGATCCCGTAGAAGAGAAGGGCTTCCGCCGGCAGGCCGTCGCGCCCGGCGCGGCCGGTCTCCTGGTAATAGGCTTCGATCGTCTTCGGCAGGTCGAGGTGGACGACGAAGCGGACGTCCGGCTTGTCGATGCCCATGCCGAAGGCGATGGTGGCGACCATGATCACGCCTTCTTCCTTGATGAAGCGGTCGTGGTTCTTGGCCCGGATCTCGCGGTCGAGGCCGGCGTGATAGGGCAGCGCCAGGTAACCCTGGTCGACGCACCATTCCGCCATGGTCTCGACCTTGGCGCGGCTCATGCAGTAGATGATGCCGGCCTCGCCCTTGTGGGTATCGAGGAAGCGCTTCAGGCCGGCCCGGGGCTCGACCTTGGGCACCACGGTATAGCGGATGTTGGGCCGGTCGAAGCCGGCCATGAACAGGGGCGCGTCCTGCAGGCCGAGGCGTTCGGCGATGTCGCGCCGCGTCGGGCCGTCGGCGGTCGCGGTCAGGGCGATGCGCGGCACCGCCGGCCAGCGCCGGTGCAGCACTTCGAGCTGGAGATATTCCGGCCGGAAGTCGTGGCCCCATTGCGAGACGCAATGCGCCTCGTCGATCGCGAAGAGGGCGATCTTGGATTCGTCCAAGAGGTCGAGGAAACGCTCGGTCAGCAGCCGCTCGGGTGCCACGTAGAGGAGGTCGAGCGTGCCCTGGCGGAGCGCCCGTTCGACCGTGCGCGCCTCGGCGGGGTCGAGCGAGGAATTGAGGGCTGCCGCACGCACGCCGAGTTGGCGAAGGGCTTCGACTTGGTCCTGCATCAGCGCGATCAGGGGCGAGACGACGATGCCGACCCCGTCGCGGCAGAGTGCCGGCACCTGGTAGCAGAGCGACTTGCCGCCGCCGGTCGGCATGACCACGAGGCAGTCGCCGCCGGCCACGACATGGTCGACGATCTCCGCCTGGCGGCCGCGGAAGGCGGAAAAGCCGAAGACTTTGTGCAGAATGTCGAGAGGGGCTGGCAGGGACATGCCCTGCTTATAGGGGGGCGCGGCCCGACTTGCCAGGGGGCGCGGGGCAAAGGACCATGCGGCCATGACCGACTCTGCCCTGACCATCGCCGCCGGCCCCTGGCGCGCCGCCGTGAAACCCTTCGGCGCCGAACTCTGCTCCCTCGCCCATGAGGGCGCGGGCGAACTGATCTGGCCGGCCCTGGATCCCTGGCGCCGCCATGCGCCCAATCTCTTCCCGATCGTCGGGCGCCTGTCGGGCGACCGGCTGCTGCACCGGGGTGTCTCCTACCCCATGGGCCAGCACGGCTTCGCCCGCGACCTGCCCTTCGCCCTGGTCGAACAGGCGAGCGACCGCGCCACTTTCCGCCTGACCGACGGGGAAGCGACGCGGCGCGCCTATCCCTTCGCCTTCAGGCTCGATATTTCCTTCGCCCTCGATTCGGGTGGCCTTTCGGTCACCTACGAGGTGGCCAATCCGGGTGCCGAGGTGCTGCCCGCCAGTGTCGGTGCCCACCCGGCCTTCCGCTGGCCGATGGACAGGTCGGCGCCGCGCGAAGCCCATGCCGTCCGCTTCGACCAAGAGGAGCCGGCGCCGATCCGCCGCCTCGACCAGGGCCTGATCCTGCCCGAACCGCAGCCGACGCCGGTCGTGGGCCGGGTGCTGGCGCTCGACGATGAGCTTTTCTTGCCCGATGCAATGATCTTCGAGGCGCCGGTCAGCCGGGGCCTCAGCTTCGGCACGGAACGGATGGCGATTCGCTTCACCTGGGAAGGCTTCGGCCAGTTCGGCATCTGGACCAAGCCGGGGGCGCCCTATCTCTGCCTCGAACCCTGGGCCGGCTTCGCCAGTCCGCGCGGCTTCGACGGCGAATTCACGAAAAAGCCCGGCATCTTCGAGGTGATGCCGGGCTCCAGTCGTGTCTTTTCCTACCGCGTGTCCCTGGCTTAGGGGGTGCGGAGGCTCCAGGTCAGCTTGGCGCCGATCAGTGTGTTGGCGATTGCATTGTCGCTCTCGGTCGCGGCGCTGAGTTCGACCTTGGGGCCGTCCTCGAAAGTGTAACCGGCCGAGATTTCGCGCAGGTGGTCGTGATAGTCGGCACCGCCGACCTCGGTCGCATGGTACTTGCGGTCGCCGGCGATCGCGGCGACATCCCACGGACCGTGGTCGAATTCCACCGAGGCGGTGGAATAGAGCGCGTTGGTCGCCGGATCGCCGTCGAAATTCTCGAAATGGGCGACTTCGAGGCGCGGGATCAGGCTGTTGTCGTCGCCGAGATCGATCGTGTATTCGAGGCCGGCGGCTTCGCCGGTCTGGCGGCTGGCGCCGGGGGTGCCGTTGCCGAGCGATTCGAAGCTGACATAGGCCATCAGGCCGGGCAGCGCGCGAATGCCGAAGACCGAGAGGTCGAAGGCCACATTGTCCAGGCTGCCGGTGTTGTAGAGGCCGCCCTGGTCGAGGGTGAAGCGGCGCGGCCGGTCGGTGCGCGGGTTGGTGCCGGTCGGCCGGGTGAACAGGCTCTCGGACAGGAAGGTGGTGTCGAGGGTGAAGGCGGCACCGCGCAGCTCGTAATGGCCGAGTTGGTCGTTGCCGAAATTCACCACGCCGCCGACGCCGTCCGCCTCGGTCAGCTCGTAGTCGGAGGCGAAATCGGTGCCGTAGATGCCCGGCGCATTGTCATAGGCGCGGCCGAACAGCGGGTCGAACTTGCCGGCATAGACGCCGGCCACGCTGGTCCGGTACTGGGCATAGAGCTGTTCGAGATAGGCGCCGGTATTGGCGAAGAAGCGGTTGCCCTCCGGCGTCATCAGGGGTTCCACGGTGATCTGCGACTTGATGCCGAATTCCGGGGTCAGGAACAGTCCGGTCTCCTGCTCCAGCTTCATGTGCAGGTCGTCGTAGGTCTTGCCCGCCGGATCGTTGGTATGGACGAGGCCGTCGTTCTGGATCTCGATCGTGGTCTCGGAATTGATCAGCGGATAGGTGCTGTCGGCGAAGGCCGCGGCCGGCGCCAGGAGGGCAGCCGCGCCGAGGAAGAGGGGGGCGCGCATCGCGTTGCGTACCCGGCTCAGTTCATCAGCTTCTTGGCGTCGCGCATGATGTCGCGGCATTCGCGCTCGTCATGCTCGGCATTGAGTTCCATGTCGGCCCGGTCCACCAGGGTCTGCAATTCCTTGGCCTTGGCCTGATCGGAGGTGGCGGAGACGGCAGCACGGGCGGAGGTGAGATCGGCCGCGCAGTCGGCGAAGGCCGGGGCGGCGACGGCGAAGGCAGCAAACGCAAGGCCGAGCGACAGGTAACGCATGGGGTCTTCCTTCTGGCAGGCTCCCCGGTCGGGGGGAGGACGGCACCTGTCTAGCCGTCCTCCGCTTACGCCGACCTTACGAGCGCGTCGGCAGCATGCGGCGCAGCGTGTTGTCGCGCAGGATCACGTGGTGCCACAGGGCAGCCGCGACATGGAGCACCACGGCGGCGACGATGAGATTGCCCAGCACCTCGTGCGCCTCGAAGGCGAGGTCGGCCAGCCCTTCGTCCTTGGCGGTCAGAGTCGGCACCGGAATGCCGAAGATATCGGCCGGATAGCCGTTGGCATTGGTCGCGATCCAGCCGGCCAGCGGCATTACGATGATCGCGGCATAGAGGGCGAGGTGCAGCGCCTTGGCGGCCAGGGCGGCGAGGGGCGGCGCCGGTTCGGCGGGCGGCATGCCGATGACGATCCGGGCCAGCGGACGGATCACCGCGAGTACCAGGACGATCAGGCCGAGCGAGCGGTGCACCGCCACGACCGACGCCTTCAGCGCGCCGGGTTCGAAGAAATCGATGCTCCAGGCGATCGCGAAGAGGGCGATCAGAAGGGCGACGACGGACCAGTGAATGGCCCGGATCACGGGGTGGACGGGGGTGAAGGCGGAGGTCATGTCAGGTCCTTCTCTTTGTTGGTCCAGGTGACGGTGAAAATGGCGCCGCCCCCGGGCCGGTCGGAGATGGCGACGCTGGCACCGTGGCTCGCCGCGATTGAACGGGCGATGAACAGGCCGAGGCCGGTACCGCTGCGCCCCGAAGGCTTCTCCGAGGTCCAGAAACGCTCGAAAATCCGCTCGCGCAGCTCGGGCGGGACACCGGGGCCACGGTCGGCGACGGCGATGCTGCGCGCGCGGCCGTCGACCACGACATCGACCTGAGTCTCGGGCGGGCTGTGATCCAGCGCATTTTCGATCAGGTTGCCCAGCATCCCTTCGAGGGCGGCCCGATTGCCGGCGACGGTGAAATCGCCGTGTTCTTCGATGCCGAGGTCGGAGTGGCGGTTCAGCGCCAGGGGCACCATGCTCTCGACTGCGTCCCGGGCGAGGTCGAGGGCGGACAGGCGGTTCTCGGCCCCGGCATAGAGGCCGGCTTCGGCGCGGGCGGCGGCCAGCAATTGGCCGACCAGCCGTTCCAGCCGAGCCAGATCGTCGCGCAGCGCCGCCTCGGGCACCATGCCGCCCGGCGCCTGGTCGAGCCGGGCGAGTGCGATCGCCAGGGGGGTACGCAGTTGGTGCGCGGCCTCGGCGGTGAAGCGGCGCTGCGCATCGATCGCGCCCTCCAGCCGGTCCAATATGCGGTCGACGGCCTGGACCAGGGGGCGCACTTCGCTCGGGATGTCCGGTCGATCGAGACGCAGCCCGGGCGGCGCCAGGCCGATGCGGGCCGCGGTGCGCGACACGTCGGAGACGACCGACAGGCTGCCGCGGATGGTGGCGATGCCGATCAGGCCGGTGAAGATGGTGAAGGGAATGCCGACATAGAGGAGGTCTTCGGTCGCCTCGCTCGACAGGACGTCGAGCAGCTCGTCGTCCGGGTTGGCGGCTTCGATCACGGCGATCTCGACCGGCGCGCCGGTCGCTTCGCTGTGTCCGGCCAGCCCGTCGCGGGTGGTCGGCAGGTCGCCGAAATCGTTGGTCTGCTGGGGCCTGAACTGGAAGAAGCCGTCGCCGTTGTCGGGGAGATGGCTGAGGATACGCTCGCCGTCCGCACCGGGCGAACTGGCGATCAGGCGGCCGCCGGCGTCGTAGACGGCATAGAGCGGGTCGGCCGGCCGGCCGCCGTAATCGGTCAGGGCGGGGCTTTCGGTGGCGACGAAGGGGGCGCCGTCCAGGCCGACCGCCAGCGCCGTCTCGACTGCTGCGAACTGGGCGTGCAGCGATCGGCGGTCGAGCGCCGGGCCGAGTTCGCGCACGCGGAGCACGGCAAAGCCGATGGCGGCGAGCGTGGTCAGCAGGAACAGGCCGCCGATTCTGACCGCCAGGCGGCGCTGCAGCGATACGCCGGTCACAGCGGCGGCATGGGTTGAAGCAAATAGCCGAGGCCGCGCACCGTGACGATGGCGCAGGCACTGCCTGCCGCGTCCAGCTTGCGGCGCAGGCGGTGGATCAGGACTTCCAGGGAATTGGAGCCGATCACCGTGCCGGAGTCGTAGAGGCTCTGCTCCATCTGGGTGCGGCGGACCACCTTGCCGGCGCGCCGCAGCAGAATTTCCAGCGCATTGCCCTCGAGGACCGAGAGCGAGATCGGCTTGCCATCCACCTCGGCCTGCCGGGTGTCGGGATCGAAGGCGAGGTCGCCGAGGCTCAGCACACAGTCGACCGCGGAATGGGGCCGGCGCAGCAGGGCCCGCAGGCGGGCCACCACTTCGCTCAAGGCGAAAGGCTTCACCAGATAGTCGTCGGCGCCCCTGTTCAAGCCGTCGATACGGTCGTCCAGGTCGTCCCGCGCGGTCAGCACCAGGATCGGGGTCGTGTCCTGGCGGCGCCGGAGGCCGCGCACCAGGCTGAGGCCGTCGCCGTCGGGCAGGCCGCGGTCGAGCACCATGGCGTCGTAACGGAAGTGGCGGGTCAACTCCTCCGCCTCCGCCAGCGTAGCGGCGCGGTCGACCGAGAATCCGGCCTGATGCAGGCCGTTGGCCACCAGGGTGGCCAGGTCACCCTCGTCTTCAAGCAGAAGCAAACGCATGGAACGGACCCGTCATTCGTGCGCAGAGCCTATGCCACTTTGCTTACGGTAGGCTGACGGCCGGGCCTTGCGGAATGGCGCCATCGCACCCATAAAGGCCCGAACGCCGTTTCCCCCAGGAATATCATGTCGAAATCAGTCGCCGCGCCCAAGGCCGGCCCGAAAGTCGGTCTCGTTTCGCTGGGTTGCCCCAAGGCGCTGGTCGATTCGGAGCGGATCGTCACCCAGCTCAAGGCCGAAGGCTACGAGATCAGCCCGGACTATGCCGGGGCCGACGTCGTGGTGGTGAATACCTGCGGCTTCCTCGATTCCGCCCGCGCGGAATCCCTCGACGCGATCGGCGAGGCGCTGGCCGAGAACGGCAAGGTGATCGTCACCGGCTGCCTCGGCGCGACGCCGGACCTGATCCTGTCGCAATATCCGAACGTGCTGGCGGTGACCGGGCCGCATCGCTACGAACAGGTGATGACGGCGGTGCACGGCGTGGTGCCGCCGCGCCACGACCCCTTCCTCGACCTGGTGCCGCCCGCCGGCGTCAAGCTGACGCCGCGCCACTATGCCTATCTGAAGATTTCCGAAGGCTGCAATCACCGCTGCTCCTTCTGCATCATCCCGCAGCTCCGCGGCGACCTCGTCTCGCGCCCGATCGACGAAGTGCTGCGCGAGGCGGAGAACCTGGTGAACGGCGGCGTGCGCGAACTTCTGGTGATCAGCCAGGACACCTCGGCCTACGGCGTCGACCTGCGCCACAAGGGGGCCGAATGGCGCGGGCGCGAGCGGCGCGCCCATATGACCGATCTCGCGGCAGGATTGGGCGAACTCGGCGCCTGGGTGCGGCTGCACTATGTCTATCCCTATCCCCATGTCGACGAAGTCATCCCCCTGATGGCCGAGGGCAAGGTGCTGCCCTATCTCGACATTCCGTTCCAGCACGCCTCGGCCTCGGTGCTGAAGGCGATGCGCCGGCCGGGCAACCAGGAGAAGGTCCTGCAACGCCTCGCCGCATGGCGCCGCGACGTGCCCGACCTCGCCATCCGCTCGACCTTCATCGTCGGCTTCCCGGGCGAGACCGAGGCGGATTTCCAGGAACTCCTCGGCTTCCTGAAGGAGGCGCGGCTCGACCGGGTCGGCTGCTTCCGCTACGAGGCGGTCGCGGGTGCGCCGGCCAACGACCTGCCCGGCGCCGTGCCGGAAGAGGTGAAGGAGGAGCGCTGGAACCGCTTCATGGCACTCCAGCAGGAAATCTCGATCGAGAAGCTCGACGCCAAGGTCGGCCGCACGCTCCAGGTCATCGTCGACGAGATCGATACCGAGGACGGCGTGATCTGCCGCTCCTATGCCGATGCGCCGGAGATCGACGGCAATGTGATCATCGAAGAGCCGACGCGGCGTCTCCGCCCGGGCGAAATCGTCGAAGTCACGATCGAGGCCGCCGGCGAATACGACCTCTGGGGCCGGCTGGTTTGAATCCGGCCGGTTCGATAATCGCAGGGGTTGTGGCCGCACGCCGCCGCTGACAGACTGGCGCGGGGTGCCGGTCCGGCAAGGGGGAAGTCATGGTGTGTCTGGTCGATCGCGGCTTTGTCGCGGCGCTGCTGATGGCGGCGGCGGCGGCTCTGCCCGGTGTCGCCTTTGCCGAAGGGGCGGCGACGCCCGCCGTCCCCGAGACCGCCCCCGCGATCCCGCCGGCAGCACCGCCGGTGCCGCCCGCCAGTTGGGTGCCGGGCGGCGGCGAGGCCAAGCCTCTGGCCGAGGGGGCGATGGCCGAGAAGCGTGAGCGTTGGCAGCTCCGCGCCCGGGCAGACGCCTATGCGGCACCGATCGACTTCATCCTGGATGTGCACCGCGAATACCGTCCCTTCGACGAGGTGATGGACAGTTACGGCGCCACCGCGGGGGCCGACGGCTTCATCGCTTCCCTGGGCCCGACCGAAGGTTTCGCCGCGCTGGGCGGCGACTGTCTGCTCGATCATTGCGTCTTCACCGGCAATTTCTCGACCGGCGGGCGGGTCGTGCTCGACGTCGACCTGCGCGATGGCAAGCCGAACGGCCGTTTCGCCGTCGCGGCCGACGTCTACGACGTGCCGACGGTCCACGGCACACTGGAATTCGTGGGGCCGGCGGCACCCGACGTGGAGGTGCCGGAGGACGACCTGATCCACGCCTTGGCGCTGGCCGGCTTCATCCTCGACGATTATGAGGGCAATCCCCGTATGGCGCTGGCCGCCTGGCAGAAGGATCGCGGCCGCGCGCCCGTCGGCCCGCTCGGCGCCGGCGACTGGGCGGCCTTGAAGGCCGAGGCCGACAAGGCGGCGGAAGCCGCCGGCTGGACCGAACTCCGCGATGCCAAGGCGGGTTATGTCCTGACCTATCCGGCCAAGCTCCTGGTCAAGGACGAGGCGATCAAGGGCGGCGGCCGGCGCCTTTCGTCGGCCGACGGGCGCTTCCGGGTGGAGATCACGACGGCAAAGCCGTTCGCCGACGCCGCCATGGAAGACACCTACAACAAGCTGGTCGCAGAAAAGAAGGGGCGCAACGTCCAGTTCGCTTCGCTCAGTGGGCCCTGGCTCGAAGTGAAGGCGGTCGAGAAGGGCGAAGTCGAGTGGACGCGGATCGAGAACGACGAGGCGGGGATGCGCCGCCTGGTGTTCCGCTTCCCCGAAGACGGTGACCAGGCCCGCTTGGTCCCCCTGTTCAAGCTGACGCTGCCCTGATCCGCCGTGCGGCCGGTCCTCAGATCCGGCTGCGCGGTGCCCGCAGCAGAAGCCAGAGCGAGCGGAAGGCCGCCAGGCTGAACAGGCCCAGGAAGCCGGCGACCACCGGCAGCAGGTTCATCGAGGCGGACTGGGTGCCGGTGCTCACCGTCTCGATCTCGTCGAAGACATCGTTCACGGCCAGGGTCTCGCCCACGGCCTCGGCGAGGTCGCCGGCCGCGGCCGCGATCTGGCGGCCCATCGCCTCCGTGCCCGCGGCCGGGGCGAGCGAAAGATCGATTGCCAGGGGCATCGCCGCGACCACCGTGACCGCCTCGACCGACAGGGGCCGGCCGCCCCCCGGATTGAGTGCGGTGATGAAATAGCCCTGGCCTTCGACCAGCGTGGCGACGGGCCCGGGCACGGCTGCGATTTCGCTGGCGCTGCGTCGCGGCATTCCCTTGCGCATCTGATGCAGGTGGTTGGCGGTGACATCGACCGTATGGGGTTCGCCCGCGTCGTTCAGCAGGCCGGCGATCTGGCCCAGGCGGGCCGGTGCCGGGGCGCCACCCGAACGCCAGGCTTCGAGCTGGTCGCAGTCGGCGAAGGCCATCACCTGGTGCCGGGCGGGGCCGGCGGCCGCGGCCAAGGCCTCGGCCAGGGCGGTTTCCGCCGGGGCTTCCGGCGACAGGCGGCAGAAGCCTTGCGGCGGCGCCAATTCGAGCGGCCGGCCCAGCACCACCAGGGTCTCAGCCCGGGCCGCCACGGGGGCCAGCACGGCCGCGAGCAACAGCCCGGCCACCTGCCCGGCGCGGCGGCCGGCCAAATGTGGCTGGGGGGCGAAACGCTCGATCCGGTGGGTGAAACGCAAGGCTGCCTCAGGTTCTTCAGGACCCCTATAGCGTCACAATTTGCCGGCAAACTCGCCCATAATTGTCACCAATATGGTTAAGTCGCGTGGCTTGTGTGGGGTGAGTCGCGGGCTTGCAACACTGGCGCAAACTGCCATCCTGACGGCGGGAGGAGGGATGCCATGGCCTTGAGGATGCCGCTGCCGGACCAGGCGGTGATCGAAGGCCGCGACGGTCTGGTCGCCGCCTTGCGCCGCCTGTTGCCGGCCGATGCGGTGATCGCGGCGGACAGTGCCGTGGCCGCCTATGAATGCGACGCCCTGACCGCCTATGCCCAGCGCCCGCTGGCCGTCGTCCTGCCGCGCACCACGGCCGAGGTCGCCGCCGTGCTGCGCCTGTGCCGCGAGCGGGCGGTCAAGATCGTGCCGCGCGGCGCCGGGACCTCGCTTTCGGGTGGCGCCCTGCCGCTGGCCGACGGCGTCGTGCTGAGCCTGGCGCGCTTCAACCGCATCCTCGAGATCGACCTCGACAACCGCTGCATCGTGACGCAGCCCGGCGTCACCAATCTCGCCCTGACCAAGGCGGTGGAGGCTGACGGTTTCTTCTACGCGCCCGATCCGTCGAGTCAGATCGCCTGTACCATCGGCGGCAACGTGGCGGAGAATTCGGGCGGCGTGCATTGCCTGAAATACGGCCTGACCACCCATAATCTCCTCGGTCTCGAACTGGTCACCATGGAGGGCGAGGTGCTGCGCCTCGGCGGCAAGGCGCCGGAAGGCAGCGGTTACGACCTGCTCGGCATCGTCACCGGCTCCGAAGGTCTGCTCGGCGTGGTCACCGAGGTGACCGTGCGCATCACGCCGAAGCCACAAGGGGCCGGCGCGCTGCTCGCCGGTTTCGCCACGGTCGAGGCGGCGGGGGCGGCGGTCGCGGCGATCATCGCCGCCGGCATCGTGCCCGGCGGCATCGAGATGATGGACCGCCTGGCGATCAATGCGGCCGAGGATTTCTGCAATCCCGGCTACCCGCGCGAGGCGGAGGCTCTGCTCATCGTCGAGCTGGACGGCCCGGCGGGCGAGGTCGAGGCCCAGATGGACCGGGTCGAAGCCATGCTTCGCGAGGGCGGCGCCACCAGCCTGCGGCGGACGCGCGATGATGCCGAAAGGCTCGGCTTCTGGGCCGGGCGCAAGGCGGCCTTTCCCGCGGTCGGCCGGATCTCGCCCGACTATCTCTGCATGGACGGCACCATCCCGCGCGGCCGCCTGCCCGAAGTGCTGACCAGGATCACCGAATTCTCGGCCAAATACGGGCTTCGCTGCGCCAATGTCTTCCATGCCGGCGACGGCAACCTGCACCCGCTGATCCTCTATGACGCCAACCGCCCGGGCGAACTCGAGAAGGCCGAAGCCTTTGGCGCCGACATCCTCTGTGCCTGTGTCGAGGTGGGCGGCGTGCTGACCGGCGAACACGGCGTCGGCATCGAGAAGCGCGACCTGATGGGCACGATGTTCGACCCGACCGATCTCGCCGTGCAGCAGCGCCTGAAATGTGCCTTCGATCCGGCCGGCCTGCTCAATCCCGGCAAGGTCTTTCCTGTCCTCCACGCCTGCGCCGAGCTCGGCCGGATGCATGTCTCCGGCGGCAAGCTCCGCTTTCCCGAACTGCCGAGGTTCTGATGGAACGCCTGCGCCCGACCACGATCGAGGATCTGGCCGCCGCCGTCGCCGAAGCGGCTGCGGCGGCACGTCGCCTGCATGTCGTCGGTGGGGGCACCAAGGCGGGCTTCGGCCATCCCGTCACCGCCGAGGCGGTGCTGGAGCTTTCCGCCTTTTCCGGGATCCAGTCCTACGAGCCGGCGGAACAGGTGATCACGCTCGGCGCCGCCACGCCGCTCGCCACCGTGCAGGCGGCACTGGCCCGGAACGGCCAGTGCCTGGCCTTCGATCCACCCGACCTCGGCCCGCTCTATGGCGAGGCGGCGGGCCTGGGCACCATCGGCGGTGCCGTCGCGGCCAATCTCTCCGGTCCCGCACGGCCGCGGGCAGGCGCTGCGCGCGATCATTTGCTGGGGGTCGAGGCGGTGACCGGGCGGGGCGAGATCTTCAAGGCCGGCGGGCGCGTGGTGAAGAATGTCACGGGTTACGACCTGCCCAAGCTGCTGGCCGGTTCCTTCGGCACGCTGGCGGTGATGGCGCGCCTCACGCTCCGCGTCGCGGGCACGGCGCCGGCCACGGTGACGGCGGCCCTGCTCGATCTGGGTCCCGCCGCCGCCGGCAAGCTCATGCAGCGGATCGCCGGCAGCCCGCTGGAGGCGCTCGCCATCGCCTATCTGCCGGCCGATGTCGCGGTGCGGGCGCGCCATCCCCTGGCCGGCTCGGCCCTGCTGGTCCGTTTCGACGGGCCGGCGACGGCGCTCGAGGAACGCCTGGCCGATCTCCAGGACCTGGTCGGCGGGGCCGCGGCGGTCGAGGCGATCGAAGGGGCGGCGTCGGACGAGACCTGGTCCGCGATCCGCGACATCACCGGCCTGCTGCCGGAGGGCGAGCGGCCGTTGTGGCGCCTGTTCGTGCCGCCGGCGTCGGGCTGCGCCTTGGCGCAGGATCTGGCCGCGCGCCTGCCCGGGCTTCGCTGGTTCGCCGATTGGGCGGGCGGCCGGCTCTGGCTCGCCGCACCGGCGGGCGGCGATGCCGGGGCATCGGTGATCCGGCCGGCGGCCAAGGCGGCGGGGGGCAGCGCCACGCTGATCCGCGCCGATGCCGATCTCCGCGCCCGCGTGCCCGTCTTCGAGCCGGCCGATCCGGCCCGCGCCGCGATCGAGGAACGGGTTCGGGCCGCCTTCGATCCCGCCCGCATCCTCAATCCCGGCAAGCTCGGCTGAGCGCATGCGGACCGACTTCGCCCCGGAACGCCTGGCCGCCGACCCGACACTGGCCGAGATCGACCAGATCCTGCGGAAATGCGTGCATTGCGGCTTCTGCACCGCGACCTGCCCGACCTATCTCCTGACCGGGGACGAACTGGACGGGCCGCGCGGCCGGATCTACCTGATGAAGGAGATGTTCGAGGCGGACCGCCCGGCCGACGAGGTGGTGCGCGACCATCTCGACCGCTGCCTCGGCTGTCTCAACTGCATGTCGACCTGCCCCTCGGGCGTCGACTACGCCCATCTCGTGGAATACGGCAAGGCCCATGTCGAGGCGACGGCGCCGCGCAGCCTGTTCGACCGCCTGATCCGGGCCGCCATCGCCCTGGCCCTGCCCGGGCGGCGGCGCTTCCGCGCCAGCCTGCTGGCCGGCTTCCTGTTCGGGCCGATCGTGCGCCGCCTGCCGGGCCGGCTCGGTGCCCTGGGCGCCCTGGTGCCGGCCAGGCTGCCGGGGCCGACCCTGGTGAAGCCGGGCCAGGTCCATGCCGCCGAAGGGCTGCGCAAGGCCCGCGTGGCCCTGGTCATCGGTTGCGTCCAGCCGGTGCTGCGGCCTTCGGTCGATGCCGCCGCCGTCCGCCTGCTCACCCGCCATGGCGTCGAGGTCGTGGTGCCGCCTTCCGCCGGCTGCTGCGGCGCGCTGCCGTTGCACATGGGTAAGGAGGCGCAGGGCAGGGCCATGGCGGCGCTGTTGGTCGATGCCCTGGCGCCCCATCTGGACGGGCTCGACGCCGTCATCGTCACCGCGTCGGGCTGCGGCACCACGATCAAGGATTACGGCCACCTCTTGCAGGGCGATCCGGTCCGGGCCGCGGCGGCGGCGCGGATCGCGGCGCTGGCGCGCGACGTGACCGAGGTGCTGGACGGCGTCGAGCTCGCCCCCACGGGCGCCGCGGCCGGGCGGCCGATCGCCTATCACGACGCCTGCTCGCTTCGCCACGGCCAGCGCGTCTCGGCGCCGAAACGCCTGCTCGCCAAGGCCGGCTTCACCGTGCGGGAGGCGAAGGACGCCCATCTCTGCTGCGGTTCGGCCGGGACCTACAACATGCTCCAGCCGGAGCTGTCCGCCCCCCTCGGCCGCGACAAGGCGGCGGCCCTGGCGGCGACCGGGGCGGGCGTCGTGGTCGCCGGCAACATCGGCTGCCTCACGCAGATCGCCGGCCATGGCGCGCTGCCCGTGTTCCACACGGTCGAGATGCTGGACTGGGCGACCGGCGGTCCGAAGCCCGAAGGCTTGGCCTGAACGCTCAGTCGAAGAGCAGCGCCGCCACCAGGCCGCCGGCACACCAGCCGGCCAGAAAGGTGACCGCCTGGGCAGGATCGGTCTCGCCCAGCGCCGCGCCGAGGGGCGTGCCCGCCGCCATGGCGTCGAGCAGGCACGCCTCGTCCGGCTGCAGCGGGCGATATTGCACGTCGAGCCCGGCGCGCCAGACCGCGAGGGGCAGGATCGCGTCCAAGGCCGCAGGGGCCTCGACGGTACCCGTCGCATCGAAGCCGGCCCAGGCGAGATGCGCCGCATGGCCGAGGTCGAGGCGCTGAAGGCTCGGATGGGGCAGGAGGCGCAACCCCTCCCATTGCTCGGGCGCCAGGCCGGCCAGGGTCTCGACCGCGGCGGTGCCGGGATCGGCGGCATCGAAGGCGAGGCCGAGGGCCCATTCGAAGGCGGCGAGATCGGCTGCCGTGGCGAGGCCTTGCGCCGCCAGGTCGGCGGCCAAGGCGCGCCCGGCCCAGCGGATCGAATAGTGCCGCGAGGGGTGGCGGGCGATGTAACCCCGCGCAGCCGCCTCGAAACCCTCGGGGCCGAGCAGGGCAGCCGTGGCCGGAAAATCGTTGCCCAGGACTTCGACCAGGCGGGCGCCATAGGCATAGCGATAGGCGTCGGCCAGCACGGTCTTTTCCGCCCGCGGCCCGTCGTGGATCAGGGGCTCGATCAGGCCGGGGGAGCCCAGGAGATCGCGCGCGACGGTGTCCTGCAATTGGGCGAGGGTGATCATGCGGCGAGCCCCATTTCGGCAGTGGCACGCAGCCGGTCCAGCTCGGTCAGGAGCTCGGCCAGCGGCGGGATATTGGCGTCGCGCTCGATCATCGTCGGCACCGGGCCGAAGCGGCGCAGCGCCTCGGCATAGAGGGCGAAGACATCTTCGGCGATCGGGGCGTCGTGGGTGTCGATGATGTGGCTGCCGTTGTGGCTGTGTCCGGCCATATGGATCTGGCGGATCGCCCGGCGCGGCAGCGTGTCGAAGAAGGCGAGCGCGTCGAAACCGTGGTTGAAGGCGCTGACATAGACGTTGTTCACGTCGAGCAGCAGCTCGCAGCCGCTGCGGGCGACCAGTTCGGCCAGGAACTGCGCTTCTGAGAGGTCGGAGACGCGGTAGCTGATGTAACTCGAGACATTCTCGATCACCAGGGGGCGACGCAGCTTGTCCTGCACCCGGCCGATGCGCGCGGCGACATGGGCCAGCGCTTCTTCGGTATAGGGCAGGGGCAGCAGGTCGTGGAGGTTGATGCCGCCGGCCCCGGTCCAGCACAGGTGGTCGGAGATCCAGCCGGGTTCCACCCGTTCGGCCAGGGCGGCCAGGCGGTCGAGATAGGTCTCGTCCAACGGATCGGTGCCGCCGATCGACAGCGAGACGCCATGCATCACCATCGGATAGCGCGCCCGCATCCGGTCCAGCCAGTCGAGCGGGCGGCCGCCGTCGACCATGAAATTCTCGGAAATGATTTCGAGCCAGTCGACGGCAACCCCGTCCTGGTCGAGATCGCGGTAATGCTCGGTGCGAAGGCCGAGGCCGAAACCCTGGATCATGGTACCCCTTCGAAGTGGGGGGCCGGCCGCAGCCGGCCCCGAAATCCGCAGCCGATCAGCCGACGTGGCCGCCCGCCGCTTCGCAGGACGCCTTGTCCGGGGTCATGACGAAACCCTGGCCCTTGCAGGCGTTCAGGCCCTTGCATTCGTGATTGCCCGACTTGCAGGCGCTCTGGCCCTTGCAGGCATTGCCGCCGACGCAATGCACGCTGTCGGCGGCCGAGGCGGCGACCGGCGCCAGCATCAAGGCACCGGCCGAGAAAAGGGTGGCCGCGGCGGCGGCGAGAGTGAAACCGGTCTTGTTCATGTCTTCCCCCTGGATCATCCAGACGTAGGTTGCATCGGTCGTCGCGACAGCGTTCTTCTTCGTCGACGGAGGCGCGGATTTTCCGGCCTCATGAGATAATTCGCCGGTAGTCGGCCGGAGGTTACGGAGTGTTTCGTCCATGAATCCCGCATCGCGGACCTCTTCGGCCGAAACGCTCGATCGTGCCGCGGCCGTGTTGCTGCTCGCCCTCGGCATTCTGGGCAGCGGGGCGGCGGCGGCTTGGCTCGGCCAGGACGGCGGCTGGGACCTCCGCAATTATCATTGGTACGTGCCCTATGCCCTGCTGCACGGCAGGCTCGGCTTCGACGTGCTGCCCGCCTTCATGGGGCCGAGCTTCCACAATCCGCTGGTCGACCTGCCCTTCTATCTGGCCGTGACCGCCTTCGGCCCGCTCGCGGGTTCGGTCGGCCTCGGCCTGGTGCAGGGGCTCAACGCCTTGCCGCTCTATGCGATCGGGCGCCGGGTGCTGCCGGCGCTGCCGCGCAGCGGGGCGGCCCTGCTGGCGCTCGGCGGTATCTCTGCTGCCATGAACATCGGCCTGATCGGGGCGACGGCGGGGGACAATATCCTCTCCCTCTTCGTGCTCGGGTCGATCGCCGCCCTGCTCGGCGGTTCGCCGCTCGCGGCCGGGTTGCTGGCCGGCGCGGGCTTCGGGCTGAAGCCGGTGCTGGCGCCCTTCGTCGTCGGCCTCACCCTCACGGTCGCGGCCGGGGCGTTCCGGCGCGGCGGGCTTCGCCACTTCCTCGGCTTCGCGGCGGCCGGCATCGGCGGCACGGCATTGACCGGCGGCTTCTGGATGGCGCTGCTCGCTGCCGACTTCGGCAATCCGCTGATGCCCTATTACAACGACATTTTCGCCTCGCCCTATGTGCCCCCGCTTCGCTTCGCCGATCCGGGCTTCACCCAGGGGGTGCCGTGGCCCCGGGTGCAATTGCCCTTCCTGGCCGGGCTGGTCGACCACATTTCGTCCGAGGCGGTGTTCACCGATCTCCGCCTGCCGCTCGCCTATGGCGGCGCGCTGGTCCTGCTGGGGCTGCGCCTGCTTGGCCGGTTGCCGCGGGGGCCGGCGGCGACGCTCGCCCTGGTGACGGTGGCGACGCTGGTGCCCTGGTCGCTGCTCTTCGCCATCTATCGCTATGCCCTGGGCTTCGCCCTGCTCGGACCGCTGCTGGCGGCGGCGGCACTCGCCCATCTGGTGGCGGCGCGGCGCGCCGCGCTCGGCGCGGGCGTTCTGATGCTGGCCGTGCTTCTGGTGACCACCCGCATGCCGGAGACGGAGCGGGTTCCCTTCGGCCCCGACCTGGCCGGGGTCGAGGCACCGCCGATCGCCGAGCCGGAGCGGGCGGTCGTCCTGATGGCCGGGCTGACCCCGTCCGCCTTCCTGATCCCGTCCTTTCCGGAAGGTGTGCGCTTTCTCCGTTTCGACGGTTTCTGGATCGATCCGGCGGAACAGAAGGCGGGCTATGCCGCCGAGATCCGCCGGGCCCTGGCCGAGGCCGGGCCGGCGCGCCTGATCCTGTTCGATCCGACCGAGCGCGAAAGGGTGGCGTCGGCACTCGCCACCTTCTCGCCGGGTCTTTCGATCGGCGCTTGCCGGCCTGTTCGCCATCGCTTCGAGCCGGCGGGAACGAACTGGGGCCGATTCGCGTTATGTGATCTCGAGGGCTGAGGCCCCGCAGCCGAGGACGAGACGATGGACCTGAATGCCGGTGAGGGGCGCGAGATCGCCGTGATCATCCCCTGCCTGAACGAGGCAGCCGCCATCGGTCAGGTGGTGAAGAGTTTCCACGCCGTGCTGCCGGGCGCCACGGTCTATGTCTACGACAACATGTCGACCGACGACACAATGGCGGTGGCGCGGGCCGCCGGCGCCGTGGTCCGCCAGGTCACCCACCGCGGCAAGGGCAACGTGGTGCGCCGCATGTTCGCCGACGTCGAGGCCGACATCTACATCATGGTCGACGGCGATGGGACTTACGATGCCGGTGCCGCCCCCGCCCTGGTGCGCCGCCTGGTCGACGAGAATCTGGACATGGTGGTCGGCACCCGCGTCGACGACGATCCCGAGGCCTACCGCCGCGGCCATCGCTTCGGCAACTGGCTGCTCACCACCCTGGTGACCAAGCTGTTCGGCCGCACCTTCACCGACATGCTGACGGGCTACCGCATCTTCTCGCGCCGTTTCGTGAAGGCCTTCCCCTCGCTCTCCGGCGGTTTCGAGATCGAGACCGAGATCACGGTCCACACGCTCGAACTCCGCCTCGCCACGGCCGAGATGCCGACGCGCTATTCGGCCCGGGTCGAAGGTACCCAGTCGAAGCTCAGCACCTATCGCGACGGCTTCCGCATCCTGAAGCTGATCCTGCGCCTGCTCATGCTGGAAAAGCCGCTCGCCCTGTTCGGCGGTTTCGCCGGCTTCTTCGCCCTGCTGGCGGTCGCCTTCTTCATCCCCGTCATGATCGACTATGTCGAGACCGGCCTGGTGCCGCGCTTCCCGACCCTGATCGTCTCGGTCGGCGTCATGGTGCTCTCGGTGCTGTCGCTGATGACCGGCCTCATCCTGGACAATGTCACCCGTGGCCGGCAGGAGCTGAAACGCCTGCTCTATCTCGCCGCGGGCGAGCGGGCCGACGCCCGTCTGCCGCGCAGCCGGCATGACCGGCCGCGCCTGGTCCGCCACGGTTGACCAAAACATGTGACGCCGGCCCTTCCGTCCCTATAGGATGCGCACGCATGCCTGTCGGGTAGAGAGAATGGCCGAACCACTCGCGTTGTTGGACGATTTGCTGACCAGGGCGCGCCGCGCCGGTGCCGATGCCGCGGACGCCCTGTATTTCGAAGCGATTTCCCTGGGCGCCTCCTGGCGCCTCGGCAAGCTCGAGGAGCTCGAGCGGTCGGAGACGCGGGACATCGGGATTCGCGTCTTCGTCGGCCAGTCCCAGGCCACCGTCTCGTCGAGCGAGATCGATTCGGCCGCCCTCGACCGCCTGGTCGAACGGGCGCTGGGCATGGCGCGGGTGGCGCCGCCCGATCGTTTCGCCGGCCTCGCCGATCCGGCGCTCCTGGAACGCCATCCGCCCGATCTCGACCTCGCCGAAGCGGGTGAGCCCGATCCCCAGGTGCTGTTCGACCGTGCCGCCGCGGCCGAGGCGGCAGCGCTCGCCGTGCCCGGCGTGACCAATTCCGAAGGGGCGGGTGCCAGCTGGGGCGCCAACCGGATCGGCCTCGCCACCTCGGGCGGCTTTGCCGGCGAATACAGCAATTCGATGAGCAGTGTCTCCGTCTCGGTCCTGGCCGGCACGGGCACCGGCATGGAACGCGACTACGACCATGCCGCCGCGCGCTTCTCGAGCGATCTCGAAGACGCCGCCACCATCGGGCGGCGGGCGGGCGAGAAGGCGGTGCGCCGCCTCGGGCCGCGCAAGGCCAAGACGGCCAAGGTGCCCGTGGTCTTCGACCCGCGCATCTCGTCCTCCCTGGTCGGCCACCTGCTGGGCGCCATCAATGGTGCCGCCATCGCCCGCGGCACCTCCTTCCTGAAGGACCGCATGGGCGAGCAGATCTTCGGCGCGGACATCACCATCGTCGACGATCCCTTCCGCAAGCGGGGTCTCCGCTCGCGTCCCTTCGACGGCGAAGGCGTCGCCGGTGCCACCCGGAAGCTGATCGACCAGGGCCGGCTCACCACCTGGCTGCTCGACAGCGCCTCGGCCCGCCAGCTCGGCCTGACCACGACCGGTCATGCCAGCCGCGGCACTTCGGGCCCGCCCAGCCCCTCGGCCGCCAATGTCCATCTCGAACCGGGCAGCCTCGGCCCGGCCGAGTTGATGGCCGACATCGATTCGGGCTTCTATGTCACGGAATTGATCGGCTCCGGCGTCAACGGCATCACCGGCGACTACAGCCGGGGTGCCGCCGGCTTCTGGATCGAGAAGGGCGAGCTCGCCTATCCGGTCAGCGAGATCACCATCGCCGGCAATCTGAAGGACATGTTCCTGAACCTGACGCCGGCGAACGACCTCGTCTTCCGCTACGGCACCAATGCGCCCACCCTGCGGGTCGAGGGCATGACCATCGCCGGCGCATGAGCGACGACAGGCGCGATCTCGAGCTTCTGGCGGCGGCGGCGGAATCCGCCGGCGCAATGGCCCTGGACTGGCAGGCGAAGGGTTTCCGCGCCTGGGAGAAGCCGGACAACCAGGGTCCGGTGACCGAGGCCGACCTCGCGGTCGACGCCCATCTGAAGGCCATGCTGATGGCGGCCCGGTCCGATTACGGCTGGCTTTCGGAAGAGACGGCGGACGATCCGGCCAGGCTCGCCACGCGGCGCATCTTCGTGGTCGACCCGATCGACGGCACCAGGGCCTTCATCAAGGGCCGCCCGTTCTATTCCGTCTCCCTCGCCGTGGTGCAGGAGGGGCGGCCCCGGGCCGGCGTCATCCTGAATCCGGTGACACGGGAACTCTTCACGGCGCAGCTCGGCGCCGGTGCCCGGCTGAACGGCGCCCCGATCCGCGTCTCTCCGCGGGGCGTGATCGAAGGGGCGCGGCTGATCGGCTCGGCCGACATGTTCCGCTCCAAATTCTGGCCGACGCCGTGGCCGCCGATCGACATCGCGACCGGCAATTCGATCGCCTATGCCCTGGCCCAGGTCGCCGCCGGCACCCATGACGGCTCGGTCAGCCTGACCGGCAAGAGCGACTGGGACCTCGCCGCTGCCGACCTCCTGGTGGCCGAGGCGGGCGGATTGGCGACCACCCATATGGGCGAAGGTTTCCTCTACAACCGCTCCGGCACGCGCCATCGCAACGTCGTCTCGGCCGGGCCGGAACTGCACGCCCGCCTGCTCGAAAAGCTGACCGAATTCAACCCGCCGCCCGACGTCGCCCAAACCCTGATCGGCGGTCAGGCATAGGTTGTGGGCACGGCGCTGCCCTGTTTCACCGTCTCCATCGAGATATAGGCGGAAACGTCGAACAACTCGATCCGCCCGACCAAGCGCTTGTAGACGACGTCGTAATGTTCGACGTCGGGCAGCACGATCTTCAGGATGTAGTCGAAATTGCCGGTCAGGCGGTGAACCTCGACGATTTCCGGGATGTCGGCCACGGCGCGGCGGAAGCTCTCCACCCAGTCGGCCGAATGATGCGCGGTCTTGATCACCACGAAGACGGTGGTCGGCACCTTCATCTTGCGCCGGTTCAGCAGCGCCACCTGTCTCTCGATATAGCCTTCCTCGCGGAGCCGGGCGATGCGCCGGGCACAGGCGGAGGTGGAGAGATGCACGGCCTCGGCGATCGCCGAAATCGGCTGGTCGGCGTCGGCCTGGAGCAGGGCCAGGATCCTGGCGTCGCGATCGTCGAGCATGGGAATTCTTCGCGCCATTGGATCAAGACGTGGGAAAATTTTGCACGGCTGCGGGAAATTGTCCCGTGATTTGCGCCCCCTTCCTGCCGATGCCGCGCCATGATGGGCGCCACTGGATGGAACGGAGCGATGCGATGAAGACGATCGGCCTGATCGGCGGCATGAGCTGGGAGAGCACGGCGGTCTACTACCGCCAGATCAACGAGGCGATGCGGGCGCGCCTGGGCGGCCTGCATTCGGCCGAGATCCTGCTCCATTCGGTCGATTTCGACAGTGTCGTCAAGCTGCAGAAGGCCGACGCCTGGGACGAGGCGGGCCGTCTGCTGGGCCGTGCCGCCGCGGGGCTCGAGCAGGCCGGGGCGGACTGCGTGCTGATCTGCACCAACACCATGCATCTGGTCGCCGATGCCGTGGCCGGCGCGGTCGCCGTGCCGCTGATCGACATCATCGACGAGACCGGCAAGGCGCTCGCCGCCGCCGGCCGCACGCGGCCCCTGCTGCTGGCGACCCGCTACACGATGGAACACGGTTTCTATGCCGAGCGGATGCGGGCGCTGCACGGGATCGAAGTCCTTGTGCCGGAAGCAGCCGATCGCGGCACGGTGCATTCGGTCATTTTCGACGAGCTCTGCCGCGGCGTGATCCGCGACGAGTCGCGGGCAGCACTCCTCGAGATCGTGGCGCGCGGCATTGCGGCGGGGGCGGATTCGGTGGTCCTCGGCTGTACCGAGATCTGCCTGCTGCTCGACCCCGATGCCCTGCCGTGCCCCGGCTTCGATTCGACGGCCCTCCATGCCAGGGCGGCGGTCGATTTCGCCCTCGACCGCGAGGCGCGCCGCCGCGTGGCGTGACCGCGCCGGAGATGTCACAATCCCGTCCCTCCCGTCGTCGTCAGGGCAGTGGAGGGACGGACGATGACCCGAGACACTTATTTCCTGCCGCCCTGGTGGCGCACCGCGGCCCTGGTGCTGGGCCTCGGCTTCGCCGCCAACGGGCTGTTCATGCTGGCGGCCCCGGCCGACTGGTATCTGGCGATTCCGGGCGTGATCGATACCGGGCCGCCCAACCGCCATTTCATCGGCGACATCGGCGGCGCCTATCTGGCCAGCGGCCTCGGCCTCGGCCTGGCGGCCCGCTGGGCCTTGCTGGCGCCGGGGGCTTCCCTGGTCGCGGCGGCTTTCCACGGCCTGCATAGTCTCGTCCATGTCACCGATGCCTTTGCCGGGCGCTGCTCGCCGGGACGGGCGCTGGCCGACATCGGCCCCGTGCATGGCCCGACCCTGCTCTGCCTGCTGCTCGCTGTCGTCGCGATCCGGAGGCGGCTATGAATGCCGCCGCCTTCGAGGCTGAGCGGGGCCGCCTGACCCGGCTCGCCTATCGCATGACCGGGGTCATGGCCGAGGCGGAGGACCTGGTGCAGGAGACTTATCTCCGCTTCCACGCCGCCGGGGCGGCGGGCGAGATCCGCAATGTCGCCGCCTGGGCGACGACGGCGCTGACCCGCCTCGCCATCGATCACCTGCGCAGCCGCAAGCGCACCGCCTATGTCGGCCCCTGGCTGCCCGAGCCGTTGCTGGACGAGGCGGGGGACGACGGCCTGGCGGCTGCCCGCATCGAACTGGCGGACGATCTCTCGCTCGCCTTCCTCATGGTGATGGAGGCCCTGCCGCCGGCCGAACGGGCCGCCTTCCTGCTGCACGACGCCTTCGGCCACGATCACGGGGCGGTCGCCGCCATCCTGGGCAAGAGCGAGGCGGCGGTGCGCCAACTGGTCAGCCGCGGCCGCGCCCGGCTCAAGGCGGCGCGTCCCGAGATCCATGCCCCCAAGGCGGCACGCGATGCGGTCGCCGGGCGTTTCATCGATGCCCTGATGCGCCAGGACGGCGCTGCCCTGCTGGCGACGCTCGGCCCGGAGGCGGTGCTCTATTCCGACGGCGGCGGCAAGCGCAAGGCGGCCTTGAACCCGATCTTCGGGGCCGACCGGATCCTGCGCTTCTTCGCCGGGATCGCGCGCAAAGTGACGGGCGAGGTGCGCTTCACCCGCCTCGTCCTGAACGGCGATCCAGGCCTGGCGGCCACGGTCGACGGTGCCATCTGGTTCGCCCTGGTGCCGGTGGTCCGCGACGACTGCGTCGCCCAGGTGCTGATGATGGTCAATCCGGACAAGCTGGCGGGGGTGGCCGCCGCCCTCACTCCCGGCCCAGGATCCGGTCGACGATGAGATTGCCGATCAAGCCGGCGTGGAAGTCGCGCTTCATGGCGACGGGATCGTAGACCGTGTCGACCCAGGTCCAGAAATCGATGCCGGTGGCATCGCGCGCCTCGATATAGGCATCGAAGAAACGGTCCAGCACGCCGGTCTTGCCCTGGCGGACATGGCCGTATTTGAGCGAGAGCTGGCGCTTCGCCTCCTCGACCGGGCGGCCTTCGTGCAGGAAGAGATAGAGGGCGGACATGATGCCGGCCCGGTCCGCGCCCGACTTGCAGTGCATCAGGGCGGGGTAGCGGATCGTCTCGAACAGGCGCTTCGCCGCGTGCAGCGTGGCGCGCGACGGCGGCTCGCGCGAGGTGGCGACGAAGTCGATCAGGGCGATGCCCGATTCCCGGGCTGCCCGCTGCTCGAACAGATAGGTGGCGCAGTCGCGCTTGCCGCGCAGGTTGACGATCGTCTTGACGCCCTGGCGCGCCAGGCCGCGCACCTGCCAGGAGGTCGGCTGGGCGCCGCGCCACATGGAGGGCGAAACCCGGCGCTTGTTCCAGAACAGCAGGCGGAAGATGCCGTGATCGACGAAAAGCACCTCGCACCAGGCGAGGAAACGCTGCCAGGGGCTGGAGCCGTTGCCGCGCGCGCGGCGAAACTTGTCCCCCGCCTTGCGGGCGCGGCGCTTGAACGTCTTGCGCTTCAGCAATGGATCCTCTTTTCCTGGCCGCCTCCATATAGCGGCGGCGGCAGGCCCCGGCAAGGCGCCGTCAGGCTTCGCGGGCCAGGGCTGCGGCCAGCTCATCGATCCGTTCTTCGCCGAAGACGGCGATGCCGGCGGCACGCAGCAGGGCGGCGGTGACCCCGTCGCCGAGGCGCAGGGTGCCGGCGAAACGGCCGTCGTGGATCAAGCCGCTGCCGCAGGACGGGCTGCCCTGCTTCAGCAGGGCGAAGCGGCAGCCCTCCGCCCGCGCAAGGTCGAGTGCCGCTTCGGCGCCGAGGCGGAAGGCGTCGGTGACGTCGCGCCCGCCGGCTTCGACGACGCGGGCGCGCCCTGCCAGCACGGCGCCGCCGTCGCCGCCGGGCGTAATCTCGGCCGGCGGGCGTGGCACCGGCATTCCGCCCGCGACCTCCGGGCAGAGGACGACCAGCCGGCCCTGATCCCGCCAGATTTCGAGGGCAGGGTGCCGCAAGCCGCGGTGCCCGCCGTCATGGCGGACCGACTCGCCCATCAGGCAGGCACTGACCAGAATCTTGTCCATGGCCGCCACTCTAGCCTTGCGCCGGACGCCGCCCCAAGGCGGTTTTGCCCGTCGGCGCAACCGTGCTAGGGTCCGGCGCCCGAATGCGAGTTACGAGTTGACCACGACCTCCGCCTCATCGATCGGCGCCGACAAGGCCGCATCCTCCATCATCAAGCGGCTGCTCGCGAGCGCCGTGAAGCCCCATGCCCGGCGTCTCGTGCTGGCCGGCATCATGATGGCGATCGTCGCCGCCATGACGGCGGCGCTCGCCTATCTGCTCGATCCCGCGATCAACGACATCTTCGTGAAGCGCGACCCGACCGCGCTCTATGTGGTGCCGGCGGCGGTGGTCATCTCGGCGATCATCAAGTCCATCGCCGACTATATCCAGAGCGTGCAGATGTCCTATGTCGGGCAGCGCATCGTGGCCGACACCCAGCTCCGCCTGTTCGAGCGCTTCATGCGCGCCGATCTGGCCTGGATCCACGACATCCATTCGGGCCGCCTGCTCTCGGCCTTCCTCTATGACGCCGGCCTGCTCTCCGATGCGGTGTCGAAGGGGATCGTCGGCCTGCTGCGCGACAGCGTCTCGGTCGTCATGCTGATCGGCGTCATGTATTACCAGAACTGGCGCCTCGCCATCCTGGCCTCGGTCGGCTTTCCGATCGCCATGCTGGTCATGCGCAAGGCCGGGCGGAAGACCCGCCGGGTCTCGACCAAGGCCCAGGCCGAGACCGGCACCCTGTCCTCCCTGCTGACCGAGCGTTTCGACGGTACCCGCCTGGTCAAGGCCTATGGCCGCGAGGCGGACGAGGTGGCCACCGTGACCGCCTCGGTCGAGCGCCGCCTGGGCCATCTGATGCGCGGCGTGCGCACCAAGTCGGCCACCGTGCCGATCAACGACGCGGTCGGGGCTGCCGCCATCGCCGGGATCATCCTCTATGCCGGGTCGCAGGCGCAGACCTCGGAGATGAGCTTCGGCGCCTTCACCAGTTTCATCGCCGCCATGATCATGGCCTATCAGCCGTTGCGCAGCCTCTCGACCCTGAACAACACCTGGCAGGAAGGCTTGGCCGCGGCCGAGCGCGTCTTCGCCATGCTGGACGTGAAGCCCCGGGTGGTCGATGCACCGGACGCGAAGGACCTGGCGGTCGAGCGCGGCGAGATCGCCTTCGACGACGTCTATTTCACCTATAACGACGGCACGGCCGCCCTGAAGGGTGTCACCTTCACCGTGCCGGCGGGCAAGACGGTCGCGCTCGTAGGCCCCTCGGGGGGCGGCAAGTCGACCACGATCAACCTGATCCCGCGCTTCTACGACCCCGCGGGCGGCGCCATCCGGATCGACGGCACCGACATCCGCGACGTCACCATGGTCTCGCTCCGCCGCAACATGGCGCTGGTCGCCCAGGAGGCGACGCTGTTCGACGACACGGTGGCGGCCAACATCGGCTATGGCCGGCCGGGGGCGACCCGTGCCGAGGTCGAGGCGGCGGCCAAGGCGGCGGCGGCCTTCGACTTCATCAACGGCCTGCCCCAGGGCTTCGAGACCGTGGTCGGCGAATCCGGCGTAAAACTCTCCGGCGGGCAGCGCCAGCGCATCTGCATCGCCCGCGCCTTCCTGCGCGATGCCAAGATCCTGCTCCTGGACGAGGCGACCTCGGCTCTCGACACGGAGTCCGAACGGGCGATCCAGTCGACCCTGCGCACCCTGATGAAGGGCCGCACCACCCTGGTGATCGCGCACCGCCTGTCCACCATCGTCGATGCCGACTGCATCTATGTGGTCGAAGGCGGCCGCATCGTCGAAGGCGGCACCCACGAGGAACTGCTGGCCCGGGGTGGCCTCTATGCACGGCTCTATGCCCAGGCCGAAGCGCAATAAGAAGGTGCCGCTGGGCAAGCGGCTGGCCAAGTCGGGCGTCGTGCAGTGGCTGCTGCCGCGGCTCGTTGGGCTCTATATCCGCTTTGTCCGCGCGACCAGCCGGATGGAGGAGGACGGGCCGGGTCTCGCCCTGCTGCTCGACGCCTGGAAGAATCAGAAGCCCCTGGTGGTGTGCTTCTGGCACGGCCGGTTGCTCTTGATGGCGCGGGTTCGCTGGCGCCGCCTGCGGGGCTTCCACGTGCTGATCTCGACCCATCGCGACGGCGAGGTGATTGCCCGCTCGATCGAGAATCTGGGCATGTCGACCGTGCGCGGCTCGACCAAGCGGGGCGGCGTCGCGGCGATGCGCGAATTGCTCGACGTCGTGGCGGCCAAGGGCATCGCTGTCTTCACCCCGGACGGGCCGAGCGGGCCACGCATGCGCGCCCAGGGCGGCGCGGTGGCGGCGGCTTCGGCGACCGGTGTGCCGATCGTGCCGATCACCTGTTCGACCCGCCGCGGCCCCTTTCTGAAGAGCTGGGACCGTTTCCTGCTCTCCACCCCCTTCAACCACGGCCTCTATCTGGTCGGCGAGCCCATGGTGGTGCCGCCCGACCTGGACGAGGCGGGCTTCGAGGCTTGGCGGCTCCGCCTCGAAACCACTTTAAACGACCTGACCGCAGAGGCCGACCGCCGCATGGGCCGGACCCCGATCGAGCCGGAAGAGCCCGGCCGCGGGAGGCGGCGATGATGACGCCCGGCCTCTACCGCCTGCTCACCTATGCGGCGACGCCGCTGGTCCGCCCGCTGCTGGAGCGCCGGCGCCGGCGCGGCAAGGAGGATGCGGCACGCCTGCCCGAACGGCTCGGCCACGCCGGGCGGGGCCGGCCGGCGGGGCCGCTGGTCTGGATCCATGGCGCCAGCGTCGGCGAGGCGCAATCGGTGCTCGGCCTGATCCGCCGCCTGGTCGACCGCGGGGTTGCCGTGATGCTGACCACGGGCACGGTCACCTCGGCCGCGCTGATGGCGACCCGGCTGCCTGCGGGGGCCTTCCATCAGTTCGTGCCGGTCGACCATCCGGCGGCGGTGCGCCGCTTCCTCGACCATTGGCGGCCCGATCTGGCGGTCTGGGTCGAGAGCGAGCTGTGGCCCAACCTGGCGCTCGACACGGCCAAGCGCGGCGTGCCCATGGTCCTGGTCAACGGCCGCATGTCGGAGGCGAGCTTCGCCGGCTGGCAGAAGCGGCCGCGCCTGATCGGGCCGCTGATGGCGGCATTTTCCTTCGTCCTCGCGCAGTCGGCCGTGGACGGGGAGCGGTTCCGCGCCCTCGGCGCCGCCGATGTGCGCTGTCTCGGCAATCTGAAGCTGGAAGCCCCGGCGCTGGGCGCCGACACGGCGGCGCTCGCCCGCTTGGCGGCCGAGGTGGGGGAACGGCCGCGCTGGCTCGCCGCCTCGACCCACAAGGGCGAGGAAGTGGCGGCCGGCCACGTTCATGCCGCCCTGAAGGCGCGCCATCCCGGCCTGCTCACCATGATCGTGCCGCGCCATCCCGAACGTGGCGAAGACATCGCGGCGGCCCTGGCGGGCCAGGGCCTCACCGTCGCCCGGCGCCGCGCGGGCGAGGCGATCCGGCCGGAAACCGACGTCTATGTCGCCGATACGCTGGGCGAACTCGGCTTGTTCTACCGCCTGTCGGGTATCGTCTTCATCGGCGGCAGCCTGATCCCCCACGGCGGGCAGAATCCGCTCGAAGCGGCGCGGCTCGGCTGCGCCCTTCTGGCCGGCAGGCACATGCATAATTTCGCCGAGGTGACGGCGCTGCTCCAGCAGAGCGACGCCATCCTCCAGGTCGAGGACGAAGCGGCGCTGGCCGCCGCCCTCGACCGACTGCTCGGCGACGCGGCCGAGGTGGAGCGCCGGGCCGCTGCGGCCGCCGCGGTGGCGGCGGCGGGCGACGGCGTGCTGGACCGCGTGGTCGCCGCCCTCGATCCCCTGCTGGCGGGGCTCAGGCGCCCAGAAGTCAGGCGTCATGAAGGCGCCTGACTTCTGGGCCGGTCCCGGCGACGGCGGCTGGCCGGCCAGGCTGCTCACCCCCGTCTCGGCGCTCTGGACCCATGCCACGCGGCGGCGCCTCGCCCGCGGGCCGGGCTTCGATCCCGGCATTCCGGTGATCTGCGTCGGCAATGTCACGGCCGGCGGCACGGGCAAGACGCCCTTCGCGATCGAAATCGCCCGCCGCTTGATCGCGGCCGGTCACCGCCCGGCTTTCCTGTCGCGCGGGCACGGCGGCAGTGCCGCGGGCCCGCTCCGCGTCGACGGCCAGGGGGCCGAGGTGGTGGGGGACGAGCCCCTGCTGCTTGCCCGGGCGGCACCGGCCTGGATCGCCCGCGACCGCGCCGCCGGCGCACGCGCCATCGCGGCTTCGGACGCCGATGTCATCGTGATGGACGACGGCTTCCAGAACCCGTCCCTGCGGAAGAGCCTGTCCTTTCTGGTGCTGGATGCCGGCGCCGGCCTCGGCAACGGGCGGGTGATCCCCGCCGGCCCTCTGCGCGAGCCCTGGGCGGATGCCCGGGCCCGTGCCGATGCGGTCGTGATCGCGGGCGAGGGGGCGGCGTCACTGCCCGATCCGGGCGGCCTGCCTGTGCTTCACGCGGCCGTGCGCCCGCTGGACGGCGAGCGTTTCGCCGGGCGCCGTGTCTTTGCCTTCGCGGGGATCGGCCGCCCGGCCAAATTCTATCGCAGCCTGACCGAAGTGGGCGCCGCGGTGATGGCGACACGCGACTTCGCCGACCATCACGCCTATACGCCGGACGAGATCCGCGACGTGCTGGCGGCGGCCGCGGCGCAGCACGCGGTGCCGGTCACCACGGCCAAGGATTTCGCCCGCCTGGCACCGTCGCTCCGGCCCGGGATCGAGGTCCTGGAGATCGCGCTGGACGTCGCGGAATCAGCCCGTCTCGACGAATTGTTGGCCGGGGTATTCCGCGATTAGGTCTCGAAACCGCCGCGATCGCGCGCCATGCTGTCCTGCGGCATAGAAGGAGATCGATTCATGCTGAAAGGGCGCAACGCCATCATCACCGGTTCGACCAGCGGCATCGGCCTCGGGATCGCCCGCGGCCTGGCCGAGGCCGGCGTCAACGTGATGATCAACGGCTTCGGCAAGCCGGAAGACATCGAGAAGGAACGTGCCGGCCTGGAATCCCAGTTCGGCGTGAAGGCGATCTATTCCGCCGCCGACATGACCAAGCCGGAAGAGATCGCCGGCATGGTGGCCGACTGCGAAGCCAAGCTCGGCTCGGTCGACATCCTGGTGAACAATGCCGGCATCCAGCTCGTCAGCCCGATCGACGAATTCCCGATCGCCAAGTTCGACCAGATCGTGGCGATCAACATGGTGTCCAACTTCCACGCCATCCGCGCCGCCCTGCCGGGCATGAAGAAGCGGAACTGGGGCCGCATCATCAATGTCGCTTCGGCCCACGGGTTGGTCGCCTCGCCCTATAAGTCGGCCTATGTGGCGGCCAAGCACGGCGTCGTCGGCATGACCAAGACGGTCGCCCTCGAGGTCGCGGAAACCCACATCACCTGCAACGCGATCTGCCCCGGCTTCGTGCGCACGCCCCTGGTCGAAGCCCAGATCGCCGATCAGGCGCGGGTGAACAACATGCCCGAGGACCGGGTGGTGCGCGAGATCATCCTGGCCTCGCAGCCGAGCAAGCGTTTCGTCGAGGTCGAGCATATCGCGGCGCTGGCCGTGTTCCTGGCCTCGGATGCCGCCCTCTCGATCACCGGCACCGCGGTCTCGATCGACGGCGGCTGGACCGCGCGCTGAGCCTCAGGGCCTGATCGCCAGGGATTCCGCCGTCCGGGCTGCCAGCTCGGCGGCGGATTCCTCCTTGAGGTCGATGCCCGACAGTTCCCGGCGCAACGCCTCGCGCGCCAGCCAGGCGATCTTGAAGGCGGCTTCCCGGGGCGGCAGGCCGCCGTCCCTGATGTTGGAAACGCAGTTCCGCCCGGAATCCAGCATCCCGGGCCTTGCTCGGAAGGTCAGGTAGCAGCCGAGCGAATCCGCCGCCGACAGGCCCGGCCGCTCGCCGATCAGCACGATCACCAGCTCGGCCGCCAGGGCTTCCCCGATGGGATCGCCGATCGCGACCCGTCCCTGGTCCACCACCACGGCATGGTCGATCGCAAGATCGTGTTCGGCCAGCAGCGGCACCAGCGCGTCGACCACCGCCAGGGCATTGGTGTCGACCGCCGCGGCCGACAAGCCATCGGCGACCACCAGGGCGATCCGCGCGGCCGGCCGCATCGCCAGGCGCTTGGCGTCTTCCGGCGCCAGCAGGCGGCCGAGGTCCGGCCGGCGGACATAGGTGGCGCGGTCGCCGGCCTGGGAGGCGACGCCGTCGACGGCGAGGCCGCGGGCCGCCAGCCCCTCGATCAGGGCGGCGCGGTCGACCGCGGACCAGACGGCATCGCGCGCCCTGGCGTGGTCGAGGGTGAAGCGGAGATGGGCTTCGGTCGGCAGGCCCGAGCCGGCCCGGCCCAGCGCCACCCGGGCGGCGGTGAAGCGGCGCAGTTCCGCGACCGGGGCGGAGGGCGGGGTGAGGGGAGCCGGCAGCTTGCTCTCGCTCATTCCGCGGCCTCCAGCCGGCTGGCGATGGCGCCGAGTCCGCTGCCGCGCGACAGTGCTTCCGCCTCCGGCCGCAGGAAGCCGGCGCGGTCGGTCAGGCCGGCTTCGGCCGCCCAGGCCTCGAATTCCGGGGCGCGGCGCTTGCCGCTGATCTCGCGGGCGCAGAGGGCGTCGTGATAGGACAGACTCTGGTAGTTCAGCATCACGTCGTCGGCGCCGGGCACGGTGATGACGAAATTCACCCCGGCATGGACGAGGAGGAGGAGAAGCCCGTCCATGTCGTCCTGGTCGGCGTCGCAATGGTTGGTGTAGCAGACGTCGACCCCCATCGGCAGGCCCAGGAGCTTGCCGCAGAAGTGATCCTCCAGCCCCGCCCTTGTGATCTCCTTGCCGTTGTAGAGATATTCGGGGCCGATGAAGCCGACCACCGTATTGACCAGCAAAGGCTCGAACTTGCGCGCGACGGCGTAGGCGCGGGCTTCCATCGTCTGCTGGTCGACGCCGTGATGGGCATTGGCGGAGAGGGCGGAACCCTGCCCCGTCTCGAAATACATGACGTTCCGCCCCACCGTGCCGCGGCCGAGGGAGAGGGCGGCGTCATGCGCCTCGGCCAGGACGCCGAGATTGACGCCGAAGCCGCCGTTGGCCGCTTCGGAGCCGGCGATCGACTGGAACACGAGGTCGACCGGCGCGCCTTTCTCGATCGCCTTGATCGCGGTGGTGACATGGCCGAGGCAGCAGCTCTGCACCGGGGCACCCAGGCGCTGGCGGATGTCGTCGAGCAGGCCGACGACGCGGCAATAGTCCTGCACCCCGTCGGTCGCGGGATTGACCCCGATCACGGCATCGCCGGCGCCGAGCAGCAAGCCGTCGACGATCGAGGCGGCGATACCGCGGCCGTCGTCGGTCGGGTGGTTCGGTTGCAGGCGCGTGGCCAACCGGCCGGGCAGGCCGATCGTGTTGCGGAAGGCGGTCACCACGCTGCATTTGGCGGCGACCAGGATCAGGTCCTGGAGCCGCATGATCTTGGAGACCGCGGCCACCATTTCGGGCGTCAGGCCGGGGCGGAGCGCCGCCAGGGCGGCCGGCGTCGCCAGGGGCGAGAGCAGCCATTCGCGGAATTCGCCGACCGTGAGCGAGGCGACGGGGGCAAAGGCCGCCCGGTCATGGCCGTCGACGATCAGGCGGGTGACCTCGTCCGTCTCGTAGGGAACGAAGGTGGCGGTCAGAAAATCGGCAAGCGGTGCTGAAGCAAGCGCCATCTGTGCCGCAATTCGGTGCACGGCACTGCTCGCCGCAATGCCCGCCAGCTCGTCGCCGGAGCGCCGGGGGGTGGCCTTTGCGAGCAGGTCTCGAAGGTCCGGGAACACCCATTTCGTGCCGTCCAGGACGATCGAATAGGCCATCGGGACACCTCGCAGGCTGACAGGTAAGCGAAAACGGGACCGCCCGGCGCTCCCCCATCAGGTTTGCGCCGCACTGTCCATAACGCAAGTGCAGCAAATAAGATGCCAGATCTGCTTATTTCGGGCGGTAGACCGCGGCGGCGGGGGCACCCTTGCCCTGGACCGAGAGGATGTCGCCCCCGGCGTCATAGGTCATCTTGCCGTCGAAGGCGAAGGGCCCGCCACCGGCCTGGCACTGGTCCAGGGTCACGGCGTCCTGCTGCAGGCGCCAGCGGCAGGTCCCGGTCGACTGTTCCTTGCCGGCATTGTCGTGCACCAGGAAGGTCACCCGGTCGGCCTGGAACTCGAAGACCAGCAGGTCCTTGGTCTGCTGCAACAGTTCCTTGGCCTTGGGCGAACCGGCCTTGATCGCCTCGAGATTGGCATAGGTTGCCTCGACGTCGAGGCCGTAACGCCCGTGCGGGCCGGGCGTGGCGGCCACGGCCTGCCCGGCGAAGGCGAGGGCGGCGACGATCAGGGCGAGACGCGACATGCTGTCCTCCGGCGAGAAGCCGACATTCTAGCAGATGTCACCAGATCGGCGTTATCTGCTTTCCGGCATCAACCCCGGCGGAACACCAGGGCGAGGCCGGCGTCCTTGTCGATCAAGTGCAGATTGCTGCCGACCAGGCGGATCGCTTCGTGGGCGGGATCCATGTCATTGGCCTTGCCCGCCTGGTCCAGGCACTTGCTGGGCAGGACTTCGCCGTCCTTGCCCCAGGACCAGTCGCAATTGATCACGTCCTGTCCGGTCGCCGCGCGCAGCTTGGCACCGGCGAAGGTGAGGGAGAAGCTGTTGCCGACCTGGGCGAGGTCGGTCTGCATCTTGGCCAGGTCCTGATCCGGCACCTTGCCGGTCGCCTTCACCGCGGCGATGGTGGCCGACACGTCGAGGTGCCACTGGCCTTCCACTTTGGCGTCGGCGCGGGCAGCGAGGGGCGTCAGGGCGAGGGCGCCGGCGAGGGCCAGCGAAGCGATGCGGGACATGCCGATTCTCCGAATTTCGGGGAAGCGGACCCTAGCAGAAAGTGCAAGGGCGGGAGAGCGGCACTTGCCCCACGCCACCCCTCAGCGGTTCAATTCGCGTGCCGCCGCGTCGAGCCCGCCCAGCGTCAGCGGGAACATGCGGCCACCCATCAACTGGCGCATCATGCCGATCGACGACGTGTGGTCCCAATGCCTTTCGGGGATCGGGTTGAGCCAGACGGCATGGGGATAGACGTCGAGCGTGCGGCGCATCCAGGCCTCGCCCGATTCCTCGTTCCAATGCTCGACCGAGCCGCCGGGATAGGCGATCTCATAGGGGCTCATCGAGGCGTCACCGACGAAGATCACCTTGTAGTCGTGGGCGTAGGTGTGCAGCACCTGCCAGGTCGGCAGCGTGTCGTCGAAGCGCCTTGCATTGTCCTTCCACACTTTTTCGTAGAGGCAGTTGTGGAAGTAGAAATATTCGAGGTGCTTGAATTCGCTCCGCGCCGCCGAGAACAATTCTTCGCAGAGCCGGATATAGCTGTCCATCGAGCCGCCGATGTCGAGGAACAGCAGGACCTTCACCTTGTTGTGGCGCTCCGGCCGCATCTTGAGGTCGAGATAGCCCGCATTGTTGGCGGTCGAGCGGATGGTGCCGGGCATGTCCAGCTCGACCTCCGCCCCTTCGCGGGCGAATTTGCGCAGGCGCCGCAGGGCCACCTTGATGTTGCGGGTGCCGAGTTCGACCTGGTCGTCCAGGTTCTTGAACTCGCGCTTGTCCCACACTTTGACGGCGCGCTGGTGCCGGCTCTTGTCCTGGCCGATGCGGACCCCTTCCGGGTTGTAGCCATAGGCGCCGAAGGGCGAGGTGCCGGCGGTGCCGATCCACTTGTTGCCGCCCTGATGGCGTTCCTTCTGCTCTTCGAGGCGCTTCTTCAGGGTCTCCATCAGCTTCTCGAAACCGCCGAGGGATTCGATCAGCGCCTTTTCCTCTTCGGTCAGGGTCTTTTCGGCCAGTTTCTTCAGCCATTCCTCGGGGATCTGGGCCGTGCCGTCCTCGGCCAGGCTCTCGATCCCCTTGAAGACGGTGCCGAAGACCTTGTCGAACTTGTCGAGATTGCGCTCGTCTTTGACCAGCGTCGCGCGCGACAGATAGTAGAAATCGTCGACCCGGTAGGAGGCGACGCCGGCCTTCATCGCCTCGAGAAGGGTGAGATATTCCTTCAGGGTGACCGGCAGCTTGGCGTTCTTCAGTTCGTAGAAGAAATTGATGAACATGGGTCTCGCCTCGCTAGAGCATCTTCAGGCGAAGTGGGATCCGGTTCGCCGAAGATGCGTCAAATCAAAAGGTTAGAGCATCGGCGGAATGACGTTCATTCCGCCGAGGCTCTAGCGGCCGATGCCGGCCAGGGCCGCCCGCCACGCCTCGTCCGCGGCGGTGCCGATGTCGGCATCGCCGGTCGCGCGCACCATGACGATCCAGGGTGCCACGTCGTCGAGATAGAGCAGGGAAAGATAGGACTGTCCGTCGACCGGCAGGCGCCAGGCATCGATGGACGGCGTGTGGTCGCGCCCGTCGGGCCCCGGGGCATGGCGCGGGTCGGGCGGCGGCAGGGGCGTCGCTTCGGGATGGGCCAGGCGGACTTCGGCGCGTGCTTCGCCGGCATATTCGCGGAAGCTCAGCGGCGGCCGGTAGTCGCCCGGCTTGACCAGGTAAAGTGTGATCGCCCCTTGGGGGAAGCCGCCGTAACCGCAGGAGACGTCGCCGCCGCGGCTCGTCGCCATCGGATAGATCGCCAGATGGGCGAGGCGCAGGCCGGCGACGGCGGCCGGGCAGACGGCGCCGCTCTGGCGGTGGCGGACCGAACCGTCGCCC
>NZ_JBAZKR010000011.1:0-62394 GCF_041650655.1 Zavarzinia sp.
TCTCGCGGTCTATGCCACCGAGGCGAACCGGGTGACCGACGGCATGTTCATCACCGCGGCCCGCGCCGTCGCCGACCAGGTGACCCAGGCCGACCTCGACGCCGGCCTGATCTATCCCCCGCTCTCCGGCATCCTCGAAGCCTCGGTCCAGGTCGCGGTCAAGGTCGCGGCCGAGATCTTCAAGGAAGGCCAGGCCCGGGTGCCCGAACCCGAAGACCTGGAACTCTACATCCGCTCCCGCATGTGGCGGCCCAGCTACAAGAAGCTGCTCTGAGCCTGGGTGGTCCGGCGGACCGCTTAGGAGAGAGTTCCGTCATGGCGACGATCACGGTTTCGCGACCCGACGCCATGAAGGACTGGGGCGAGCGCCGAGCCGAAGCCGGCTTCGGCGGCGATGCGAGCCGCTATATTCGCGATCTGATCCGCAAGGATCAGGAACGGACGGCGGCGATCGCGGTCTTGCAGACCGCCATCACAGATGGCCTGGAGAGCGGTGAAGCACAGCCCTTCGACGCCACCGCCTTCAAGCACCGGATGCGGGAGAAACACGCCGTCCGGTGACGGGTGGCAAGACTGGGCTTTCAGACTGAAGGTGAGCGATCGGTAGTCGTTGGGCGGTGCGCCGGCACGGCTTGCGATCATGTCGCGACGATGTATACTAATACACATGGATAGCCGCGAGGTCATCCGCCGGCTGGAGGCCGCGGGGTGGCGGGAAGTGGCCCGCAAGGGCAGCCACGCCCAATTCAAGCACCCGTCTCGTCCCGGGCGGGTGACAGTGCCCCATCCCAAGCGCGACCTGCCGCGCGGCACCCTCGCCAGTATCGAGCGGCAGGCGGGCATGAAGTTTCAGGAGTGAGCCCATGGGCCCCTATATCGCCCTGATCCACAAGGAGGCGGAGAGTGACTTCGGCGTCTCGTTCCCGGACTTTCCGGGCTGCGTCACTGCCGGCAGCAGCCTGGACGAGGCGCGCGCCGAGGCGCAGGAAGCCCTGGCGCTCCATGTCGAGGGCATGATCGAGGACGGCGAGGCCTTGCCGGAGCCGAGCACGCTGGCCGCCGTCATGGCCGAGCGCGAGAACCGCGATGCGGTCGCCTTCATGGTCCAGCTTCCACAGAAGGCGTCGCGCACGGTGCGGGTGAACATCACCCTGCCCGAAGACCTGCTGGCTGAAATCGACCGCCATGCCGAAGCGCATGGCTATACCCGTTCGGGCTTCTTGGCCGCCGCTGCGCGCAAGGATATCGAGCGGGCGGCCTGACCGGCTTCTTGCCGCGGCTTCCTTCCTGCCGGGTTGAGGGGGCGTGCCCCGTCAGCCGCCCGAGCCCATCGCCCCTTCCACCGACGGCGTGCCCGTGTAAACTGCCGTCAGGGGTTGCTTGGGGTGAGCGCGAATTGATCAGGCGGTTCTATCGGGCCATCGTCGGCGCACCCAAGGACCCGCTGGCCCGCGAAACCCGTCAGCATATGGCGCTGGCGGCCTTTCTCGCCTGGGTCGGGCTCGGGGCGGACGGGTTGTCGTCCGCCAACTACGGGCCTGAAGAAGCCTTCCTGGCACTCGGCCAGCACACCCATCTCGCCCTCTATATCGCCTTGATGACGGCGCTCACCGTCTTCGTCATCTCGCTCGCCTACAACCAGGTGATCCGGCTCTTTCCCTCGGGCGGGGGCGGCTACAAGGTGGCGACCACGCTGCTCGGGCCCCATGCCGGGCTGGTCTCCGGCTCGGCCCTCATGGTCGACTATGTGCTGACCATCGCGATCTCGGTCGCCAGCGGGGTCGACGCCCTGTTCAGCCTGCTGCCGCCGGATTATCAGGCCGCCAAGCTGCCGCTCGAAGTCGTCGTCATCATGGTCTTGATGGCGCTGAACCTCCGCGGCATGAAGGAGCCGCTGGCGATCCTGGTGCCGATCTTCCTCGGCTTCGTGGCGACCCATCTGCTGCTCATCCTGGCCGGCATTGTCGCCCATGCCGAGCGGTTGCCCGACTTGGTGCCCGCGACCCTGCACGAGACCGGGTCGCTGACCGGCGAAATCGGCTGGATCGCCGTCGCCTCCATGATGCTGAAGGCCTATTCGCTGGGCGCCGGCACCTATACCGGGATCGAGGCGGTCTCCAACAACGTCCATATATTGCGCGAGCCCCGCGTCCGCACCGGGCAATGGACCATGGCCCTGATGGCCACCTCGCTGGCCGTCACCGCGGGCGGGCTCATCATGCTCTATCTGCTCTGGGACGTCGGCCATGTCCCGGGCGAGACGTTGAACGCCACCACCTTCGACGCCATCCTGGGCCACCTCTTCGGCGACGGCTCGATGGCGCAGAGCTTGATTCTGCTCGTCGTCATGGTGCTGGCCGCCGGCCTCCTCTTCGTCGCGGCCAATACGGGCTTCCTGGGTGGTCCCGCCGTGCTCGCCAATATGGCGGCCGACCGCTGGGTGCCCCATGCCTTCGCCTATCTCTCGATCCGCCTGGTCACCCAGAACGGCATCGTGCTGATGGGGGCGGCGGCGCTGGCGCTCCTGCTGATCACCAAGGGGCAGGTCTCGCTCCTCGTGGTGCTCTATTCGATCAACGTCTTTCTCACCTTCACCCTCTGCCTCGCCGGGCTGACGCGCCATTGGTGGCGCCAGCGCGGCACCCCGGAGGCGAGCGGCTGGAGCCTGTTCCAGGCCCTGTTCGCGCTCTTCGTCGCGGGCTCGATCCTGATCGTCACCCTGACCGAGAAATTCTTCGAGGGCGGCTGGCTCACCGTGATCATCACCAGCCTGGTGATCGCCCTCGGCCTCGTGATCCGCCGCCACTACGACCAGACGGCCAAGGAAATCGCCAAGATCGACGCTCTCTTCGCCACCACCACCCGCTCGACCGCAGACGAGGCCGAATTGGCGCTCGATCCCAAGCTGCCCACCGCCGTCTTCATGGTCGGGCGCAGCTTCGGCGCCGGCATGCACACGCTGCTCGCGGTGCGGCGCATGTTCCCGGGACACTTCAAGAATTACCTCTTCCTCTCGGTCGGCGAGGTCGATTCGGAATCCTTCCGCGGCAACGAGGAACTGGCCCGCTTGACCGGGGATGTCGAAGCCTCGCTCGGCAATTTCGTGCGCTATTGCCAGCGCCGCGGCCTGCCCGCCGCCAGTTTCGCGACCTATGGCACCGATACCGTCTATCAGCTCGCCAAACTGGCCGAAAAACTGGTGGAGGATTATCCGAACGCGGTCTTCTTCGCCTCGAAGCTGATTTTCGGCAACGACAACCTGCTGAGCCGCATGCTGCACAACCAGACGGCGCTGGCCGTGCAGCGCCGCCTGCACCTCAAGGGGATCCCCATGGTGATCCTGCCGATGAAAGTATGAGCAGCGGCCGGGGCCTCCGGGCGCGGCTGCCCAAAATGCGTTCACCCCTCGACGGCGCCCGCAACATCGGGTTCAATCGGGGCAACCAGAACAACAATCTCCCTTCCCCTTTGTCCTTTTGCGTCGGGGCTTCTGCCACCGCGTTTTCGGAGCGAGCATGACCATCAGGGTGGCCCTCAATCACAAGACGAGTTACCACTACGATCGGCTGGTCAACCTGGGGCCGCAGACCATCCGTCTGCGCCCGGCGCCGCATTGCCGGACGCCGGTGACCGGCTATTCCCTGCGCATCACGCCGGAAGTGCATTTCCTGAACTGGCAGCAGGATCCCCAGTCCAATTACCTCGCCCGCGTGGTCTTCCCCGAGAAGGCCCGGGAATTCGCGGTCGAAGTCGATCTGATCGCCGAAATGGCGATCATCAACCCCTTCGACTTCTTCCTGGAGAGCGTCGCGGAGCGCGCTCCCTTCCTTTATGACCCGAAGCTCGCCCACGAGCTGAAGCCCTATCTCGAAGTCTCGCCGCCGGGGCCGGAACTGGCCGCCCTGCTGGCCAAGGTCGACCGGCGCGAGCGCGGCACGGTCGATTTCCTGGTCGACCTCAACCGCCTGGTCCACAAGCACGTCTCCTATGTGATCCGCATGGAACCGGGCGTGCAGACGCCGGAAGAGACGCTGACGCTCCGCCGCGGTTCGTGCCGGGATTCGGCCTGGCTGCTCGTCCACCTGCTGCGCCACCTGAAGCTCGCGGCGCGCTTCGTCTCGGGCTACCTGATCCAGCTGGCGCCGGACGTCAAATCGCTCGACGGTCCCTCGGGCACGGAAGTCGATTTCACCGATCTCCATGCCTGGACCGAAGTCTATCTGCCGGGCGCCGGCTGGGTCGGCCTCGACCCCACCTCCGGCCTGTTCGCGGGCGAGGGGCACCTGCCGCTCGCCTGTTCGCCGGAACCGGGCAGTGCGGCGCCGATCAGCGGTGTGGTCGACGAGGCCGGGGTCGAATTCGACTTCTCGATGAAGATCACCCGCATCGTCGAGGCCGCCCGCGTCACCAAGCCCTATACCGAGGAACAGTGGGAGACCATCGTCGCCTCCGGCCGCGAGGTCGAGCAGAAGCTGGTTGCGGGCGACGTCCGCCTGACCATGGGCGGCGAGCCGACCTTCGTCTCGATCGACGATTTCGACGGCGGCGAATGGAATACCGAAGCGCTCGGCCCGACCAAGCGTGGTCTCGCCGGCACCCTGGTGCACAGGCTGAAGGACCGTTACGCCCCGGGCGGCGTGCTGCACTACGGCCAGGGCAAGTGGTACCCGGGCGAGAGCCTGCCGCGCTGGGCGCTCGGCTGCTACTGGCGGACCGACGGCGAGCCGCTGTGGCAGAACCCGAAATATCTGGGCGACGAGAATGCGAACTACGGTTTCAGCCTCGAACAGGGCGAGAATTTCCTGATCGCGCTGGCCGAGAACCTCAAGGTCTCGCCGGACAATACGCTCGCCGCCTTCGAGGACCCCTGGTACTGGATGTGGCGCGAACGCCGCCTGCCGGTCAATGTCGATCCGCTGGAGAACAAGATCGAGGACAAGGAAGAGCGCGAGCGCATGAGCCGCGTCTTCGACCAGGGCCTCGAAACGCCGACCGGCTTCGTCCTGCCGCTCGAATGCTGGATGACGGTGGAAGGCCCGCTGTGGCAGGCGAAACCCTGGAAGTTCCGCTCGAAGCGCGTCTTCCTGACCCCGGGCGATTCGCCGGTCGGCTACCGCCTGCCGCTGAACAGCCTGCCCTGGGTGCGCAAGGAGGATTACCCCTACCACTTCGAGGAGGATCCCTTCGCGCCGCGCCCGCCGCTGCCGACCGGGGCCACCGCGCCGATCGCCCAGGTGCCCGGCCGCCTGCCGGTGAGACCCCTGCCGCCGCCCGAGGCGAGCCGCCCGCCGGGCGACCTGCCGGGTAACATGGTCGGTTATTCGATGCCGGGCGTCATCCGGACCGCGGTCTCGGTCGAGGTCAGGAACGGCAAGCTCTATATCTTCCTGCCGCCGCAGTCCTATCTCGAAGCCTGGGTCGACCTGATCGCCAAGATCGAGGAGACCGCGATCCAGCTCGACATGCCGGTGATCCTGGAAGGTTACGGCCCGCCCAAGGACTGGCGCCTGAAGAACATCATGGTGACGCCCGACCCGGGCGTGATCGAGGTCAACATCCAGCCGGCCCGGAACTGGGACGAACTGGTCGAAATCACCACGACGCTTTACGAGGATGCGCGGCTGACCCGCCTCGCCTCCGAGAAATTCATGATCGACGGGCGCCATGTCGGCACCGGCGGCGGCAACCACATCGTGGTCGGCGGCGCCCGGCCGGAGGACAGCCCCTTCCTGCGCCGGCCGCACCTGCTGCGCAGCCTGCTCTGCTATTGGCAGAACCACCCGAGCCTGTCCTATCTGTTCTCGGGCATGTTCATCGGGCCGACCAGCCAGGCGCCCCGCATCGACGAGGCGCGGCACGACTCGCTCTATGAACTCGAGATCGCCTTCCGCCAGGTGCCGGACCATACCAATGTCCCGTCCTGGCTGGTCGACCGCCTGTTCCGTCACCTGCTGGCCGACGTCACGGGTAACACGCACCGTTCCGAATTCTGCATCGACAAGCTCTATTCGCCGGATTCCTCCTCCGGCCGTCTGGGCCTCCTCGAACTCCGCGCCTTCGAGATGCCGCCGCACGCCCGCATGTCCTGCGTGCAGCAGCTCATCCTGCGTGCCCTGATCGCGCATTTCTGGGACAATCCCTATCCGGCCCGCCTGGTCCGCTGGGGCACCGAACTGCACGACCGCTTCCTGCTGCCCCATTTCGTCGCCGAAGACCTCGACGACGTGGTGGCGGATCTCCAGCAATGGGGCATCACCTTCGAGCGCGAATGGCTCGATCCCCATTTCGAGTTCCGCTTCCCGCATTACGGCACGATCCACCAGCGCGGCCTGACGCTCGAATTGCGCCAGGCGATGGAACCCTGGCATGTGCTGGGCGAGGAAGGTTTCGCCGGCGGTACGGTGCGCTTCGTCGACAGTTCGGTCGAGCGTATCCAGGTCAAGGTGAACGGCATGACCGACGGCCGTCACGCGGTCGCCGTGAACGGCATTCGCGTGCCGCTGACCTCGACCGGGCGGGAGGGCGAATATGTCGCCGCCGTGCGCTTCCGCGCCTGGCAGCCCGCCTCCGCCCTGCATCCGACCATCCCGCCCCATGGGCCGCTGGTGTTCGACATCGTCGACGAATGGTCGAACCGCTCGATCGGCGGTTGCACCTATCACGTCTCGCATCCGGGCGGGCGCAACTATGTGACCGCCCCGGTCAACGCCTATGAAGCCGAGGGGCGCCGTCTGGCCCGCTTCTTCAGCTTCGGCCATACCCCGGGGCCGATGATCCTGGGACCGGCCGAAGTGACGAAGGAATTCCCACTCACCCTCGACCTCAGGCGTCAGTGACACCCGCGGGCGGGGCGGCCGATGCCGCTCCGCCCAGCGAATTGACTGCATGGGGGCCGGATTGTATGGACCCTATTCCTGGCAATATGATCGCGAAATTCCATGGCGGCCCCCGACCTGCCTGATACGATGGCCCGCGTGACTCTGGCGATCGACCCCCAAGCCCCCGACGTGGGCGAACAGATCCCCCTGCCTCTGCCCGGCGGTTCCGCGGTGGAGGGGCGGACGACGGCGCACGCCTATACGCCGGTGCCGGGGAATTTCGATGAATGCCTCGACGCCGACGGCAAGCTGCGTCCCCATTGGGCCGATTTCGTGCGCGCCCTGGGCGACCTGCCGCCCGGCGAATTCGCCGAACGCACTGCCCGTGCCCGCCAGCTCCTGCACGACAACGGCGTCACCTACAACGTCTATGGCGACCCGCGCAACGCGGCACGCGCGATCGAACTCGATCTCATCCCGCTCGTCATCTCGGAAGAGGAATGGGCGGGTATCGAGGAAGGGCTGATCCAACGCGGGCGCCTGATGAACGCCCTGCTGACCGATCTCTACGGCGCCCAGCGCTCCCTGAAGGAAGGCTGGATCCACCCCGCGGTGATCCAGACCAGCCCGGATTACCTGCGCCCGCTGGAAGGCTTCCGGGCGCCGGCCGACATGTGGCTGCACGTCTATGCGGTCGATCTGGTGCGTGGTCCCGACGGCCGCTGGCTGGTCGCGGGCGACCGCACCCGGACCCCGGCCGGTGCCGGCTACGCCCTGGAAAACCGCATCGTCACTTCGCGGGCACTGTCCGAAGCCTACCGCGCGATGGAAGTGAAGCGTCTCGCCGCCTGGTTCGACCGCCTGCGCCAGACGCTGCGCAACCTCGCCCCCTGGACGCGCTATCCGCGCATCGTCCTGCTGACCCCGGGGCCCTTCAACGAAACCTATTTCGAGCACGCCTATCTCGCCCGTTACCTCGGCTATACGCTGGTCGAAGGGGCGGACCTGACCGTGCGCGGCGACCGCGTCTTCCTGAAGACGCTGGGCGGGCTCGAACCGGTCGACATCATCCTGCGCCGGGTCGACGACGACTTCTGCGATCCCCTGGAACTCAGGGGCGATTCCTCTCTCGGCGTCGCCGGCCTGGTGCAGGCGGTGCTGGCGGGCAATGTCGTGGTCGCCAATGCGCTCGGCTCCGGCGTCGCCGAGACGCCGGCCCTGGTGCCCTTCCTGCCCGACCTCGCGCGGCGCCTGCTGGGCGAGGACCTCGCCCTGGCCAATCTCGAGACGGTCTGGGCCGGCGAGCCCCAGGGCCGCGCCCGGTTGACCGCGGCGGCGAACCCCTATGCGCTGCGCCCGGCCTTTCCCAGAGTCGGCGTCAATGCGCCCGAAAATGCCGCGGGCTGGGCACGCCACCTGCGCAATCACCCCTATGACGGGGTCGGCCAGGCGCCGATCCGCCTGTCGACCGCACCCTGTTTCACCGACGAGGGGCTGAAGCCCCGCCCCGTCGTGCTGCGCGCCTTCCTGACCGCGACCGAGAAGGGTTTCTCGGTCATGCCGGGCGGCCTCGTCCGCATCGCGCCCAAAGCGGACCGTCCGCTCGTCCGCCTGCAACAGGGCGGCCTCTCCAAGGACGCCTGGGTGCTGTCGTCGAGCCCGGTCGAGCAGTTCAGCCTCCTGCGGCCGCCGGATACCGCGGTCGAAGTGCGTCGCCAGGGCAACAATCTGCCGAGCCGCGTGGCCGACGACCTCTATTGGGTCGGCCGCTATGCCGAGCGGGCCGAATTCGGTATCCGCGCGCTGCGCGCCATGGTCCAGCGCCTGTCGGATGGCGCCGGTCCGGGCGCCCAGGTGGACATCGGTCCGGGTGCCGTCTTCCTCGCCATGATCGGCGAGATCACGCCGGAACTGGCCGAACTCGCGGTCGCCGACCGGGCCAAATTCGACGCCCGCCTGCTCGCCGTGCTGGGCGACGACGGCCGGGCCACCGGCTTCGCCTCGGCGGTGCGCCGGCTCAACATCAACACCGGCATGGTGCGCGACCGCCTGTCGGTCGACATGACCCGCGTGCTGCTGCAGATGCACGGCCAGATCGAACAGGTGCGCAAGGCGGTGCCGGGCGACTATGTCGGCCTGCTCGCCTCGCTCGATGCGATCGTCGCCTCGATGGCGGCGCTCTCGGGTCTCGGCATGGAGAATATGACGCGCGGCCAGGCCTGGCGCTTCATGGACCTCGGCCGCCGCATCGAACGCGCCCTGAACGCCGTCGCCCTGACCCGCGAGCTGGTGATGGGCGGCGAATCGGGCGAGAACCGGGCCCTCGACCTGGCGCTCGAAATCGCCGACAGCTTCATGACCTATCGCGCGCGCTATTTCACCGGGGCGCAATTCGCCCCCGTGCTCGACCTCCTGCTGCTCGACGAAGCCAATCCCCGTTCGCTCGCCCGCCAGATGTTCGCCTTGACCGACCATGTCGACAACCTGCCGCGCGAGCGGGGCCAGGGCGCCCAGGGCTCGGCCCGCCTGCTCGCCCAGACCGCCCTCTCGGAACTCCGCGCGGCCGAGATTCTCCGCCTCGCCGGGACCAGCGCCAGCGGTCGCAACACCGAGCTCGAAGCCCTGCTCGACGCGGTCAGCGTGACCCTGCCCGAGCTCTCCGACATCATCTCGCAAACCTATTTCAGCCACGCCCTGGCGGTCCGCCCGGGTGGCCCGATCCGCATCGTGAGCGCGCCATGATCCGCTATCAGGCCCGCCACAACACGGTCTACGACTATGGCGAGCCGGTCACGCTCGCCCATCACCTGGCCCATCTGCGGCCGCGCGACAGCGATCGCCAGAAGCTCCTGCGCCACGAACTCCGGGTCGATCCGGAGCCGACCACCTGGAACGAGCGGATCGACGGTTTCGACAATCCGATCGTCCAATTCGCCGTGCAGGAGCCGCACCACCGCCTGATCGTCGAATCGCTGATCGAGATCGAACTGGAACCCTTCGAAGTGCCCGAGGCCGCGGCCTATCCCGCCTGGGACGCGTTGCGTGCCAGGCTGGACGAGGGCGGGCCGGACACGGTCGAGGCCTATGCCTTCCGCCAGGATTCGACCCTGATCGAGGTCGACGACGCCTTCGCCGCCTATGCGGCGCCGGATTTCTCGCCCGGCCGCCCGGTGGTCGAGGCGCTGCTCGCCTTCAACGCCCGTATCAACGGCGAATTCGCCTTCGATCCCCAGGCCACCACGGTGACCACGCCGCCGCGCGAGGTGCTTCGGGTCAAACGCGGCGTCTGTCAGGATTTCGCCCATCTGATGATCGCCTGCCTGCGCTCGATCGGCCTGCCGGCACGCTATGTCTCGGGCTATCTGCGCACGACGCCGCCGCCGGGCCGGCCGCGCCTCGTCGGCGCCGACCAGTCGCACGCGTGGGTCGCCGTCTGGATCGGTCCCGATCGCTGGCTCGAACTCGACCCGACCAATGATTGCGTGCCTTCGCTCGATCACATTACAGTCGCCCATGGCCGCGACTACGATGATGTGGCACCCTTGCGGGGCATCATCGTCGGTGGTGGTCCGCACCGGCTACAGGTCGGCGTCGATGTGGTCCCGCTCAAGAATTGGGCAGAGAAGAAGGTCTAATTCCGATCTGCCGATTTTTGATGCGGCGCGTCAGAATAGTTTGCTAGGCTCGAATCCAGGTTGCTGCGAGGGCTCGAATGAGCGGCGTTCTGTCCCGATACGATCACGGCGAATTCTACTGCGAGATCATGGGGCAGTCCGGCACCCCGCCCCTCGAATATACGGCGGCCATCCGCGAGCGACTGGCCACCCTGGACCTCGAAGCCCTGCAACGCCGGGCCGAGGATGCGGAACGCGAACTCTACAATCTGGGCATCACCTTCACCGTCTATTCGGAAAAGGACGCGATCGACCGCATCCTGCCGTTCGATGTGATCCCCCGCGTGCTGACCCGCGACGACTGGGCCCATCTCGAAGCGGGCGTGATCCAGCGGGTTACCGCGATCAACCTGTTCCTGGCCGATGTCTATGGGCCCCAGCACGCGCTCAAGGACGGCATCATCCCGGCCGAATTGGTGCTGGGCAACAGCAACTACCAGCCGGCCATGATCGGCCTCAAGGTCGCCCACGGCGCCTATGCCAATATCTGCGGCATCGACGTGGTGCGCAACGAGGCCGGCAAGTTCATGGTGCTCGAGGACAATGCGCGGACGCCGTCGGGCGTCTCCTATGTGCTCGAGAACCGCAACATGATGCTGCGGGCCTTCCCGGACCTGACGACGGACATCTCGATCCGCCCGGTCGACAATTACGGGCCGAAGCTGCAGGAGGCGATGGTCGAGATCGCCCCCGCCGACGTGGCCGACCCGCAGGTCGTGCTGCTCTCGCCCGGCACCTATAATTCCGCCTATTTCGAGCACATCTTCCTGGCCCGCGAGATGGGCGTGCCCCTGGTCGAGGGCCGCGACCTCGTCGTGGAGAACGACCGCGTCTACATGAAGACGACGGGCGGCCTCGAACGGGTGCACACGATCTATCGCCGGCTCAACGACGATTTCCTGGATCCCGAAGTGTTCCGCCCGGAATCGACCCTGGGCGTGCCCGGGCTGATGCGCGCGGTCAGGGCCGGCAATGTGGCGCTGGCCAATTCGGTCGGCACCGGCGTCGCCGACGACAAGGCGGTCTATGCCTATATGCCGCGGCTGATCAAATACTACATGTCGGAAGAGCCGATCCTGGACAATGTGCTGACCCACATCTGCCGGGAGCCTGATGCGCTCGCCTATACGCTCGACCATCTGGCCGAACTGGTGGTGAAGCCGGTCGCCGAATCCGGCGGCTACGGCATCACGGTCGGTCCCAAGGCCAGCAAGGAAGAGCTGGAAGTCTGCCGGGCCAACCTGCTGAAGGACCCGAACAATTACATCAGCCAGCCGACCATCAAGCTGTCGGTCTGCCCGACCCTGGTCGAAGGCGAGGTCGAGCCGCGCCACGTCGACCTTCGGCCCTTCGCCATCACCGGCAAATCCACCTGGGTTCTGCCCGGCGGTCTCACCCGGGTCGCGCTGCGGCGCGGCTCGCTCGTCGTCAACTCCTCCCAGGGAGGCGGGTCGAAAGACACGTGGGTGCTTGGCTAGACTTCTCGCCCGTTTCGCCGAAGACATGTTCTGGCTCGCCCGCTATATGGAGCGGGCGGAGAACTTGGCGCGTATTCTCGACGTCAACGAGACTTTCAGCCGCGACGCCCGCGGCTCGCAGAACTGGCTGTCGATCGTGCATCTGCACGCCGACGCCGAGGCCTTCTTCAAGAAGCATCAGGCGGCGACCGCCAACAACGTGATCCACTATTACATGCTGGATCCGGAAAACCACAGCTCGATCCACGCCAGCGTCAAGGCCGCGCGCGAGAATGCCCGCACGCTGCGCCCGCTGATCTCGACCGAGCTCTGGACCCAGCTCAACATGTATTACAGCTGGGTGCGCAGCCTGACCCCGGCGGACGCCGGGAGGGCCGACCTGTCGCGCCTCTGTTCCAAGATCAAGGAAGCCTGCCAGACCCATACGGGCATCCTGGAAGGCACGCTCTACCGCGACGAGGGCTGGTATTTCTACCAGCTCGGCAAGCTGATCGAACGGGCGGACCAGACCACCCGCTTGCTGGACATCAAGTATCACATGCTGCTGCCGACCGCGGCCGAGGTGGGTTCGCCCCTCGACGTCTCGCAGTGGAACGCCCTGCTGCGCTCGGCCGCCGGCTATCACGCCTTTCGCCGGGTCCAGCCCCGTGGCATGAGTCCGGCTTCGGTCGCCGGCTTCCTGATCTTCAACAACGCCTTCCCGCGCTCGCTCGCGGTCGGCGTCGCGGCGATCGACGAGATCGTGATCCGGCTGCGCCAGCGCTATGGCCTGCGCACCGGCAACCGCACGCTGGAGATCCTGGACGGCCTGCGCGGCACCCTCGCCAACCGCTCGATCGAGATGGTGCTGGGTGGCGGGCTGCACGAATTCCTGGATTGGGTGCAGCTCCAGCTCATCGCCATCACCGACGATCTCGGCCGTTCCTTCTTCGGCCACCTGGCGGTGCAGGAACAGTCTCAGGTCGCCTGACGGGTCGCCTCGTCCTCCCTCGAATGTTATCCTCTCCACGGGGATGACATTCTGGGGGTTAGACGATGCGTCTCATCGCTTTCATCGCCGCTTTGCTGATGGTCGCGACGCCGGCCTTCGCGGGCAAGCGGATCGACGAATATGTCTCGGGCTATTGGACCACCTACGCCTATCAGCAGGACGACGGTTCATTCGGCCATTGCGGCATGGAAACCAAGTTCGACGACGGCATGTATCTCTCGATCCTGCTCGGCGACCAGGGCGTGATCATCGCCTTCTGGAAGGACGACTGGAAACTGAACGTGGGCACCACGTCGGGGATGCAGGTCTCGATCGACAGCCGCTACGACAATTTCGCCAGCATCACCTACGACGACCCGCACGGAATGACCTCGGTCCTGGGCTTCGATTCGGGTTTCTGGCAGGCCTTCAAGGCGGGCAGCCGGATGTTCGTCAGTCTGGCCGACGGGCGCAGCTGGACGGTGAACCTGAAGGGTTCCAGCAAGGCGACCAAGGCACTCGGCGTGTGCTACGACCTCTATGCCCCGAACGGGCGGAAGAGCATGTTCCACTGATCCTGCCGCAGCGCCCTCAATAGTCGAACTTGTAGTTGAGGCCCACGGAACTGTCGTTGGTCTGGCCGACAGTGCCTTCGACAGTGACGCGGGGATAGATTTCGACCTCGATCGAGACCGAGCTCGAATCCGGCGTCAGTCCCTGCTCGAAGCCGAGATAGACGCCGTCCGCGATATAGCGCCCGGCCGACAGGCTGGAGCCCGCCAACGCGCCCGCGGCACCGCCTTTGGTGCTGCCGGTGTTCTCGCTCGTCGAATCCGACGAGCCGAAGTCGAGCCGGTCGAGACCGAGGGCGTTGCGCACCCCACCCAACACGCTGCCACCGCCCTTGCCCGCGAGTTCGAGCGCGGTCTGGCCCAGTTTCACCGCCTGGGTCGCCGAGAGATTGGCGACCGAGCGGCCGAACAGCACCCGGCTCAGCACTTCGTCGCTGGGCAGCGCCGGATCGGACGAAAGGGCGATCTTCAGGGCGGTGGCCGGCCCGGTGATCGAGACCTTGGCCTCGACGTCGTCGGCCGGCGCGCTCGCCACGACAGCGAGCTGGGGCGGCGCCGCCAGGCCGGACGGGAAGGTGAGGGAGCCCTCTGAAATTTTGAACGGCCGTCCCGCCAGCGTATAGGTGCCGCGCACCACCTCGAAGCCGCCGGCGATGTCCGGCCCGTTGATCGGCCCTTTCAGGGTCAGCGTGCCGCGCCATTCGGAATCGAGGCCGCGGCCGCGCACGAAGAACTGGCCGGGCGCTTCCACCACCATGTCGATATGGCCGACCTTGGGCAGGCCCGCGGATGCCGGCACCGGCGGCGCCTGGTCCTTGGCCGGGTCGCGCACCTCGACCACGGGGACCGAGGGCGGCACCGTCGCCGAAATCTCGACCCGTCCTTCGCGGATGGTGAGCTTGCCCGTCACTTCGGGCGCCGTCGCGGTGCCGGCGACCGCGAGATCGAGGTCGCCCGAGGTGGTGGCGAGGTCGAGGCGGGTGAAGCGGAAACCCGTTGCCTTGATCGCGGCATCGATGGCGAAATCGCCGTCCGCCAACTGGCTCGCCCGGCCGGTGCCGCTCAGCCTTCCGCCGTTGCCGTCGGTCCCGCTCAGGCTCTCCAGCGTCGCCGTGCGTCCGGCGAAAGCGACCGCGAGGGCGAGGTCGCGCAGCTCGAAGCCGCTCTGCCCGTTGACGAAGAGGCCCTTGGTCAGGGTCAGCTTGCCCGAGGGTTCGGGGGCGCTCAGCGGCCCGCGCACCTGGGCTTCGAGGTCGAGATTGCCGGCGATCCGGTTCTGGCCGAGCGGCAACAAGGGAGCGAGGCGGCGGAGGTCGGCCTCCACGGTGACGGCGATGTCCATCTCGCCCCGGCTCGCCGGCACGGGCAGGCCGGAGACGAGATCGACCGGCAGCGTGCCGCGCGCCGTCACGGTGGCGTCGCGGATGCCGCTCAGGCCGAGGTCGAGCGTGGCGCTGCGGCCCTTCCAGTCGAGCGTCGCGTCGAGGCCGACATGGGGAATGTCGGCGGCGGCGACATCGATCGTGCCCTTGGGCGGCACCAGGTCGCGCCCGGCCAGGACCAGCCGCCCGGCCCCGCCCCTCAGCTCGAGGTCGAGGTCGACGGTGCCGCCGGGCAGGGCGACGCCGGGCGCCAGCGGGGCGACATCGGCGAAATCGAACCCCTTCACGCTGGCCTTGCCGGCGAGCGCCTGGCCGAGCGTGAGGTCGGCCGCGACCCGCGCCTTACCGAAGCCGAGCGCCAGGCCCTTGAGTTCGACCGCGGGGCCGAGGCGGACGTCGAGCGGCTTCTCGAGGTGCAGCGGCGTGGTGCCGAGCGCGCCGTCCAGCGACGCCAGGGTGACCACGGATGGCGCGCCGCCCCGGTAGCGGCCCTTGGCCTCGATCCTTGCCGCCGCCGGCAGCTTGCCCTGGGCCTGCAGGATGAAGGCGACATCGGCGAAGGAGGCGAGCGTCGCCGTGGCTTTCACATCGTCCAGCGTGGCGCCGCCCGCGACCATGCCGGAGGCACCAATTTCCGCCTTGCCACGGCCGGCGCCCAGGAGGTCGTCCAGCGTCGCCTTGACATCGAGCCGGGCAAGGCTGGTACCGGCGGCGGCGATGCCGCGGCCTGAAACGCTCAGATCAGCGCCCTGGCCGCCCTGCCGGGGCAGCAGGGCGAGATCGGCGGTCAGCCGTCCGGCGAGCTTCTGTCCGGCCAGGGTGGAGAGAGCGGCCAGGCTCTCCGCATCGAGATGCAGCTTGCCCGTGGCGAGCCCGTCCTCCAGGCCATAGGCGAGGTCGCCCGCCAGCTTGACGCCCAGCACGCTCCCCGTGAGGCCGGAAGCGCTGGCCCGCGCGCCATCGAAGGCGAGATAGGCGCCGAGCGTCGCCGGATAGGCGCCGCCCACGGCGAGATCGAGCCGGCCGGTCGAGGTCCCGGCAGCATCCGGCGCCGCTTTGAGGGCGACATGGGGGTCGCCGAAGCCCTGGCCGCCGAAGGAAACGCCGCTGCCGTCCAGGGTGAGGTCGAGCAGCGGCACGGCGACAGTGCCGGAGACCTTGCCCTGCGCCGCCAGGCTGCCGGCCAGGCCGGCGACGCCGAGACGGCCCAGATCCTCTGCCTTGGCCGCGAGCGTCGCCTCGACGGTTCCATCCGCCAGGCCGTAGCGGCCGGAAGCTTCCGCTGTCGCCGCCGCTGTCGCCAGGGTCAGGCGGTCGAGCACCAGGGAGCCGGTCTCGCCATAGCGCCCGGCCAGGGTCAGCGCCGGGCTCGGTCCCAGCAGGCGGGGCAGGGCCGTGTCACCCGCGACATCCTTGCCGTTCAGGGCGACATCGAAGACGAGGTCCAGGGGGGCCAGCCCGCCGGACACCTTCACCCGGGCATTGCCGGCACCCTGGAGGCCGGCGCCGGGCAGGGCCGCGAGGTCGGGCAGGGTGGCATCGAGACTGGCGTCGAGGCGGCCGAAGCCATCGGCCAGCTCGGCCGTGCCGGTCACCGTGGCGGCGGGCGCCGTGACCGCGATCCGCTCCACATGGACGCTGCCGGCGGCGAGATCGGCCCGAGCCGCGAGTTCGACGCTGGCGGGACGGAAACCCGGCGGCACGGGGCCGAGCGGCGCGAGGTCGAGGGCCGGGTCCAGGGTCATCCGGGCGGTCAGGGCGGCATCCTTGCCGCCCACCAGCGCACCCTGGGCCGCCAGCGTCAGCCCCTTGGCCCCGGCATCGAGCTTCTGGACGGTGATGGTCTCGCCCGCGACCGAGAGGGCGAGGTCGAAGGCGATGCCGTCCGTGGCGAGCGGGGCGAGGTCCGGCGGCAGGAAGGGACCGGGGTCGGCCTTGGCGGCGAGGGCGGCGGTCAGCACGCCGCCGTCGCCCCGGCCGAGGGTCAGGCGGCCGTTCAGGGCGGCGCCGGCCGCCGCGGCGTCGAGATCGGCGGCGAAGGCCGAGACAGGGCCTTCGCCCGCGAGGGAGAGGTGAATCGGCTGCCCGCCCGCGAGCCCCGCCAGATGGGCGATCGGCCCGCCCGGCGGCTCGTCCAGGGCGAGCTTCAGGTTCAGGTGGTCGTCCGCCGGGCGGTGGCGGGCGTCGAGCACGAGGCGGGTCGAGGCCTGCCCGGCCAGCGGGTCGAGCGAGAGGACGAGGCTGGCCTCGCCCGCGGCATCGACGCCGAGGTGTCCGCTCAGTACGAATTGCGCCGCTCGGCCCGCGACGGCGGCGCCGAGCTCGATCTCCTGCACCGAGAGCCGGTCGAGCGCCAGGCCGCGCGGCAGTTCCGGCAGGGCGAAGGAGGCCGGCTCGGCCGGGGCCGGTTCGGGCGCCGGGCTTCCGGCAGGCAGGCGCTCCACCGCCAGGCGTTTCGCCTCGATCCGCTCGACATGGATGCGGCCGCGGATCAGCGCCCAGGGATCGACCGCGACGGCGGCGTCTTCGAGCGTCAGCCAGGCGCCCTGGCCATCCCCGAGTTCCAGCCGGGCGATGCGCGGGCCGAAGGGCAGGCCGCCCGACAGGCCGTCGATCTTCAGGGCGAAATCCGGGCCGGAGACGGTCTCGGAGACATAGTCGGCCAGGCGCTGCTGCATCGCCGGGATCTGGAGCGCGGCCAGCACCCCGCCGATCAGGGCGAGCGGGGTGGCCGCCGCGATGCCGGCCCATTTCAGCGTGCGGGAAAGGGCGGGGCGCATCAGAAAGCCTGTCCGATCGAAATATAGACCTGGACGATGTCGTCGCTCGCCCGCTTGCCGGCGATCGGGGTCGCCACGTCGAGGCGCAAGGGACCGATCGGCGAGCGGTAGCGGAGCCCGAGGCCGGCACCCATGAAGAGGTCGGCGCCGAAATCCGGCACCGCGCTGTCGAACACCGAACCGAAATCGACGAAGGGCACGATGCCGATCGTCTCGGTGATGCGCCAGCGCAGCTCGACCGCCCCGGTCAGCAGCGATTTGCCGCCCAGCGCCTTGTCGTCCGTGCCGAGCGGGCCGGCCACCTGATAGGCGAAGCCGCGGATCGAATCGCCGCCGCCCGCATAGAAGCGCTTGTCTGCCGGCAGCGACTGTGTACCGCCGCCCAACGTAGCGCCGAGCCCACCACGGAGCGCCAGCACATAGTCCTCGAGGTCGTCGAGCGGCAGATAGACCGCGGCATTGGCCTGGCCGGTCAGGAAAGCGCCGGCGGTGCCCGCGACGTCGTAATAGGGCGTCAGGGAGAAGGTGAAGCGGTGGCCCCGGGTCGGGTCCAGCACGTCGTTCGAGGTGTCCTGTCGCGCTACCAGGGGGAAGCCGACCAGGGAATAGTCCTCGACCACGCCGGAATCGTCGATATGGCTCTGTTCGAAGGTCATGCCGCCGGAAAAGAACCAGCGCGGCGAATAGCGCCATTCGAGGCCGCCGCCCACCAGCACCCGGTCGAGGTCATAGGCTTCGAGCGACTGCTTGTCGGCCTCGGCCTGGAACACGAGGTCGACGCCGCGCCATTCGAAATCCGGCCTCTTCGCCTTGGCGACCAGGCTGTAGCCGGTCTCGGCCACGTCGGCTGTGATGCGGAGCGACTCGCGTCCGCCCAGCAGGTTGCGATGTTCCCAGAAGACGCGGGCACCGGCCCCGTCGCTGGTCGAATAGCGAAGCCCGCCGCCGATGGTGCGCGGCTTGCCCTCTTCGAGCTTCACCAGGACGGGGGCGGCACCATCCGGCCCGGGCGGTTCCACCGTGACCGCGACGGTGCGGAACAGGCCGGTGTCGACGAAGGCGCGGCGCGTCTCCTCGATCTCGTCGACATTCGCTTGGGCGCCCGGCTGGAAGCGCAGCAATTCGCGCGCTGCCTTGGGTTTCAGGCGGTCCAACCCCTCGAAACGGGTCTCGCCGTAATGGGCGAGGGGGCCGTAGTCGATCGCCCAGGTGGCGTTCACCGTGCCCGCCGCCCGGTCCAGCACCACGTCCCGGTGGGCGACCTTGGCGAAGGGCCGGCCGCGGCGGCCGAGTTCGGCCAGGATCACGGATTCCGTGTCGATCACCGCCTGCGCGGCATAGGGCTCGCCCGGCTTGAGCGCGATGCGGCCTTCTGGCGGCGACAGGCCGGGGCCCAGCGGCACGCCGCCAGGGTCGGTCAGGCGCAGCTGGCCGACCCGATAGCGCTTGCCGGCGGTCACCTTGATGGTCACCGGCACCGGGGTCTGATCCTCCGGCGCGGTCACGTCGATCGTCGCGTCGAAATAGCCGAAGGCGTCGAGCACTTGGCGGATCTTGTCGAGGTCGCCGCGAATCCGGTTGCGCAGGGCGGTGACGCCGGGCGGCGGACGGTCGGCCATGGTGACCAACTCGCTGGTCTGCTCGACCAGGGATTTCGCCTCGTCCGGCAGGCCGCTCATGTCCAGGCGATAGTCGGTCGCGGCCGCGGCCCCGCGGGCGGCGGCAAAAAGGCACAGCAGGGCCAGAATCGGTCCCGCCCATCCCGGCCGGACTTCAAAGCCGCGCCGCATTCCGCTAGCGTCCACCCATCATGACGGCCCCTTCCTCGTCCTCACCCGTCGGCTGGTACCGCATGGCCTGGCCGGCGCTCCGCCATCTCGACCCGGAAACCGCCCACGGCCTGGCGCTCCGCCTGCTTCGCCTCGGCTTGGTGCCACCCGCGGGCGGGCCGGACCTGCCGTCGCTCCACGTCACGGCCATGGGGCTGTCCTTCGCCAATCCGATCGGCGTCGCCGCCGGATTCGACAAGAACGCCCTGGTCGCCCACCGCCTGCACTGGCTCGGCTTCGGCTTCGGCGAAGTCGGCGGCGTCACGCCCAAGCCGCAGTCCGGCAATCCTCGGCCCAGACTGTTTCGCCTCGATGGCGATTTTGCGGCGATCAACCGCATGGGCTTCAACAACGAGGGCGAGGCGGCGGTGGCGGCCCGCGTGCGCGCGGCCCGGCGGCCCGATTTCCCGCTCGGCGTCAATCTGGCCAGCAATACCGATTCGGATCAGCCGGCCGAGGATTTCGTGCGTCTGGTGCAGTGTTTCGCCCCCATTGCCGACTATCTGACGATCGACGTCTCCTGTCCGAATACCAAGAACGGGCGAATGTTCCAGGATCCGCTGCGCCTGGACGACCTGCTGCGCCGCTTGCTCGCCGCGCGCGACCGGCTGCGCACGCCGATGCTGGTGAAGCTCGCCTCCGACCTTTCGGAAGCCGAGGCGCTGGCGATCGCCGAGGTCACCCTGCGCCACGGCTTTGCCGGCCTCGTCGTCGCCAATACGAGCGCCGCCCGGCCGTCGAGCCTGACTTCGGCCACACAGGCGGAACGGGGCGGTCTCTCCGGCCGGCCGATCTTCGTCGCCTCGACCGCCCTGCTGGCGGCGATCCGCCGCGCGGTCGGGCCGGCGCCCACCCTGGTCGGGGTCGGCGGCGTGTTCAACGGGGCCGATGCCTACGGCAAGATCCGGGCCGGCGCCAATCTGGTGCAGCTCTATACGGCGCTCGTCTTCCGCGGGCCGCCCGTGGTCGGCGCGATCAAGCAGGAACTGGCGGCGCTGCTGGCGCAAGACGGTTTCGCCTCGGTCCAGGATGCGGTCGGCGACGGCCGCCTCACATCGGATTGAGCTTGCCGCCCTTCCACAGGTAATAGACGACGCCCGGCTTGGTCAGGTCGCCGCGGGAATCGAAGGCCAGTTCGCCGAGCACGGTCGAGAAGCGGTTGACCCGAATGGTCGAGGCCAGGCGCTTGCCGTCGATCGCGCCCGCGGGATCGGGCTTCACCACTGGCCCCAGGGCGGCGGAAAGGATCTGTGCCGCCGCGAAGGCGTCGAGCACATAGCCCGAGGGGTCCTGACCCCGCTCGGTCAATTTCTCGATCGCCTTGGCCGCGGTCGGATAGTCGAGCGGGTTCCGCGCGAAGGTGACGATGGTGCCGTCCGCCGCCTTGCCCGCCGCCTTGGCGTAGTCGGGGCTGGCCAGCGCGTCCGGCCCGATGATGGAGGCGGTAACGCCCGCCTCGCGCAGGGCCTTGGCGAGGCCGCCCGCGGTTGCCGGTGTCGCCACCACGAAGACCGCGCCAACGCCGGCCGATTTCAGCTTGGCCGCCGCCTGTTTGGCCGAGAGCGAGGGGCCGAGCTCGAGGTCGGCTGCCGGGGCCGCCAGTTCGAGCTTGGCCAGGGCCGCCTTGAAGACGTCGGTCAACTGCTGGCCGTAGAGCGAGCCGTCACGCACGACGCCGATCTTCTTCGAGGCCAGGGTCTGCTTCACCAGGGCGGCCGCGACCAGGCCCTGGAAATCGTCGCGCCAGACGGTGCGGAAGACGAAGCCAGCGCCCGGCGCCCCTTCCATGGTGAGGCGCGGGTCGGTCGAGGCCGGGGTGATCATGACGACATCGCCCGCGGCATAGACCGGAGCCGCCGCGAGGCTGGCGCTCGAGCAGAAATGGCCGATCACGGCGACCGCCTTGGCGGCCACCAGCTCGCCCGCGACAGTCTTCGCCCTGTCGGCGTCACAGCCGTCATCGCGCTGGACCAGCACGACCTTGCGGCCTTCGATACCACCATTGGCATTGATCGCCTCGACCGCGAATTCGACCCCGGCCTTGAGCTGGGCGCCGAAGCCGGCCTGCGGCCCGCTCAGGGGGGCAGCCAGGCCGAAGACGATGTCGGGCAGGGCGGCCGTCGCTGCCGGCGTGGCGGCCACGGGCACCGGGGCCTGTCCGCCGCGGTGCAGGCCGTAGACGACCAGGAGCCAGGCGAGCAGCGCGCAAACGGCCATCACGCCGACGAATCCCAGCACCCACTTGCGCATCACTCTGCCCCCTCGCGAGCAACTCTTGTGGCGACGCTAGAGGTGTGCACGATTCGACGCAACCGTAACGGCGAACGCCGGGCAATTTGAGCCGATCTGTCGCCCCCTCCTTGTCCCTTGGGGCCAAAGAAAAAGGCCCGGCGGGTGACCGCCGGGCCTTGTCCCATTCGTGATCAGGCGATCACTTCTTTTCGGCGTACTGGCCCTTCGACCATTCGTACATGACGTATTCCGGATCCTTCACGTCGCCCTTGGCGTCGAAGCCGAGGGTGCCGAGCACGGTCGGGAACGAGCCGGCGCGGATCGCGGCGGCGACCTTGGCGGTATCCGTGCCGCCGACGGCCTTCACTGCCTCGGCCCAGACCTGGACCGCGGCATAGGTGTAGAGGGTGTAGCCCTCGGGGTCGTAGCCGGCCTTCTTGAACGCGTCGACCACCTGGGCCGCGGTGGGCTTCAGGCGCGGGTCGGGGGCGAAGGTGAAGAGGAAGCCCTCGCCGGCGTCGCCGGTGATCGACCACAGCTCGGCGGTGTTCTGGGCGTCGCCCGAGATGAAGGTGGCCGCCAAGCCCTGCTCCTTCGACTGCCGGATGATCAGGCCGGCTTCCGAATGATAGCCGCCGATATAGACGACTTCGATACCGGCCGCCTTCATTTTGGAGATCAGGGCGGAGAAGTCCTTGTCGCCCTGGGTATAGGCTTCTTCCATCGCCGGCGCGGCGCCCTTGGCGGTCAGGCCCTTCGCGGTCTCGTCGGCCAGGCCCTTGCCATAGGCGGACTTGTCGTTCAGGACGGCGACCTTCTTGCCCGGGAAGTGGTCGACGATGTACTTCGAGGCGGTGGCGCCCTGGTAGTCGTCACGGCCGCAGGTGCGGAAGATGTTGGTCCAACCCTTCTGTGCCGCCTCGTCGGTCAGCTTCGGGTTGGTCGAAGCGGGCGACATCTGCAGGATGTTGTTCTCGTTGTAGACCGCCGAGGCCGGGATCGACGACGACGAGCAGAAGTGGCCGGCCACGAAGACCACGCCCTTGTTCACGAGGTCGTTGGCGACCGCGACCGCCTGCTTCGGGTCGCAGGCGTCGTCCCCGACTTCGAGCTTCAGCTTGCGGCCGTTGATGCCACCGGCGGCGTTGATGTCGGCGACAGCCTGTTCGGCGCCGCGCTTCATCTGCTCGCCGAAGGCCGCATATTGGCCAGTCATCGGGCCAGCGGTCGCGATGGTGATGTCTGCGGCGACGGGCGGTGCCGGCGGCTTCTTGATGAACAGGAAGTAGACGCCTACGGCGATAACGACGATTGCGACCAAGGCCGCTATCAGCTTTTTCATGACTTGCCCCGCTTCCGATTGGGATGGACTAGTTCACTCTAAGTAGCACGCCGAAATGATCAAGCCCGGCTTGTTCACGACGAAGTCCGCTCATTCCGGCGTGCGCGCACGCCAAGTGAGGGGACCCGCCGCTTCGTAGAGCCAGGGGTACTGGCGGACCATTTTGGCGGCGAGGGTCAGCCGATGCCCGAGCAGGGCATAGGCCGAGAGGATCGCCCCGTCGAGCAGGTAGCCCTGCAGCGACCAGAGGTGGGAGCCGAACAGGCCCCAATGCAGGAAACGGTCGAACAGGGCGACGCCGAAACCGGCCAGCACCGCGGCCCAGGCCGGGCGCCAGCCCTCGGCGATGCCCTGGCCGGCCAGGAAGCTGCACAGGCCGAAGAGCCCGAGCGTGAGCCCGATGAAGGGGCCGAGGGTGGTATCGAAGATCTCTTCCATCTCAGTGGCCCCCCTCGAGGTAGGCGGCACGCACTTCCTCGTTGCCGAGCAGTTCGGCCGAGGTGCCGCTCATCTGCACCCTGCCGCCCGCCAGCACGTAACCCCGGTGGGCCAGCTTGAGCGCGTGGAAGGCGTTCTGCTCGACCAGGAACACGGTAACGCCTTGGGTTGCGTTTATCTCGCGGATGACCTGGAAGATCTGGCGCACGATGATGGGGGCGAGGCCGAGCGAGGGCTCGTCCAGGAGAAGCAGGCGCGGCCGGCTCATCAGCGCGCGGGCGATCGCCAGCATCTGCTGCTCGCCGCCGGAGAGCGTGCCGCCGCGCTGGCTCTGGCGCTCTTTGAGGCGCGGGAACATGCGGAAGGCACGGTCCAGGTCCTCGTCGAAATAGGCCGGGTCGGTCACCACGGCGCCCATGCGCAGGTTCTCGAGCACCGTCATGCGCGGGAAGATGCGCCGCCCTTCCGGGCTCTGGGCGATGCCGAGGCGCATGATCCGATGGGTCGGCAGGCCGGTGATGTCGCGGCCCTCGAAGGTGATCTTGCCCCGGCTCGGCCGCGGTTTGCCACACATCGACATCAGCAGGGTCGACTTGCCGGCGCCGTTCGCCCCGATCAGGGTGACGATCTCGCCCTGGTGGATCTCGACGTCGACCCCCTTCAGGGCCTCGATCACGCCATAGGCGGCGCGCAGCCCCTCGATCTTCAGCATGGGGGCGCTCATGCCGCACTCCCTTCCATGTCGTCCTCGCCGAGATAGGCGCGGATGACGTCCGGGTTGGCGCGGATCTCGGCCGGCGTGCCTTCGGCGATCTTGCGGCCGTAGTCGAGCACCACGATGTGGTCGGAAATGCCCATCACCACGCTCATGTCGTGTTCGATCAGCAGGATGCCCGCGCCATATTCGTTGCGGATCATCAGCAGGAGTTCGTTCAGCTCGGCGGATTCGCGCGGGTTCAGGCCCGCCGCCGGCTCGTCGAGACAGAGCAGGGCGGGATCGGTGCACATGGCGCGGGCGATCTCCAGCCGGCGCTGATCGCCGTAAGGGAGCGAGCCGGCCGGCTCGTCCGCCCGCGGCATCAGGCGGGTCCGCTCGAGCCAGAAGCGCGCCTTTTCGACCGCCTCTCGCTCGGCCGCACGGTAGCCGGGCCAGCCGACCAGGCCGAGCAGGCTCATGCCGCTCGCCCGCATCAGTGCATTGTGCTGGGCGACCAGCAGATTCTCCAGGACCGACATGCCGGCGAACAGGCGGATGTTCTGGAAGGTACGCGCGACGCCCGCGGTCTTGGTGATGCGGAAATCGTCGAGCCGTTCCAGCAGGAAGGACTTGCCGTCCTTCCGGGTCAGGGTCAGGCGGCCGACGGTCGGCTTGTAGAAGCCGGTCAGGCAGTTGAAGACCGTGGTCTTGCCGGCGCCGTTCGGCCCGATCACCGCGGTGATGCGGCCTGCCCGGGCTTCGAAGGAGACATCGTTGATGGCGACCAGGCCGCCGAAGCGCATGGTCAGATGTTCGACCAGGAGCAGGGGCGTGGTCATGCGCGCGCCCCCTTCCGGCGGTTGATGAAGATCGTCGGATCGCGGTGGGAGAGGAGGCCGCGCGGGCGCCACACCATGATCAGCACCATGCCGAGGCCGAACACCAGCATCCGGTATTCGGCCAGGCTGCGGAAGGCTTCGGTCAGGCCGATCACCAAGATCGCCGCCATGGCGACGCCCAATTGGCTGCCCATGCCGCCCAGCACGACGATGGCCAGGATCATGGCCGATTCCAGGAAGGTGAAGCTCTCGGGCGAGACGAAGCTCTGGGTCGTGGCGAAGAAGGAGCCGGCGAAGCCGGCGAACATGGCGCCGATGGCGAAGGCCGTGAGCTTGGTATTCGTCGGGTTGATGCCCAGCGCCCGGCAAGCGATTTCGTCCTCGCGCAGCGCTTCCCAGGCGCGGCCGACCGGCAGGCGTCTGATCCTGATGGTGAAGACGTTGACGACGAGGGCCAGCACCAGGATCAGGTAGAAGAAGAAGATCGAGCGGTGCAGGGGCGAGAAGTCGAGCCCGAAGAGTTGATGAAATGCCGTCACCCCTTCCGGCGGATTGCGCACGAAGGGATGGCCGAAGAAGGTGAGCCGCGGGATCGAGCCGATACCGTTCGGTCCGCCCGAGAAGCTGGCCCAGTTGAGCAGCACGATGCGGATGATCTCGCCGAAGCCGAGCGTCACGATGGCGAGATAGTCACCGCGCAGCCGCAGCACCGGAAAGCCCAGCATGATCCCGAAGGAGGCGGCCAGCATGCCCGAGATCGGCAGCGCCTCCCAGAAGTCGAAGCCGTGCTCCTTCGAGAGAATGGCGTAGGTATAGGCGCCGACGGCATAGAAGGCGACATAGCCGAGGTCGAGCAGGCCGGCGAGCCCGACCACGATGTTGAGGCCCCAGGCCAGCATCATGTAGGTCAGCACCCGGATCGCCGTATCCATGATGTAGGAATTGGCGAAAGGCATCATGGGCAGCAGCACGGCCGCGGCGAGCAGCAGGAAGCCGAGGCCCCTCGTGATCAGGCGGCGCAGGCGCTCGCTCTTCTCGTCGTCGCTCTCGGCCACGGCGGCGGCCAGGGCGGCCTTGTGGCGCCGGGCGCCGTAGACCGAGACCAGGCCGCGCAGCACCAGGCCGACGCCGGCGGCGATGGCCAGGACCTGGAGCAGCCCGGTCGGCCAGGGCAGGGCGATGCCGGCGACGATCAGCAGGGCGCCGACGCCGAAGGCGGCCGGTTGCAGCCCGCGCTCGGCCAGCGCCAGGCCCAGCCGGCCGAAGAACACCACGACGATGCCGATGGCGACTTCGGAAAAGCGCATGTTCAGCGAGAGCTGGCCGCCGCTGTCGTAGGTCTGCAGGCCGACGATGGGGCCGGCCAGGATCATGGCGATCAGGGCGACCAGGGCGGCGTCCTTGAGGGCCGCCAGCACCGGCGTGGCCGGGCTCGCGGTCGACGGGGTCAGGGCCGGGGCAGCGACGCTCATGCTCAGACCTTCTCGATTTCAGGCCGGCCCAAGAGCCCGGTCGGCCGAAAGATCAGCACGAAGACCAGGATGGTGAAGGCGGCCACATCCTTGTATTCGACCGAGAAATAGGCCGACCACAGGGCCTCGATCAGGCCGATCAGCAAGCCCCCCAGCACGGCCCCCGGGAGCGAGCCGATGCCGCCGAGAACCGCCGCGGTGAAGGCTTTGATCCCGGCCAGGAAGCCGATGTAGAAATCGATCACGCCATAATAGAGCGTGACCATCATGCCGGCCACGGCGGCCAGCGCCGCGCCGATGACGAAGGTGGTCGAGATCGTGCGGTCGACGTCGACCCCGATCAGCGAGGCCATGGTGCGGTCCTGCTCGCAGGCGCGCTGGGCCCGGCCCAGCGAGGTCCGGGTGATCAGATAGGTGAAGCCGACCATGAGGGCGATGGTCATGGCCACGATGAAGACCTGGAGATAGGACAGGGTCACGGTGAAGCCGTCGACTGACGTCATCAGCTCGAAGCCGCCGCGGATCACCGGCGGGATCGGCTTCGGCCGGGCGCCTTGCGACAATTGGACGTAGTTCTGCAGGAAGATCGAGACGCCGATCGCCGAGATCAGCGGCGCCAGGCGGAACGAGCCGCGCAGGGGCCGATAGGCGATCCGTTCGATCGACCAGCCGTAGAGTGCGGTGATCGCCATGGCGCAGACCAGCACGATCAGAAGGGCGAGCGGCACCCAGGTGATGCCGATGACGCCCATCAGCAGGATGCCGATCATGGAGAGGAAGGCGCCCAGCATATAGACTTCGCCATGGGCGAAATTGATCATGCCGATGATGCCGTAGACCATCGTATAGCCGAGGGCGATGAGGGCGTAGACCGCGCCGAGCGTGATGCCGTTGATGAGCTGCTGAACCAGATATTCCAAGGCTCAGCCCTCCGGGTGCGACGCGTGAAGACAACAGGAACGAAACGCGTGGCCCTGCCCCGCCGCCGTGCAATTCCCCAACTGCAAACCCCCAGCCGTCTGATTTTCTTCGCGGCCTGCACCGCGTCTGTCCTTCAACGTTAACCTCCAATCCCGGCAGCCGCAATCCGCCTGCGACGATTGGATCGGGACAATTTCGGGCCCCGGTCGCAGATCGCGAAATGGCTTGTCGCAGGGGGAAAAGGCCGGGGCTCCGGCCCGTCACGTCTTCGACCAAGGGCGAAGGTGCCGGCCCGGCCGCCGTTTACCGGGTCTTAGCCAGTTTCGGCGCATGAATTTTCGTGGGTCGGCAATTTCGGCGTCGGGAGCGCTCCTGCGCGGAGGGAAAAATGCGTGTTCGTGCAAAGATCTTCGCCATCGTGGCCATTATGGGCGTGGTGGCAGCCGTTATTGCGGGCATGTCCCTCAATGCCCTCAACAGTGTCGCCGAACGCGACGAATTGCTCGTCGCCGCCGGGCAGCGCGCCCTCAATGCCGAACGGTTGAACCGTCTGATCGCCGAAGTGGTCATGGAGTCGCGGGGTATCTACGCCGCTGCCGACCGCGACGCGGCGAAACCTTTCGCCGCCAATCTGACCAAGGATCTCGACGCCATCGACGCCCTGTTCGCCGAATGGGCGCCGCTGGTGCCGCCCGCGAAGCGGTCGGTGCTCGACGCCTTGATGAAGCAGGCCGCGGAATTCCGTGAGTTCCGCCTGGCCCTGGCCAAGGCCGGCGTCGAAGCGGGGCCGGCCGCTGCCAATGCACTCGGCAACAACGAGGCGAACCGGGCCAACCGCAAGGCCTTCCAGGCCGTGGTCGACGGCGCCCTGAAGGAGATTTTGGAAGACCTCGCGCGGCACCGGGTCGAGGCCAAGGAATTCGGCCGCACCATGGACATGGTCGTGATCCTGACCACCGTGGTCGGCCTGATCGTCGGCGTTGGCGTTGCGGCCTATATCGGCACCCGCCAGCTCGCCCGCCCGCTCGGCGAAGTGACGGCGACGGTCACGGCGATCGCCGGGGACCGGCTGGACGTCACCGTCCCGGCCCAGAAATCGAACGACGAAGTGGGCGAGATCTGGCGGGCCGTCGACACCCTGGTGAAGCAGCTCCGCGAGGCGCGTGACACCCGTGCCCGCGAAGCTGAGAACCGCCGCCGCCAGCAGGAGGCGGAGGAAGCCCGCCAGGAAGCCGAACGCAAGGCCGCCCAGATCGAACAGGCGCGCATGGCCGAAGACCTGCGCCGGGCCGACGAACAGGCCCGCCGCGCCCGCGAACTGGCCGATGCCGTCGCCGGCTTCGAAGGCACCATCGCCGAGGTGGTCGCCACCCTGTCGTCGGCCGCCAACGAATTGCGCAGCAATGCCGAAGTGCTGACCGGCACCGCCCGCGACACCACCGACCGGGCGACCTCCGTCGCCGCCGCCGCCGAACAGGCCTCGACCAATGTCCAGACCGTGGCCAGCGCCACCGAGGAACTGACCTCGTCCTCGCGAGAGATCGGGCGCCAGGTCCAGCAGTCGGCCGAACTGTCCAACAAGGCGGTAACCGACGCCGAAGCGGCCAACGGCATCATGCAGCTCCTGGAGCGCGGCTCGGACGCGATCGGCAATGTGGTGAAGCTGATCCAGGACATCGCGGGCCAGACCAATCTCCTGGCACTCAACGCGACGATCGAGGCGGCGCGCGCCGGCGAGGCCGGCAAGGGTTTTGCGGTCGTCGCCTCCGAGGTGAAGAGCCTGGCCAATCAGACCGCCAAGGCGACCGAGGACATCACGGCCCAGATCGCCGAGATCCAGGCCTCCACGGCCAAGGCGGTCGAGGCGATCGCTCGTGTGTCGCATCAGATCAGCGATATGAGCATGGTCTCGAACACGATCGCCAGCGCGGTCGAGGAACAGATCGCGGCAACCGCCGAGATCGCCCGCAACGTCGAACAGGCGGCGCTCGGTACCAACGAGGTCTCGAGTTCGATCCAGGGCGTTCAGGTGGTGGCGAGCGAAGCCGGCGGCGCTTCGGCCCAGGTGCTCACCTCGGCCGGTGACCTGTCGCAGCAGGCCGAACGCCTGCGCCGCGAAGTCGACCGTTTCCTGTCGACGGTGAAACACGCGGCCTGACGCGGCGGGCGAGACGGGCGGAACGAAGCTCCGTTCCGCCCTTCCGGCTACCCCCGCGACGGCGTGGCATTACCGCCGGTAATAGGCCCGGTCGAGGAAAGCAGTGGGTTTCGAGGCAGCACAGCTTGAAACCGGCGGCCCGAGCCGCAGGGGCAGGGGTCGTTGCGGCCCAGTTTCTCGATCAGTTCCTTGCCGCCGTGGACCGTCCGGTCGCCGCGCTTGACCCGGGCTTCAGAATTGAAACCCCCTCCGGCGCTTGCTCATGGTCTCGGTCGAGAACGATTGGTGCTTGCGCGCCATGGCACACCTCCTCCGGCCCGTCCGGCCTTCCCGCCTGTCGTGAACGAGGGCAGATGCCGGCGGATCGGCCTGCCGGTCAAGCGCCGTCGGCCGGGCCTTTGCCGAATCCGCGGCGCTGTCGCCCGCGGGCCACGGGGTCAGACGTGCTGGCCGCCGTTGATATGGAGTTCGGCGCCCGAAATGTAGGACGAATCGTCCGTGCACAGGAAATAGATCGCCTTGGCCACCTCGTCCGGGCTGCCCAGGCGGCGGAGCGGGATCTGATCGACCAGCTTCTCGGTCCCGGGGGAGAGGATGGCGGTCTCGATCTCGCCCGGGGAAATGGCATTGACCCGGATGCCGAGCGGGCCGAAATCCGCCGCCATCTCGCGCGTCAGCGCGGCCAGTGCCGCCTTCGAAGTAGCATAGGCGGAACCGGCGAAGGGATGCACCCGCACGCCCGCAATCGAGGTCACATTGACCACGGCGCCCTGGGCCGTGCGCAATTCCTGCATCAGGCCGCGGGCGAGCAGCACGGGGGCGAAGAAATTGACCCGGAACACGGTGTCCCAGGTCTCGTATTCCGTCTCGATCGTGCCGAGCCGGCTGCCGCCTTCGCCCTTGGGCGAAATGCCGGCATTGTTGACCAGGGCGTCGAGCCTTCCGTCGACCAGGCGGCTCCGCATGTCCTCGATCACTTGGGGCAGGGAAGCGACGTCGGCGAGGTCGACCTGGACGTGGTCTTCAGGCCCCTCCGCCCAGGGGCAATTCTCGGGGAAGGGCTGGCGCGAACAGGTGATGACCCGCCAGCCGGCGGAGGAGAAGCGCTTTACGGTGGCATGGCCGATGCCCCGGCTGGCGCCGGTCAGGATCAGGGTACGGCCGGAATTTTCGGTCACGGACATGGTTCAACGACTCGTCCCGGCTGCGCGCGGGAAGCGACGATCCTTCGATCGCTCAGACAGCCGTGCGCAGGGCATGGCCGTCACCCTCTTCGACCCCGTCCGGGTCTTCGTGGATGATGACTTCGGCGCCGGGGAAGGCGGTGATCAGCTTCTGTTCGACCCCCTCGACGATGGCATGGGCCTGGTGCAGGGGCATGTCGCCGTCCAGCACCAGGTGAAGCTGGATGAAGGTGGCGAGGCCGGAACGCCGCGTGCGCAGGTCGTGCAGGGCCAGCACCAGGGGTTCCTGCTTCACGATCTCGACGATCTGGGCGCGCTCGTGGTCCGGCAGTTCGCGGTCCATCAGCACGTCGTAGGCGCCGCGCAGGATGCCGAAGGCACCCCACAGCATGACGGCCGCGATGGCGAGGGCGATCAGCCCGTCCGCCAGCAGGAAGCCGAACTGGGTCGCCGCGATCAGGGCGACCACGACACCGGCGTTCGACAGCAGGTCGGAGAGATAGTGCAGCCGGTCGCCGGCGACGGCGAGCGAGCCCGTCTTGGCCATCACCCGGTGCTGATAGGTGACCAGGGCGAGGGTCAGCGCCATCGAGGCGATCATCACGGCGATACCGATCACGCCGTTGGAGACCGCTTCCGGCGCCAGGATGCGGCGGATCGATTCGAACAGCAGGAAGACGCCGGAACCGGCCACGATGGCGGCCTGCAGCAGGCCCGCCAGCGCCTCGGCCTTGCCGTGGCCGAAGCGGTGCTCGCGGTCGGCCGGCGCCGTCGCGTGGCGCACCGCCAGCATGGTGGCGAGGGAAGCGAGGGCGTCGAGCGTCGAATCGATCAAGCTCGACATCATGGCGACCGAGCCCGACATGAAGAAGGCGACGGTCTTGATGATGATCAGGGTGATCGCGACCCCGACCGAAGCGACGGTCGCCCGGTGCATCAGCCGGGCGGCTTCCGCCAGGTCGCCGTTGAAGGCCCGTTTCGTCGTGGTTTCTGCCGTCATCGCTTCCGCCTGCTCCGGTCCGCCGTCAGGGGAACAACCTGTGCACGGCCCAGCCGCCCGCAGCGGTAGGTTCGAACACGACACGATCATGCAGCCGGAAGGGGCGGTCTTGCCAGAACTCGATTCGCGTCGGCGTGACGCGGAAGCCGGACCAATGCGGCGGGCGCGGCACCTCGGCCCCGGCGAATCGGGCGGCGTTATGGGCGATCGCCGCTTCCAGCGTGGCCCGCGAATCGAGCGGGCGGGACTGGTCGCTGGACCAGGCGCCGATCTGCGAGTCCCGCGGCCGGCTGGCGAAATAGGCATCCGCCTCCTCGGTCGAGACGGGGGCGACCGTGCCATTCACGCGGACCTGGCGGCGCAGGCCCTTCCAGTGGAAATTGAGCCCGGCGCGCGGCTGGCCGAGCAGGGCGCGGCCCTTGTCGCTCTCGAAATTGGTATAAAAGACGAAGCCTTGCGCGTCATAATCCTTCATCAGGACGACTCGGACCGAAGGCTGGCCGTCCGAATCGACGGTCGCCAGCGCCATGGCGTTGGCATCGTTCACCTCGGTCGCTTCGGCCTCGGCGAACCAGACGGCGAAGAGGTCGTAAGGCCCGCGCGCGGCGAGCGCCGCATCGTCCAGGGACGACAGAAGATCGGACATGGCATGTACCTCGGGGTTTGGGCGACAACGGAACACAGGCCCCCCGGCCTTGGCAAGCGCGGCCTGCCGATGGGCCGTCGCGAAGCCGCCGCTTGAGGGTCGGATCGAGACGTCTATAATCCGCGCGCTTCGAAGGACGCCTTGAGGGAGATCAGCCTATGTCGACCGGCGCCGGCCTGATGGCTGGAAAACGTGGACTTATCATGGGTGTCGCCAACGACCGGTCGATCGCCTGGGGAATTGCCAAGGCGGTGCACGCCCAAGGCGGCCAATGCGCTTTCACCTATCTGGGTGAGGCTTTGGAAAAGCGCGTGCGCCCGCTGGCGGCCGAGGTCGGCACGCCGGATTCCCTGATTCTGCCCTGCGACGTCTCCGAACTGGCGTCGATCGACGCGCTTTTCGCGGCGGTGAAGCAGGAATGGGAGACGATCGACTTCGTCGTGCACGCCATCGCCTATTCCGACAAGGAAGAGCTGAAGGGCCGCTACGTCGACACCAGCCCCGAAAACTTCAACCAGAGCCTGTTCATCTCCTGCTATTCCTTCACCGCGATCGCGCAGCGCGCGGAAGCGATGATGCCGAACGGCGGCTCGCTGATCACGCTGACCTATTACGGCGCGGAAAAGGTCATGCCCCATTACAATGTGATGGGGGTCGCCAAGGCGGCGCTGGAGGCTTCGGTCCGCTATCTCGCGGCCGACCTCGGCAAGCAGGACATCCGCGTCAACGCCATTTCGGCCGGTCCGATCAAGACCCTGGCGGCCTCGGCCATCGGCGACTTCCGCCTGATCCTGAAGTGGAACGAATACAATGCGCCCCTGAAGCGCAATGTGACCATCGAGGATGTCGGCGGCGCCGGGCTCTATCTGCTGTCCGACCTGTCGCGCGGGGTGACCGGCGAGGTCCATCACGTCGATTCGGGCTATCACGTCGTCGGCATGAAGGCGCCGGACGCCCCGGATATCTCGGTGGTCTGACTTGTCGCACAACAGCTTCGGCCATCTGTTCCGCGTCACCACCTGGGGCGAGAGCCACGGACCGGCGCTCGGCTGCGTGGTCGACGGCATGCCGTCGCGGATCCCCCTGACCGAAGCCGAGATCCAGGTCTTCCTGGACAAGCGGAAACCCGGGCAGAGCCGCTTCACCACCCAGCGCCGCGAGGCGGATGCGGTGAAGATCCTCTCCGGCGTCTACGAGGGCCTGACCACCGGCACCCCGATCAGCCTGATGATCGAGAATACCGACCAGCGCTCCAAGGATTATTCCGAGATCGCCAAGAGCTTCCGCCCGGGCCATGCCGATTACACCTATCAGGTGAAATACGGCATTCGCGACCCCCGCGGCGGCGGCCGTTCCTCGGCCCGCGAGACCGCGGCCCGGGTCGCCGCCGGCGCCTTGGCCCGCAAGGTGCTGGGCGAGGGCGTGCAGGTCCGCGGCGCCCTGGTGCAGATCGGCAAGCGCGCGATCGATCGCAGCCGCTGGGACTGGGCGGAAGTGGACAACAACCCCTTCTTCTGCCCGGATGCGGAAACCGCCAAGCTCTGGGAAGAGGACCTCGACCGCATCCGCAAGGCCGGCTCCTCGATCGGCGCGGTGATCGAACTGGTCGCCACCGGCGTGCCCGCCGGCCTGGGCGCCCCGCTCTACGGCAAGCTCGATTCCGACCTCGCGGCGGCGCTGATGTCGATCAACGCGGTGAAAGGCGTCGAAATCGGCGCCGGTTTCGCCGCCGCCGAACTGACCGGCGAAGAAAACGCCGACGAGATGCATATGGAGAACGGCCAGGTGGCCTTCTCATCGAACAAGGCCGGCGGCATCCTGGGCGGCATCGCCACCGGCCAGGACGTGGTGGCCCGCTTCGCGGTCAAACCCACCTCCTCGATCCTGACGCCCCGCCACAGCGTGACCCTCGACGGCCAAGACACCGAAATCCTCACCAAAGGCCGCCACGACCCCTGCGTCGGCATCCGCGCCGTGCCGGTGGGCGAAGCGATGATGGCCTGTGTGCTGGCGGACCATCTGCTTCGGCACCGGGGGCAGGTGGGTTAGGGGCGGCAGTTTTCTGGGCGCCTCGCTCTGTAGGCCGGAAGGCATGGGCCATCGGCGCGCAGTCCGACCCGGAGATCGGAGTTTCGGGACCGCACCGCCCTTCTGATCGGGGCGGATGAAGGGCACCGCAGATCAGCCCTTGCGGCTGGCGGGGTCAAAGATTGCAATTTGTGGCGTGCTCATGCTGCACTTGTGCAACTGGCGACTCGCCCCAACCGACAGAAAAATTTGCGGTCGTAAGATGATCGATCCCGCCCACGCCCTCGCCTTCTCGGTCTTCGAGAATAGGGGCGTTTACGCTTTATTGCTCGGGAGCGGTCTGTCCCGCGCGGCGCAAATCCCGACCGGTTGGGACATTACAATGGATCTGACGCGCAGGGTTGCGGCGTTGGAAGGGGTTACTGGCGAAACTGACTGGGAGGCTTGGCACCAGAGTCGATTCGGCGAGCCCCCGAGTTATTCGAAGCTCCTCGATCGTTTGTCATCGACCGCGGCGGAACGCCGATCGATCCTCCATAGCTATATCGAGCCTTCCGCGGAGGACCTGGAATCCGGCGCGCGTCAACCGACCAAAGCGCATCACGCCATCGCCCGGATGGTCCGGGATGGCTACATTCGGGTTCTGATCACCACGAATTTCGATCGCTTGATCGAGAATGCCCTGCGTGAAGCTGGGGTCGAGCCGACCGTGATCAAGTCCGAGGACGACCTTGCTGGTGCCATCCCCTTAGCCCACGCGCGTTGCTTCGTGCTGAAGGTCCATGGCGACTATCTCGATACCCGGTTGCTCAACACGGACTCGGAGTTGGACCAGTACGGCGAGACGCAGAACAGACTGCTCGACCGCATCTTTGACGAGCATGGCCTGATCGTCTGCGGTTGGTCCGGCGACTGGGATGCCGCACTGAGGGGGGCTATTGCCCGCGCGCCGAGCCGCCGTTATCCCGTGTACTGGGCCAGTCGCGGCGTACCGAGCGCGATTGCACAAGATTTGATCAACAATCGTCGAGCCCAACTGATCGCTATCGAAGATGCCGACAGTTTCTTCTTCGGGCTGCAACAGAGCCTGGAGACATTGGAGACCGCTGCTCGTCCCAATCCGCTCACCGCCGATCTGCTCGTAGGAACGGCCAAGCGCTTTCTAGCAAAGAACGAGTGCCGAATTCAGCTCGCCGATCTCGTCATTGCAGAGGTCGCGCGAGCGCGCAGACTTAGTGATGAACGCGGACTGGCGACGGGTGGGCATTACACAAATGAGGAATTCGTCAATTGGGTATCTATTTGTGAAAACGTGCACGAAGTTTTGTGCCGGATCGGGTACGCAATGGGGCGATGGGGCTCCGAGAATGAATTCAATCTCGCCCGAGATGTCCTCCGGACACTGTCGCGAGTAGTTGGCCGAGGTAGGACCGTCTTTTGGTCTGAACTTATGACCTATCCTGCATCTCTATTTTTTACAGCCTTCGCCCTAGGGCTTACGAAATCTCGACAATTTGGCAGCCTGCACAAATGGTTTCATGCCTATGTTCCGCGTGAATCAAGAAATGAGAGGGAGGCTCTTGTCGTTTTGTTTGGGGAAATGTGGTCACAAAATAGCAGTGACCAGTGGAATTCATTTTTCTCTCCACAAAAACGGCGGACGCCGTATAATGATCATATAATAGAAATATTAAAATCATGGTTATCGCTTGATTTTCTTGACGATAATGAATTTGAAATTAATTTTGAATTTGTTGAGCTCTTAGCTGGCGTCGCTGATTTATGTCTCCATCACGGCAAAGGTGATCTGTCATTATACCTCTCAAATCAGTTTTCGGGAGGCAATTGTGTCAGGAGCGCCATTGGCAGGGTAGGTTGGCATTCTGCCAATCAAGAAATTCTCTTAGACCGCCTGACTGAGGGTGAAACTGCCTCAATGTTACTCGTTGCGGGTTTCGCTGACGGAGATAGAGAGTTCCTCGATTTGATCCGCACAAACTTCATGCGGTTAATCCAATTGTTGCGCTGAGATCAACTGAGTGGAGCCAAGAGGATGCTGTACCGATAGGCCGCCGTAAATCGCTCACCTCCCGCTCTCCACCCTCCCATCCATCCGCCGATCGATCCCGTTCACCACGCCGAGTACCGCCTTCACCGCCGGATAGCGGAGCCATTTGGGGGGCATGAAGGCGGGTTTGCGGCAGATCACCTCGGTCCAGGGGTTGGGGCGGCCGAGGATGAGGTCGGTGAGGAGGGGGCCCATGGCGGTCGCCTGGGCGATGCCGTGGCCGTTGTAGGCGATGGCGTGGAAGAGGTTGTCGTGGGCGGGGTGGCGGCCCACGAGGGGCAGGAAGTTCAGGGTGAAGCCGCACCAGCCGGCCCAGCAGTGGGCGATGGGAAGGTCCCGGAGTTCGGGGAAGCGGGCACGGAAGGCGGCGATCACGCTGGCGGGACGGGCGTCTTCGGGGCCGCCGTGGTTGTGGGGCGCGCAGTCGTAGAAATACTGCACGTCCTTGGAGCCGCCGATGATGGTGCCCTGGGCGGTCAGGCGGTAGCTCTCCATGCTCTCATGCGCGGTATAGATGCCTTCGCGGCCGGGCCAGCCGCCGAGGGCGGCGCGCTGTTCGGCCGAGAGCGGTGCTGTCTCGAACAGGGTGATGTAGAGCGGGGCCTGGCGGTCGCCGGGCGGGGCGATCTCGCCCGCATAGGCATTGGCGGCCAGCACCACGCGCCCGGCGCTCACCGTGCCGGCGGCGGTGCGGACGAGGGCCGGGCGGCCGGGCTCGATCGCCTGCACGGCCGTGCCCTCGAAGATCCGGACGCCGCGGGCGAGTGCCGCGGCACGGAGGCCGGAGACGAATTTGCCCGTGTGCAGGGTGCCGCCCGCTTCCTCCAAAGCACCTGAGAGGAAGGCGGCGGGCAGGCCGCGCGCCCGCATCTCGCCGGCTTCGAGATAGTGCATGCGGGCACCGATCGACCGTGCCGTCTCGGCTGCCTGGCGGAGCCGCTTCTCCTGGGCCGGATGGACCACGGCCATGATGTTGCCGCTGGCGTTGTAATCGCAGTCGATCCCGAGATCGCGGATCGTCGCCTCCGCCGTCTCGACGCAATGATCGGCGAAGCGGGCGAGGCGGCCGGCCGTCTCCGCGCCGAACAGCATGCGGGCGGTGGGCAGGTCCTTGCAGATGGTCGGCGTCAGGTGGCCGGCGTTCCGCCCGCTGGCGCCGTAACCGCAGAAATCCCGCTCCAGCACCACGGCCTCGACGCCCTGCGCCTGGAGCGCCAGGGCGGTGGAGAGGCCGGTATAGCCGCCGCCCACGATGGCGACCTCGGTCCGCAGGTCGGCCGCCAGGGCCGGGCAGGGCGCGGCCGGCGGCCGCACATAGGGGCTGATCTCCAGGAATGGAGCCGGCCGGTCGTCGCGCGCCATGTTTCCTCCTGCCCGCTTCTTGTCGGCGGTTTCGAGCGTGGACGAGTTTAGCTTTGGCCGGCACCTGCGGCCAGGGGGTGCGCGAGACTTCTCGATTGCGTTGATCGTGAAGTGACGGTGGCGCGCCGGGTGTGGAAGACGCGGCGTTCGCCCTAAGTCTTGTTGATTCGCTCGCCGTTTCATTCTACGTTTGCATAAATCATTAATTAATAGAGCCGGCGGGGCGGTCCTCCGCGCCACGGCGCCAAAAGGGAGGATCACCATGGCCCATATCGTCATCCTGGGCGCCGGATTGGGCGGCGTCATCATGGCCTACGAGATGAAGGCGCGGCTTCGCAAGGAAGACAGCCTGACCGTGGTCAACCTCGGCTCCACCTATACTTTCGTGCCGTCGAACCCCTGGGTCGCGGTCGGCTGGCGCAAGGCGGAGGAGGTTTCGGTCGAACTCGCCCCGGTCTTCGCCAAGCGGGGCATCGCGCTCCGGCCCGAGGGCGCGCGCCGCCTCTATCCCCAGGAAAAGCGCCTGGAGCTGAACAGCGGCGACAGCCTGACCTATGACTATCTGGTGATCGCGACCGGGCCGGACCTCGCCTTCGACGAAGTGCCGGGTCTCGGCCCCGCGGGCCATACCCAGTCGGTCTGCCAGCTCGAGCATGCGCTCGAGGCGAGCGAAGCCTTCGAGCGGCTGAAGGCGGCGCCGGGGCCGATCATCGTCGGCGCGGCCGCCGGCGCCTCCTGCTTCGGGCCGGCCTATGAATTCGCCTTCGTCCTGGATGCGGCGCTGCGCAAGGCCAAGATGCGCGACCAGGTGCCCATGACCTTCGTCACGCCCGAGCCCTATATCGGCCACCTCGGCCTCGACGGGGTGGGCGATACCAAGGGCATGCTGGAGAGCGCGCTGCGCCACCGCCACATCAAATGGCTGACCAATGCCAAGGTGACCGGGGTCGAGGCGGGCCGCATGACGGCCGAGGAATATGCCGAGGACGGCACGGTGAAGGCCAATCACGAGCTGCCCTTCGCCTATTCGATGATCCTGCCGGCCTTCCGCGGTGTGGCGGCGATCCGCGGCATCGAGGGCCTGGTCAACCCGCGCGGCTTCGTGCTGATCGACAAGCACCAGCGCAATCCCGCCTTCCCGGAAATCTTCGCCATCGGCGTCTGCGTCGCCATCCCGCCCATGGGCAAGACCGCGGTGCCGGTCGGCGTGCCCAAGACCGGTTTCATGATCGAATCCATGTCGACGGCGGTGGCCGAGAACATCGAGGCCCTGCTGAAGGGCAAGGCCCCTGATGCAGTGGCGACCTGGAACGCCGTCTGCCTGGCCGATTTCGGCGATGGAGGCATCGCCTTCGTGGCCCAGCCGCAATTGCCGCCGCGCAACGTCAACTGGTCGTCCAAGGGCGCCTGGGTGCACACCGCGAAAGTGGGCTTCGAGAAGTACTTCCTGCACAAGGTCCGCGCCGGCCGGGCCGAGACCTTCTACGAGAAATTCACCCTCGACATCCTCGGCATCCGCAAGCTGAAGGCGGTGCACCACGAGCCGTCATGACGGCTTAGAAGCCGTCGTGGCCGGGGTCGAGGAAGAAGCGGACGATCGCCTCGGTCGCATTCAGGTTCCGGCTCGGATGGCCGCCCCGCCTCTCGCCCAATTGGCCGGGCATGGGCGGCCAGGCATGGCCGGCGCCGTGCAGCCAATAGGCGCCGACACGGGTGCCCGGGGCGCAGCTCGGGTAGGACAGTTTCTCGACCGTGGTGCCGTCCGCCACCTTGGGCGGCAGCATGATGCGGCTCGGCGCCGGCGCGCAGCCGGCGGCGCGGGCGAAACGGGCGAGCGAGTCTTCCGCCCCGATGACCTCGCCCCGCTCGCAGAAGGCGGGCCGCGTGTCGCGGCACACGGTGCCGCCGGCAAAGGGCATGATCGGATCGTCGACGCCATTGATGGCCAGGACCGAAAGGGGCCGGCTCGGCTTGCAGCCGGGCGCCACCGAGACGGCGACATCGCCGATCACCGGGGCGATGCCGGCCACCAGGTCGGCCGCCTCGCAGCCGATCCGATAGGCCATGATGCCGCCGTTGGAGGCCCCGGCGATGAAGACGCGGCGGCGGTCCAGGTTCACGCGCCGGCCGATGTCGTCGACCAGGTGGCGCATGAAGGAAACGTCGTCCACGCCCTTTTTCGAGGATTCGAGGGTGCCGCGCCCGTCGTTCCAGCGCCAGGTGCGGCGGCTGTGCGGCGGGCCGGCGGCATCGGGATAGGCGACGGCGAAGCGATAGCGCTCCACCAGGTCATTGAAGCCGACCAGTTCCATCTTGGCGCCGGTGCCATAGGTGCCGTGCAGGACGATGATCAGGGGCAGGGGCTCCGGCCCCGGCCGCTCGGGCGTCACCAGGATGTAGTGGCGGGGGAGGCCGTCGGCGGTGAAATCGACGTCGGCCGCAGCGGCAGGGGTGAAGGCAAGGGGCAGGGCGAGCAGAGCCAAGAGAAACGCCAGAACCGACCCACGCATCGCCATCTCCCGAAAAGCCACGCCCGAAAGGCAACCGGGGCCCGAAGGCCCCTGGCGACTTTATCATGCCGGCGTCCGTTCAGCTCGACTTCCGGCATGGCCGTTCGTCATGCCGGCGCCATCGCCTTGATCTCGCCGGGATTCGGCTGAGACCGTGTGCGGCCGGAGGGAGGTCGTCAATGAGACTGGGGATTTTCGTCGTCGGACTCGGCGCCATACTGGCCGTGCCGCCCGGCGCCTTGGCGGTGGAGCCGAGCAACGGCGGCCCGCTCAAGCTCGGCGCCTATGAATGCTGGCATTTCTCGACCGCCCGGCTCGGCCTCAACTTCCACCTGGACGACCCGAGCCACTACACCGATGCCGACGGCAAGGCCGGCACCTTCCTCTACGACCCCGACAGCGGCAAACTGAGCTTTTCCGGCGCCGGCCTGGACGGCCAGACGGTGATGTTCCAGCGCTGGCCCAACGGCGGCGCCAAGGTGAGCTTCCGCAACGCCGCGGGCGACGAGACCGACTTCTGCGATTTCACGCCCTGAGCCGTCAGAAGCCGCAGCGCCCCATCTGGCGGTAAGTGTTCAGGCTGTCGGGCAGATAGTCGAGCTGCGAAATGTCGAGCCAGCCGATCACCGTGCGGTCGCCGTCGGACGGCTTGGCGCCGTCGGCGTCGCTGATCCGCACCGGGGTCGCCGGCTTCACCTCTCCTGTGGGGGCGAAGAGCATGCGGAACTTGAACTTCGAATCCGTGCCACCCTCCTGGCCGGATTCGGCGGTGGCCCAGCGCCCGCCCGCCTGTTCCTCCAGGAAGACGAAGACATGTTCCTTGTTCTGCGGCCCGAAGGTGCGGTCGTCGTTGAACTTGTGGATGAAGACGATGTCGCCGCAGGCGGGCCGGATGCCCCGCAGCAACGGGTTCGAGGGGCCGATGCAATTGACGAAGGGCGCCATGCCCTTGTGATGGATGCGGCTGATGTTGGCGCCGCCGAGGTATTTCAGGCCGCGCGCGGCATCGGTCCAATTGACGATGTCGGGATTCTTGGCTCCCAGGTTATAGAGCATCCAATGGCACAGGCAGCCGCAGGTCGTGCCATAGCCCTTCTGGTAGTATTTGCAGACTTCGTTGAAATGGGCGTCCCCATAGGTATAGGGCACCACCGATTCCACCAGTTCCCGCGCCTTCATGCGCAGGCCCTCGCTCTGCAGGCCGTCCATCGCCGCCTCTCCCCCCGCGCGCGTGGCGGCCCCCCGGCCTGCTCCATGCGCATTGACAATAGTGCCTCCTTCGATCATGTTCCGCCATCTTCGACGGATTTCATCATCCGCCGCGCCTACGGGCGTCCGCCGGTCAGCGAGTGTTCGCCCGCCGGCGCCCTTGGTGTTTGTCAAAGGGTCAACCGGTCCAGAGCATGTTCGAGAGCCTTTCCGATCGCCTGTCCGACGTCTTCAGCCGCCTCACGAAAAAGGGCGCGCTGACCGATTCCGACGTCGCGGAGGCCATGCGCGAAGTCCGCCTCGCCCTGCTCGAGGCCGACGTCGCCCTGCCCGTGGTCAAGGACTTCGTCGCCGCGGTCAAGGAAAAGGCGATCGGCCAGGACGTCGTCCGCTCGGTCACCCCCGGGCAGATGGTCATCAAGATCGTCCACGACCATCTGGTCGACGTGCTGGGCGGCGAGCAGGACCCCGAGATCGACCTGAATGCCCCCGCGCCCGTGCCGATCATGATGGTCGGCCTGCAGGGCTCGGGCAAGACCACCACCACGGCCAAGATCGCCTATCGGCTGACCAACCGGGACAAGAAGAAAGTCCTGATGGCCTCGCTCGACACCCGCCGTCCGGCGGCGCAAGAGCAGCTGAAGGTCCTGGGCGAGCAGGCGGGGGTGGCCACCCTGCCGATCATCGTGGGGCAGACTCCGGTCGACATCGCCAAGCGGGCGATGACCGCGGCCCGCCTCCAGGGTTACGACGTCGTCCTGCTCGACACCGCCGGCCGCCTGCACATCGACGAAGCGTTGATGCAGGAGAACGAGGCGGTCAAGCGCGAGGCCGGCCCGCATGAGATCATCCTGGTGGCCGACAGTCTGACCGGCCAGGACGCGGTCACCGTCGCCAAGCAGTTCAACGACCGGATCGGCCTGACTTCGATCGCACTGACCCGTATCGACGGCGACGGCCGCGGCGGTGCGGCGCTGTCGATGCGCGCGGTCACCGGCGTTCCCATCAAGCTGATGGGTACGGGCGAAAAGCTGGAGGCGCTGGAACTCTTCCACGCCGACCGTATCGCCAACCGCATCCTCGGCATGGGCGACATCGTCTCGCTGGTCGAAAAGGCGGCCGAGACGATCGACCAGCGCGAAGCCGAGAAGATGGCGGCGAAGCTGGCCAAGGGCAGTTTCGACCTGGACGACCTGTCGCAGCAGCTGAAGCAGATGCGCAAGATGGGCGGCATGCAGGGCATGTTGGCCATGCTGCCCGGCGTCGCCAAGATGAAGGACCAGCTCTCCAAGGCCAATATCGACGACAAGGCGATCAAGCGCCAGGAAGCGATCATCTCCTCGATGACGCCGAAGGAGCGCAAGAACCCCCAGATCATCCAGGCGAAGCGCAAGGTCCGCATCGCCAAGGGTTCCGGCACCACGGTGCAGGAAGTGAACAAGCTGCTCAAACAGCATCAGCAGATGGCCGACATGATGAAGCGCATGGCCAAGCTCGGGAAGAAGGGCTTGATGCGCGGCGGCCTCGGCGCGCTTTTCGGCGGCGCTATGCCGCCCGGCGGTTTCGGCGGTCCTGGCGGTGGTTTCCCGCCCGGCGGCCTGAAGTAATCCCAACCATATCAACCATCACACCCATCGAATACGACGAAGAGGAACAGTTCATGTCGATCTCCATTCGCCTGTCGCGCGGCGGCGCCAAGAAGCGGCCCTACTACCGGATCGTGGTCGCCAATTCCCGCTCGCCCCGCGACGGCCGCTTCATCGAGCGCCTCGGCACCTACAACCCCCTGCTGCCGGTCGACCACGCCGAGCGCATCACGATCGACGCGGAACGCGTGAAGTACTGGCTCGCCCAGGGCGCCCAGCCGTCCGACCGCGTCGCCAAGTTCCTCGGCTACAAGGGCATCGCCCCGATGCCGGCGGTTTCCGAGACCCCGAAGAAGTCGACCCCCAAGGCCAAGGCCCAGGAGCGCGCCAAGGCCGCCGCCGAAGCCGCCGCGGCTGCGGCTGCCGAGGCTTGATCTAGCGTAACGACCTGGGTTCCGTCATGGTTTCCCCCGCGAAGACCCCCGCTGCCGGCACCGCGACCCCCGTCGCGGTGGAAGGGCGGGATTTTGTCTGCGTGGGTGCCATCGCCGGGGCCCATGGCATCCGGGGCGAGGTGAAGGTGAAACCCTTCACCGAAGACCCGATGGCGGTCGGCGCCTATGGCCCGCTGACGACCGAGAAGGGGCGGCTCCTGAAGCTGACCCCGATCCGCGTCCAGGGCGGGGCGGTGATCGCCAGGATCGAAGGTGTCGCCGACCGCAATGCGGCCGAAGCATTGCGCGGCTCCCGCCTCCATGTGCCGCGCGCCAACCTGCCGGCGACCGAGGACGAGGACGAATTCTATCACGCCGACCTGATCGGTCTCGCCGTGGTGGATGCGGCCGGCCAGGCGATCGGCAAAATCGTGGCGATCCAGGATTTCGGCGCCGGTGACATGCTCGACGTCGCCCTGGCAGAGGGCGGTTTCGCCTATCTGCCCTTCACCCGCGAGGTCGTGCCGACGGTCGACCTCAAGGCGGGCAAAGTGGTCGCGGTGCCGCCCGAAGGTTGGCTCGAAGAGCCCGAGGCAGAAGGGGGCGCCGAATGACCGCGCCCTGGACTGCCCGCGTGCTCACCCTCTTCCCGGAGATGTTCCCGGGCCCGCTCGGCCATTCCCTGGCCGGCAGGGCCTTGGAACGCGGTCTCTGGCGGATCGAGGCGACCGATATCCGCAGCTTCGCCGAGGATCGCCACCGCATGGTCGACGATACCCCGGCCGGCGGCGGGCCGGGCATGGTGATGAAACCCGATGTCCTGGGCCGGGCCATCGATGCCGTGCGCCAGGGCTTCGAGGGGGCCCCCTGTCTCTATCTCTCGCCGCGCGGCAAACCGCTCGACCAGGCGCGAGTACGCGACCTGGCCGAGGGGCCGGGTGCCGTCCTCCTGTGTGGGCGCTTCGAAGGCGTCGACCAGCGGGTGATCGACGGCCGTGGCCTCGAAGAAGTGTCGATCGGCGATTTCGTCCTCTCGGGCGGGGAGCCGGCGGCGCTCTGCCTGATCGACGCCGTGGTCAGGCTGCTGCCCGGTGTCATGGGCGCGGCCGAGACCCTGGCGGAGGAGAGCTTCACCGGCGACCTCCTCGAATATCCGCATTACACGCGGCCGACCGAATGGGAGGGCCGGCGCGTGCCGGACGTCCTCCTCTCCGGGCATCACGGCCGCATCGATTCCTGGCGCCGCGAGCAGGCCGAAGAGCTCACGCGCGAGCGCCGTCCCGACCTCTGGTCGCGCTACCTGGCCGGGGGCCGGGGATTGCGACCGAACCAACAGAACCCCATTTCCGTTTCTCGAAAGGACTGAACCCATGGCCAACATCATCGACCAGCTCGAAGCCGAGCAGATCGCGGCGGTCACCGAAGGCAAGACCATCCCGGTCTTCCGCCCCGGCGACACCGTGAAGGTCAACGTGAAGGTTGTCGAAGGTACCCGCGAGCGTATCCAGGCCTTCGAAGGCGTCGTCATCGCCCGCAACAACAAGGGCGCCAACGCTTCCTTCACCGTGCGCAAGATCTCCTACGGCGAAGGCGTGGAGCGCGTGTTCCCGCTGTTCTCCCCGCGCCTCGACTCGATCGAAGTCGTGCGCCGCGGCAAGGTCCGCCGTGCGAAGCTCTACTATCTGCGTGATCGTCGCGGCAAGTCGGCCCGTATCGTCGAGAAGGTCGACCGTCGCGAAGGCGCCAAGGGCGAGTAATCGCCCGCGTTATAAAAGGTCCGTCGTCCCGGCGGCCGCATCGGCGGCCGTGCGGGATCGCATGCCGCGAGGCCCTGTCCTCGTGGCGGCGGATTCCGGTCCCCGGCCCGGAATGACGCAGCATTGTCAGAGGAAAAGGTCCGATGTCCGCTCCGCGCACGCTCTATGACAAGATCTGGGACAGCCACCTGGTCGACATGGCGGAGGACGGCACCGGCCTCCTCTACATCGACCGGCATCTCGTGCACGAGGTGACGAGCCCCCAGGCCTTCGAGGGCCTGCGCATGACGCACCGCAAGGTCCACCGCCCGGAAGCCACCCTGGCGGTGCCCGACCATAACGTGCCGACGACCGACCGTTCCAAGGGCATCGCCGATCCCGAGAGCGCGCTGCAGGTCTCGACGCTGGAAGCCAACTGCAAGGAATTCGGCGTCGAATATCTGGCCATGGACGACATCCGCCAGGGCATCGTCCATATCGTCGGGCCGGAACAGGGCCTGACCCAGCCGGGCCAGACCATCGTCTGCGGCGACAGCCACACCGCGACCCATGGCGCCTTTGGCTCGCTCGCCTTCGGCATCGGCACCTCCGAGGTCGAGCACGTGCTGGCGACCCAGACCCTGATCCAGAAGCGTTCCAAGAACATGCGGATCACGGTCGACGGCCCGCTCGGCGCCGGTGTGACGGCGAAGGACATCGTGCTCGCCATCATCGGCAAGATCGGCACCGCGGGCGCCACGGGTTACGTCGTGGAATTCGCCGGCTCGGCGATCCGCGGCCTCTCGATGGAAGGCCGCATGACCGTCTGCAACATGACGATCGAGGCGGGCGGCCGCGCCGGCCTGATCGCGCCGGACGAGACGACCTTCGCCTATGTCGCCGGCAAGCCGCGCGCGCCCAAGGCCGGGGCCTTCGAGCAGGCGGTGCTCTATTGGAAGACGCTGGCGACCGATCCGGGCGCCCATTTCGACAAGGAAATCTTCCTCGACGCCGCCGAGATCGTGCCGCAGGTGACCTGGGGCACCAGCCCCGAAGACGTGCTGCCGATCACGGCCAGCGTGCCGAACCCGGCCGATGTCGCCGACGAGGGCAAGCGGGTCGCGATCGAACGCTCGCTCGCCTACATGGGCCTGACCCCGGGCACGCCGCTCGAGCAGGTGAAGATCGACCGCGTCTTCATCGGCTCCTGCACCAACGGGCGGATCGAGGACCTGCGTGCCGCCGCCGCCGTCGCCAAGGGCCGCAAGGTCGCCGCCCATGTCGGCGCCATGGTGGTGCCGGGCTCGGGCCTGGTGAAGGAACAGGCCGAAGCCGAGGGCCTGGACAAGATCTTCCTCGAAGCCGGCTTCGAGTGGCGGGAACCGGGTTGTTCCATGTGCCTCGCCATGAATGCCGACCGGCTGGAGCCGGGCGAGCGCTGCGCCTCGACCTCGAACCGCAATTTCGAGGGCCGTCAGGGCCGCGGTGGCCGTACCCATCTGGTGAGCCCGGCCATGGCCGTCGCCGCCGCCGTCACCGGCCATCTGGCCGACATCCGCAAGCTCTGAGGAGGCAGCCATGCAACCCTTCAAGAAGCTCACCGGCGTCGCCGCACCGCTGCCGCTGATCAATATCGACACCGATATGATCATCCCCAAGCAGTTCCTGAAGACGATCAAGCGCACCGGCCTCGGGGTGAATCTCTTCGCCGAGATGCGCTATGACGACAAGGGTGCCGAAAACCCGGATTTCGTGCTGAACCAGCCGGCTTGGCGGAAGGCGCAGATCCTGGTCGCGGGCGCCAATTTCGGCTGCGGATCGAGCCGCGAGCACGCCCCCTGGGCGATCCTCGATTTCGGCATCCGCTGCGTCATCGCGCCGAGCTATGCCGACATTTTCTACAACAACTGCTTCAAAAACGGCATCCTGCCGATCATCCTGCCGCAGGAGCAGGTCGATCTCCTGATGGACGACGCCAAGCGCGGCTCGAACGCCATCGTCACCGTCGACCTCGAAGCCCAGGAAATCACCGGGCCGGACGGCGGCAAGATCCATTTCGACATCGATCCCTTCCGCAAGCATTGCCTGCTGAACGGCCTCGACGACATCGGCCTGACGCTCGTGAAGAAGCCGAAGATCGACGATTTCGAGGCTCGCCAGAAGCTCTCGCAGCCCTGGCTCTACGCATAATCCGTTCAAGGAAAGACAGAATGGCCACCATCGGCAAGCTCCTGATTCTGCCGGGCGACGGCATCGGCCCCGAAGTGATGCGCGAAGTCCGCCGCGTCATCGACTGGCTGGCCAAGCGCCGCGGCATCGAATTCGCGATCGAGGAAGCCCTCGTGGGCGGCGCCTCGATCGACGATTGCGGCAAGCCGATCACCGACGAGACCATGAAGCTGGCGCTCGACGCCGACGCCGTGCTGCTGGCTGCCGTGGGCGGGCCGAAGTGGGACAGCCTGCCCTTCGAGGTGAAGCCGGAACGCGGCCTGCTTCGCCTGCGCAAGGACCTCGGCCTGTTCGCCAACCTGCGCCCGGCGATGTGCTTCGACGCTCTGGTCGAAGCCTCGACCCTGAAGCCGGACGTGGTGCGCGGCCTCGACATCATGATCGTGCGGGAACTCACCGGCGGCGTCTATTTCGGCACGCCGCGCGGCATCGAGACCCTGCCCGACGGTTCGCGCCGGGGCGTGAACACCCAGGTCTACACGACCGAAGAAATCCGCCGCGTCGCCCGCGTCGCCTTCGACATCGCGACCAAGCGCAACAACAAGGTGACGTCGTCCGAAAAGGCCAACGTCATGGAATCGGGCATCCTGTGGCGTGAGGAAGTGACCTTCGTGCACGACCACGAATTCCCGGGCGTCGAGCTTTCGCACATGTATGCCGACAACTGCGCCATGCAGCTGGTGCGCAATCCGAAGCAGTTCGACGTCATCGTGACCGACAACCTGTTCGGCGACATCCTGTCGGACTGCGCCGCCATGCTGACCGGCTCCCTCGGCATGCTGCCCTCGGCCTCGCTCGGCGCGGCCGACGCCAACGGCAAGCGGAAGGCAATGTACGAGCCGGTGCACGGCTCGGCCCCGGATATCGCGGGCAAGGAAATGGCCAATCCGATCGCCACCCTGCTGTCGTTCGGCATGGCGCTCCGCTATTCGTTCAACCTCGGGACCGAGGCCGACCTCCTCGAAAAGGCGGTCGAGAACGTGCTGGCCGGCGGCCTTCGCACCGGCGACATCATGCAGCCCGGCATGGCCAAGGTTTCGACCGGCGTGATGGGCGAATCGATCGTCCGCGCCCTGGACAAGCTCGCGGCCTGATCTGTCGCGACCGCGGCCGGGGTGGACCCGGCCGCGGTACGATCCTATTCCTTCCCGTCGACGCCGGCTTCGGCGAAGCTCGCCATCTCGTCATGGGTGCGCGCCGCGGCCTTGACCACCGCGGCGGCCAAGGCGGCACCCGAGGCTTCGCCGAGCCTCATGCCGAGGTCGAGCAGGGGCGCCAGGCTCAGGCGTTCGAGCAGCCGGCGATGCGCCGGCTCGGCCGAGCAGTGACCCGCCACCACATGGTCGAGGCCACCCGGGGTCACCAGGGCGAGCGGGGCGACCGCCGCCGTCGTGACGTAACCGTCAAGCACCACAGGTATCCGGGCGAGGCGCGCGGCCAGGCAGGCGCCCAGCATGGCGGCCAATTCCCGCCCGCCCAGCCGGCGCGCAAGGTCGAGCGGATCGCGCGTCGCTGCCCGGTGGAAGGCGGCGGCGGTTTCGACCGCGGCGATCTTGGCTGCCAGCACCGGGCCGGTCGCACCCGTGCCGGGGCCGACCCAGCCGGCGGCATCGCCGCCGAACAGGCCGGCGCAGAGGGCGGCGGCGGCCGTCGTATTGCCGATTCCCATCTCGCCGATGCAGAGAAGGTCGATCCCCTCGGTCACCACGGCGAAGCCGGCGGCGACGGCGGCGATGAATTCGCCCTCGTCCAGCGCCGGGCGGTCGCGGAAATCGGCCGTCGGCCGGTCGAGCTCCAGGGGCACGACGGTGAGTTCGGCGCCGATGCCGCGCGCCAGCGCATTGATGGCGGCGCCCCCGGCAGCGAAATTGGCCACCATCTGGGCCGTCACCGTGGCCGGAAAGGGCGAGACGCCGGCTGCGGCGATGCCGTGGTTGCCGGCGAAGACTGCGACCTTCACCGATTCCGCCCGGGGCCGAGCCCGGCCCTGCCAGCGCGCCAGCCAGACCGCAAGTGATTCGAGCCGGCCGAGGGCGCCCGGCGGCTTGGTCAGCACCGCGTCGCGGGCGGTCGCGGCGGCTGCCGCCGCCTCGTCACCGGCAGGAAGGCTCGCCACCAGGCGGTGGAAATCGGCGAAATCGACGGGTGGTTTGATCGTCATGGCCAAAACTGTCAGGGTCGGGAAGGGCCCCAGCAGTAGCCAATGACGGCCCGGCGAAGAAGCGTGAAAATGCAGGACCCTCTCCCGACCCGACCGCTCGACGATTTCCGCCTGGTGCTCGGCCTGTTCAGCCGGCTGCCGGTCGGCACCCTGCCGGCGATGGCGCCGGGCGCCCTCGGCCGCGCGGTCTGGGCCTTTCCCCTGGCGGGCGCCACTGTCGGTCTGGTCGCCGTCGCGGTGGCGGCCGTCGGCACGTTGTTCGGCTTCGGCCCCTATGGCCTCGCCCTCCTGGTGATCCTGGCCGAAGTGGCAACGACCGGCGGCTTCCACGAGGACGGGCTGGCCGATCTGGCCGATGGGCTCGGCGGCCGCGACCGCGAGACGCGCCTCGCCATCATGCGGGACAGCCGGATCGGCTCCTTCGGTGCGATCGCCCTCTGGGCCTCTCTGACCGCCCGCCTCTTCGCCCTGGCGAGCCTGGCGGAAGCCGGCTTCTGGACCCTGGCCGGGGCAGTGATCGCGGCCGATGCGGCGGCTCGGGTGGCGCTGCTGATCCCCCTCGCCCTGCTGGAGCCGGCGCGGAAGGACGGGCTCGGCGCCAGCCTCGGCCCGCTTTCGGCCGACCGGGGCTGGAGCGCGGTGGTGATCGCCCTCGGCATCGGCATCGTCGGCCTCGGCTTCGGCGTGATCGCGGCGACGGCGGCGGCCGCGGCGGCCGGCCTCGCCGTGGCGGCGGTGGCGCGGGAGAAGTTGGGCGGCTATACCGGCGACGTGCTGGGCGCCGCGGCCAGCATCGCCCTGGTCGCGGTCCTGGCCGCGGCGGCGGGCCACGTCTGATACGACCATGTCCGATATTCCGCTCTTTCCCCTGGAGCCCTTCTATCCCTGGTTCGGGGCCTGCCTCGGCCTGCTCGCCGGCTTCGTCGCCTGGCGGGTGACCCTGGCGCTGGCCAGGGCGCGGGAGCTTCCCGTGCCGCCGCTCGGCCCTGTCTGGATCCTGGCGGCGGGCGGCTTCGGGGCGGCGGCGCTCTGGCGTTTCGGGGTCGAGCCTCACGGTGCCGCCCTGGTGGTCTTCGGGGCGATCGCCTGTTCGACCATCGCCTTCGACTTCACCCATCGCCGCATTCCCAACGAATGGTCGCTGGCGATCGGCCTGCTCGGAATCGCGGATGCCGCGGCCGGCGGACGGTTGATCGAGGGGGCGGCGACCGGGGCCGGCGGTGCCGCCCTGCTCTGGGGCTTCGGCGCCCTCTACGGCCTGGTGCGCGGGCGGGCGGGCCTCGGCCTCGGCGACGTCAAGCTGGTCGCCGGCCTCGGCATCTGGCTCGGCCCGATCGGCCTGATCTGGTGCTTCCTGGCCGCCAGCATCGTCACCGCGCTCGCCGGTGCCGCCGCCCTGGTGCTGCGCCGCCTGGCCGACGACCCGCCCTTCGGGCCGGGCCTGCTGGCGGGGGCGATGCTCTTGCTGATCCTGGGGTCGCCGGGGTCGAAACCGGTTGAGGCGCTGTCGGAATCCGCTATCCTGCCTGCAATGACAGCATTTTTCTTCGGATGACAGCATTGCCCACCTTGACCATCCGCAATCTCTCGGAAGAGACGCATCGGGCACTCAAGGTGCGGGCGGCGCGTCACGGCCGCAGCACCGAGGCCGAGGTCCGCGACATTCTCGAAACCGCTGTGAGACCGGCCGAGCGGGTCCGCCTGGGTTCGCTTCTGGCGGCGATCGGGCGCGAGGTCGGCGGCGTCGACCTCGAGATCGAACGGCGGGTCGAGGCGAGCGAGCCGATCGACCTTCGATGATCCTGCTCGACACCAATGTCGTCTCGGAGCCGCTGCGGCGCGATCCGGATCCGGCCGTCCTCGCCTGGCTCGACGCCCAGGCGATCGACACGCTGTATCTGTCGACGATCAGCCTGGCCGAGCTGCAGTCCGGCATCGCCGCGCTGGCGGACGGCCGGCGCAAGGAATTCCTGCGCCGCAGCCTCGACGAGCAGATCGTGCCGCTGTTCCAGGATCGGCTGCTCGCCTTCGACAGTGCCGCGGCGGCGGCCTACGGCGCCATCAGGGCGCGCGCCCGGGCCGCAGGCAAGGCGATCGCGACCGCGGACGGCTATATCGCCGCCATCGCCGCCGCCCATGGCCTGATGGTGGCGACACGGGATGCCGCCCCCTTCGAGGCGGCCGGGCTGACGGTCGTCGACCCCTGGCGCGCTTCGCTGCCGTGAGAGCGGCAGATGGCACGGCGCCGCCAGCGATATAGAATGGTTCGAGGGAGGAGAGAGACGATGGCGGTGGAAATCCCCTACCGGCGCGACATGAGCTTCGAATACGGCAGGCTGGAGCCGGTGGCGCCCGGCCTGCGCCGGATCGTGGCGCGCAATCCCTCGTCCTTCACCTTCCATGGCACCGGCACCTATGTCGTGGGGGAGGGACGGGTCGCGGTGATCGATCCCGGGCCGGACGATGCCGCCCATATCGAGGCCCTGCTGGCCGGCCTCTCCGGCGAGACGGTGAGCCATATCCTGGTCACCCACACCCATACCGACCATTCGCCCGGCGCCGCGCCCCTGAAGGCGGCCACCGGCGCTCCAACCCACGGCTACGGCCCCCATGGCTCCGGCCGGCGGGAAGCGGCGGGCGAGGCGGCGGTGCAGGACGGCGACCGGGCCTTCGTGCCCGATGTGAAGCTCGGCGACGGCGACGTGGTGGCCGGTCCCGGCTGGACGATCGAGGCGGTGCATACGCCGGGCCATACCTCGAACCATCTCTGCTTCGCCTGGCGCGAGGCGCGGGCGCTGTTCTCCGGCGACCACGTCATGGGCTGGTCGACCAGCGTGATCATGCCGCCCGACGGCGACATGCGCGACTATATGGCGAGCCTGGACAAGCTCCTGGCACGCGACGACGCGGTCTATTGGCCGACCCACGGCCCCGCCATCACCGCGCCGAAGCCCCATGTCGCCGCCTTCATCGCCCACCGGCGCGAACGCGAGGGGCAGATCACCGGCCTCCTGGCCAAGGGGCCGGCGACCATCGCCGAACTGGTGCCGGTGATCTATGCCGCGGTCGACCCCGGGCTCTACCCGGCCGCCGCGCGCTCGACCTTCGCCCATCTCCTGGATCTTCTCGACCGTGGCTTGGTCGGGACCGAGGAAGGCGCCTCCATCGCCGCCCGCTGGCACCTGAGGTAGGGGATGGACGCGCCCGCCGAGACTGAAACCCTGCTCGACGGCGTGCCCCTCTTCGCCGGCCTCTCGCCCGGGGAGCGGGCGGCGGTGGTCGAGCATGGCGAATGGTTCAGCCTGCCCGGCGGCCATGTCCTGTTCGCCCAGGGCGAGGTGGGCGACGCCCTCTATGTCGTGCTGCGCGGCTCGCTCTCGGTGCTGCGCGTCGCGGCCGACGGGGTGAAACGGCGCATCGCCCGCATCCGTGCCGACGAAGTGGTGGGCGAAATGGCCCTGATCACCGGGCGGCCGCGTTCCGCCTCGGTCGTCGCCGAGCGGGACTGCGAAGTGCTGCGCCTCGACCGCGACGGTTTCGAGGAATTGGTGCGGCGCCACCCGGGCGCCATGCTGGGTCTGACCCGGCAGATCGTCACCCGTCTCGAAACCATGCAGGACCGCCCGGCGGACGATCCGCCGCCCCGGCCCCGCACCGTCGCCCTGCTGCCCCTCGGCGGCCTGCGCGACTGCACGGCGCTGCGCCGCGACCTGGCGCGGGCCATGCGGCTGTTCGGCTCGGTCGCTGAGATCGGTGAGGGCGAAGGCGGCGGGCATCAGACCGAATGGTTCCACGACGTCGAGGCGGGCCATGATTTCGTGCTCTATCAGGCCGACGAGACGGCCGGGCCGTGGAGCCGCCTGTGCCTCCGCCAAGCCGATCTCGCCATCGTCGTGGTCGAGGCGGACGATACCGCCGACGCCCGCCTGCGCCATCCGCTGGAAGCGGTCGCGGGCGAACGCGGCCTCGCCCTCGAACTGGTGCTGCTGCATCCGGCCGACCGTATCTCGCCCGGCGGCACCGCGGCCTTCCTGGGCGGGCGCCATGTCGGGCTGCACCACCATGTCCGGGTCGGGGTCTGGGCCGATGCCGCGCGCCTGGCCCGGCAGTTGACCGGCCATGCGGTCGGTCTCGTGCTGTCGGGCGGCGGGGCGCGGGGCTTCGCCCATCTTGGCGCGCTTCGGGCCTTTTCCAAGGCCGGCGTGCCGATCGACATGGTGGGCGGCTGTTCCATGGGCGCGATCGTGGGCGCCGGCGCCGCCATGAAATGGGAAGCCTTCGAGGCCGAGCCCCGGCTTCGCCGCGCCTTCGTCGACTCGAATCCGGTCAACGACTTCACCCTGCCCCTGGTCGCTTTGACCGCCGGGCGGAAGGTCAGCCGCCGGCTCCAGGAAGCCTTTGGCGAGCGCCGCATCGAAGACCTGTGGCTGCCCTATTTCTGCGTCTCGACCAATCTGACCCGGGGCACGCTGGCGGTGCATCGGCGTGGGCTTCTCTGGCAGTGGCTGCGCGCCAGCGTGGCGATCCCCGGCGTCATGCCGCCTTGGGTGAACGGCGACGGCGAAGTCTTCGCCGACGGCGGTGTGCTCGACAATCTGCCGGTCACGCCCATGCGCGGCCTGGGCCGGGGGCCGGTGATCGCGATCGATGTGGGCGAGGCGCCGGCCTTCGCCGCCCCGGGCGCCCTGCCGGAGGAGACGCTGTTCGAGCGCCTGTTCCGTCGCCGCCGGCCCCGGATGCCCTCGATCCTGCAGATCCTGCTGCGTGCCGGCACGGTGAAGGCGCCGGCCAGCCGGCTGAAACAAGCGGGCGCCGACCTCTTGCTGAAGCCGCCGGTCGCCGGGGTCGATTTCCTGGATTGGGAAGCCTTCGACCGTGCCGCGGCGATCGGCGAATCTCATGTCACTGCCGAATTGGCGCGGGCGCCCGCCACCGTCTTCGGGCGATGAGGGATCCGCGGGGGTGGGGGTTGCCAGGGGCGCACTTGACTTGAGGCGTCGCCCTGCGGGACGCTCGTGAGATGACAGATTCCAGCGAAACCGTGGCCTCGCTGCTGCCGCACCGTGCCGTGCTGGCGCTCGCCGGGGCCGATACCGAGAGCTTCCTCCAGGGCCTCGTCTCCAACGACGTGCAGAAGCTGACGGCGGAGCACGCGCTCTATGCCGCCCTGCTGACACCCCAAGGCAAGTTCCTGCACGAATTGATCATGGTGCGCCGGGGCGATGCCGTGCTGGTCGATTGCGAGGCGGCCCGCCGGGCCGACCTGCAGCGCCGGCTGACCGTCTACCGCCTGCGCGCCAAGGTGACCATCGCGCCGGCCGACGACCTCGTGGTCGCCGTCGCCTTCGGGCCTGGCGTGGCCGAAACCTTCGGCCTGGCCCCGGTCGCCGGTACCACCAAGGTGCTGGACTCGGGCGTCGCGGTTTTCGTCGATCCCAGGCTGGCCGAGCTCGGGCTCCGCCTGATCGGCCCGCGCGAGGCGGTGGTGGCGGCCCTCGCCGGCGCCGGCCTGACCCTGAGCGAGGGGGGCGAGGCCTATGACCGCCACCGCCTGCTGCTCGGCGTGCCGGACGGTTCGCGCGACATCGCGGTCGACCGCGGCTTCCTGCTCGAAAACAATTTCGAGGAGCTGAACGGCGTCTCCTTCACCAAGGGCTGCTATGTCGGCCAGGAGCTGACGGCGCGCACCAAACACCGGGCCAATATCAGGAAGCGCCTCTATACCGTGCATTTCGACCCTGCAGCCGAGCCGCCGGCACCCGACACGCCGATCCTGCTGGGCGGCAAGGAAGTGGGCGCGATGCGTTCCGCCGTGGCGGGCATCGGCCTCGCCGTGCTGCGCCTCGACGACCTGAAGGAACGCGAAGGCGACGCCCATGTCTTCACCGCCGGCGAGCTGGTGGTGGAGCCGGTGCGCCCGTCTTTCCTGGCGGGCTGAGCATGGCCGGTCTGACCCTTCACGCCGACGGCCTGGCGCGCTGTCCCTGGTGCGGCACGTCGCCCGACTATGTCGCCTATCACGACCAGGAATGGGGACGGGCGGAGCGGGATTCCCGCGCCCTGTTCGAGAAGCTGATCCTGGACGGTTTCCAGGCCGGCCTCGCCTGGATCACTATCCTGCGCAAGCGCGACGGCTTCCGCAGCCGCTTCGAGGGTTTCGCGCCCGAGCGCCTGGCCTGCTGGGGCGAGGCGGAGATCCAGGCCGCCCTGGCCGATCCCGGCATTGTGCGCCACCGCGGCAAGATCGAGGCGACGATCGGCAATGCCCGCGCCTTCCTCGAAATCGAGAAGAAGGAAGGCGATTTCAGCCGCTTCTTGTGGTCCTTCGTGGGTGACAAACCGCTGGTCAGCCGCTGGTCCTCGACCGCCCAGGTGCCGACTGAGACCCGGGAAGCACAGTTGCTCTCAAAGGCACTGAAGGCTTACGGCTTCCGTTTCGTCGGGCCGACGATCGTGTATGCTTTCATGCAGGCGGTCGGCATGGTTGACGATCATCTGGCAGGCTGCGCCTTCGCGCCGAACTGACAGGGTCGTACCGGATAACCGGGCCGCCGACGAAGGGATGGAATACGGCCCCAGGGCCTTCTTTCGACGGGGGTTAGGATGGCGGAGACCGACGAACTCCGCCTGCGGGCAGTGGAGCCGGGCGACGAAGCCGCCTGTGCCGAGATTTTCGTGACTGCCCGGAGGCGTGCGCGGCCCGATCTGCCGGCCGAGCGCTTCTCCCTCGAGGACTATTCCGTCGCCACCGCGGATCTCGATCTGATCGTGGCTGAACGGGGCGGGCGGGTGCATGGCTTCGTCGCCTTCAGCCGCCTGGAGCGCGAGGTCGAGCTGCTCTTCGTTGCCCCCGAGGCCCAGGGCTGCGGTACCGGCGCCCTGCTGCTGGCCGCGGCGGCGCGGCGGCTCGGTTCCGGCGCCCATCTCCTGTGCGACCTGAACAATGTCGGTGGCCGCGCCTTCTACCGCGCCCAGGGCTGGGTCGAGACCCGCGTGGTCTGGGGCCGGGTCGAATTCATCCGGCCGGAGGCGGCGGCGCTGCCCTTCCCCGCCATGTTGGGGATGCCGATTTTCGCTCTTTGACGGGGGCTGCGGCCCTCCGCCGGTTGACGCTGGGGCGCCGGGACATTAAGTGCTGTTCTGGGCCTGGACCACGACAACAACCCCCGGGGGAGAGAGATGCTCGGATTGATGCAGGATCGGCAGCTGCTGATCTCGTCGTTCATCAAGTTCGCCGCGCTGTACCACAAGGACCGCGAGATCGTGACGCGGACGGTCGAAGGGCCGATCCACCGTTACACCTACGCCGATTGTGAGCGCCGTTCGCGCCAGCTCGCCAACGTCCTGAAGAGCTTCGGCCTCGGCTTCGGCGATACCGTGGGCACGCTGGCCTGGAACACCTACCGGCACCTGGAGCTGTGGTACGGCATTTCCGGTTCGGGCATGGTCTGCCACACGATCAACCCGCGCCTGTTCCCCGAACAGATCGCCTATATCGTCAATCACGCCGACGACAAGGCCCTCTTCCTCGATCTCACCTTCGTGCCCCTGGTCGAGAAGCTGGCGGCCAAGCTGCCCTCGATCCGCCACTTCGTGATCATGACCGACCGGGCCCACATGCCCACGACCACGATCCCCAACGCGCTCTGCTACGAGGACCTGGTCGAGGCCGCCTCGGCCGATTTCGAATGGCCCGAGTTCGACGAGAACACGGCGTCCTCGCTCTGCTACACGTCAGGTACCACGGGCAATCCGAAGGGCGTGCTCTATTCGCACCGCTCGACCGCGCTGCATTCGATGGTGGCCAATAATGCCGATGCGCTCGGCATGCGTTCGGCCGATGCGGTGCTGCCGGTCGTCCCCATGTTCCACGCCAATGCCTGGTCGATGCCTTATGGCGCGCCCATGGCCGGCGCCAAGATCGTCATGCCCGGTGCGGCGCTCGACGGTGCCAGCGTCTATGAGCTGCTGGAGACCGAAGGCGTCACCATGACCGCCGCGGTGCCGACCGTCTGGCTCATGCTGCTCCAGTATCTGGAACGCGAGGGCAAGACGCTCTCCACCCTGAAGCGGGTGGTGATCGGCGGTTCCGCCGCGCCGCGCAGCATGATCGAGACTTTCGAGACCAAATACGGCGTTTCCGTCTGCCACGCCTGGGGCATGACCGAGATGAGCCCGCTCGGTACCCTCGGCACGTTGAAGGCCGGGATGGACCAGTGGCCGCTCGAAAAGCGCATGGACCTCCAGTGCAAGCAGGGCCGCGCCGTCTTCTGCGTCGAGATGAAGATCACCGACGACGACGGCAAGGAACTGCCGCGTGACGGCAAGGCCTTCGGCCACCTCAAGGTGCGCGGGCCCTGGATCGCCGGCGCCTATCTGAAGGGCGAAGGCGGCGTGATCCTGGACGACGACGGCTATTTCGACACCGGCGACGTCGCCACGCTGGACGAAGAAGGCTTCATGCAGATCACGGACCGCGCCAAGGACGTGATCAAGTCGGGCGGCGAATGGATCTCGTCGATCGATCTCGAAAACGCCGCGGTCGGCCACCCGGCCGTGGCCGAGGCGGCGGTGATCGGCGTCGTCCATCCCAAGTGGGACGAGCGTCCGCTGCTGATCGTCGTGCGCAAGCCCGGCAAGGATGTCAGCCGTGAAGAGCTGCTGGCCTTCCTCAACGGCAAGATCGCCAAGTGGTGGATGCCGGACGACATCGTCTTCGTCGACGAACTGCCCCATACCGCGACCGGCAAACTCCTGAAGACCAAGCTCCGCGAGGATTTCAAGGATTACAAGCTGCCCGGCACCTCGACCGCGGCCTGATCAGGCTGTACGGCCGAGCAGGGCCGAAAGGGCCGCCGACAGCCGGCGGCCCCCCGCCGCGATCGAATAGGTCTCGACCGCCGCGCGCCGGCCGGCGGCCGCGACCTCGGCGCGCCGGGCATCGTTCGCCAGCAGCGCGGCCAGCGCCTCGGCCAGGGCCGGGGCGTCGTTCAGCGGCACCAGAATGCCGTTCTCGCCATCGATGATCTCGCGCGGGCCTTCGGACGCGGTCGAGACCAGGGCGACGCCATGGGCGAAGGCTTCGATCGCGACGATGCCGAAGGGCTCGTGGTGCGAGGGCAGGCAGAACAGGTCGATGCCGGCGAAGAAGCGGTCGCGATCGTCGATCCAGCCGGCGAAGGCGAGACTGTCGCCGAGGCCGGCCGCCACCGCCCGCGCGCGCAATTCGGCCTCCCCCTCGCCGCTGCCGCCCAGCACGGCGCGGAAGTCGGTGCCGCGCCGCCGCAGCAGGGCGAGGGCGTCGATCATGACGTCGAAGCCCTTCTTGGCGACGAAACGGCCCATGCTGCCGATCACCGGCGGGTGGTGGGCTTCGGGGCCGTTCACCGGCACGTCGACCTCGACCATGTTGGGAATATGGAAGACGCGGGCCTCGGGCAGACCGAGGGCGATCACTCGGGCGCAGAGGTCGCGCGTGATGCACATCGCCGCATCGGCCCGCACGACCCTTCGGATGCTGTAATTGTGGGTCACCGCGACCACCGGCCAGCGCCGCCGCGAGGCCAGGGTGCACAGGCCGAGAGCCCGGTTGGAATGGGCGATCACGGCATCGGGCGCCAGCGTCCGCATGATCCGGCGCAGGCGGTAGCGGGCGAGGGGGTCCCATTCGCCGAGATGCGGCAGGGACAGGCGTTCCGCCCCCAGCGCATCGAGGCGGCTGTCGACCCAGGCGCCCGGCCGGGTCACATTGGTGACCCGATGGCCTTGCCCGGTCAGCGCGCGGTGATAGTCTATCGCCGCCTGCTCGACACCGCCCGCGCCCTTGCCCAGCATCACGTTCAGGATATGCATATCGGTGCCGCGGCTTCCTCGAATCTGGTACCAGAGATGGCACGGCCGTCCCGGGCCGGTCAACGGATCCGCCGCCCTCAGGAATTCTTCACATGGCTCAGACCTTCGATCTGCTCGTTGCGGGCGGCACTGTCGTCAACCAGAACGGCCGCGCGGTTGCCGATGTCGGCATTCGCGGCGGGCGGATCGCGGCGATCGGCGACCTTTCCCGGGCCGATGCGGGAGCGCGCATCGACGCCCGCGGCCTGCATGTCCTGCCCGGCGTGATCGACAGCCAGGTGCATTTCCGCGAGCCCGGCCTCGAACAGAAGGAAGACCTCGCCTCCGGCAGCCTGGCGGCGGTGAAGGGCGGCGTCACCGCCGTCTTCGAGATGCCCAACACCAAGCCTTCGACCACCACGCCGGACGAACTGGACGACAAGCTCCGCCGCGCCGCTGGGCGCATGTGGTGCGACCATGCCTTCTATGCCGGTGCCACCGAGGACAACATGGGGGCGCTCGCCGCCATGGAGGCGATGCCGGGCTGTGCCGGCATCAAGGTGTTCATGGGGGCATCGACCGGATCCCTCCTGGTCGCCGAGGATGCGGGGCTCGAAAAGGTGCTGTCGACCGGGCGGCGGCGCATCGCCGTCCATGCCGAGGACGAGGCCCGCCTGAAGGAACGCCGTGCGATCGCCGATTCGGGCGATCCGGCCGATCACTGCAATTGGCGCGATGCCGAATCCGCCCTGCTGGCAACCAAACGAGCCGTCGCCATTGCCCGGCGCCTCGGTCGGCGCATCCACGTCCTCCATGTCACCACGGCGGAAGAGATGGAGTTCCTGGCCGGCCACAAGGACCTGGTGACGGTGGAGACGACACCCCAGCACCTCACCCTGGCCGCGCCCGAAGCCTATCGCCGCCTCGGCACGTTCGCCCAGATGAACCCGCCCATCCGCGAGGAGCATCACCGCGCCGGCCTGTGGGAGGCGGTGCGGGCCGGCATCGTCGACGTGATCGGCTCCGACCACGCACCCCACACGCGGGAAGAGAAGGCCAAGCCCTATCCGGCCAGCCCTTCGGGGATGCCCGGGGTGCAGACCCTGCTGCCCCTGTTGCTCGACCATGCCGCCAAGGGCCGCCTCACTCTCGAACGGGTGGTCGATCTCACCAGCGCCGGCGCCCAGCGCATCTTCGGCCTGGCCGCCAAGGGACGGATCGCGGTCGGTTACGACGCCGACCTCACCCTGGTCGACCTTTCCGCGACGCGCGAGATCACGGCCGACTGGCTCGCCAGCCGCTGCGGTTGGAGCCCCTTCGAGGGCGACGTGGTGACCGGCTGGCCGATGGCCACGGTGATCCGCGGCCATCTGGTGATGCAGGACGGCGAAGTGCTGGGCACACCGATCGGCGCACCGCTCCGCTTCTCGGAAGTGCCCGCCGCCTTCGCCTGACGGGCCCTTCGCGCCGCCCTGGCCCGCTTCAGTGCAGGGTCAAGTAATTCTGCACGTTGCGGAATTCGGCCGGCTTGATGATGCGGCTGCTCATCACCTTCACGGAATGGAGCTTACCGTCCAGATTGGCTTCCCAGAAGTCGAGGAACTTCTTCAGTTCGGGAAAACGGGGCGCCAGATCGAGCCTTTGCCAAGTATAACTCTGCAGCAGGCTCGGGTGATCCGGCAGGTGGTAGAGTATTTCCGCCGTCGTCAGGCGATAGTCGGACAGCATACGCGCGAGATCGCTCATGCAGAACTCCCCGTTTATCGAACCATCAGTTCATCGACAAGACCTCTGGGTGACTGAGACATTCGGGACGCCGCCAATTCGCGGCGTCCTGATCATGGAACGGCATCATTGCAAAGGAATGGTAACACGTCCGCGCCGGCCGTAAATACCGCAGTGCAATATCAGGGCGCGAGCAGGGCGGCGAGGTCGCGGCGGACCACGCGCTCGAACAGGGCCGGCTCGCCGGTCGCGCGGGCCAGCACCAAGGCGCCCTGGAGCGAGGCGACGGCGCCCTCCGCCGCCGCCCGGGCCGCGGCCGGATCGCGGCCGAGCCGGGTCAGGGCCTCGGCCAGGGCCTCGACCCAGCGGGCGAAATAGCGTCGGATCGCGGCGGCGAAACGGTCGCGCGTCTGGTCCAGCGCGAAGGCGCCGACCAGGCAGACGCGCCGCCCGCTGCGGAAATAGGCGATCACCGCTTCCGTCGTGCGGGCGAGGGCCGCGGCGGCATCCGTCTCGTCGCGCAGGGGGGCGTAGATGTGGGCTTCGAACCAGGCGTCGACCTCGGCCAGCACGGCGGCCGCCATCTCTTCCTTCCCGCCGGGGAAGAAGTGATAGAGGCTGCCCTTGCCGAGGCCGGTGGCCTTGCCGATCACGGAGAGGCTGGCGCCCTCGTAGCCGTGTTCGCGGAAGACTTCGCCGAGCAGGGGCACGATTTCCGCCCGCTCGGCGATCTGTCGTGCCATCTCAGAGGCCGAGGTCGGAAAGGCCCGGATGGTCGTCCGGCCGGCGCCCCAGGGGCCAGTGGAACTTGCGCTCCGCCTCGGCGATCGGGCGCTCGTTGATGCTGGCCTCGCGCCGGCGCATCAGGCCGGATTCGTCGAATTCCCACTGTTCGTTGCCGTAAGCGCGGAACCAGGTGCCCGAATCGTCGTGGAATTCATAGACGAAGCGGACCGAGATGCGGTTGCCGTCGTGGCTCCACAATTCCTTGATCAGGCGATAGTCCAACTCGCGCGCCCATTTTCGCGTCAGCAGGGCGACGATCTCGTCCCGCCCGGTGGCGAATTCGGCCCGGTTGCGCCA
>NZ_JBAZKR010000012.1:0-61924 GCF_041650655.1 Zavarzinia sp.
GCTGACCCAGAAGGTCGCTTCGATCCTGGGACCGGCGGAATGGGACGTCGAAATCGTCGAAATGCACCACCGCCACAAGGTCGATGCCCCCTCGGGCACCGCGCTGGCGCTGGGCAAGGCGGCGGCGGCCGGGCGCGGCGTCGAGCTCGCCGCGGTCTCGGACCGGGTGCGCGACGGCCATACCGGCGCCCGGCTGCAGGGCCATATCGGCTTCGCCACGCTGCGCGGCGGTGACGTGGTGGGCGAGCACAGCGTGATCTTCGCCGCCGACGGTGAGCGCCTGGAACTCGCCCACAAGGCGACCGACCGCGGCATCTTCGCCCGCGGCGCCGTCCATGCCGCCCTCTGGGCCGCCGGCAAGCCCGCCGGTCTCTATTCCATGGCCGATGTGTTGGCGCTCGACTGAGCCTTACGCCGGGGCGCCGTCCCGCCAGAGCATCACGGCCGGATCGCCGGGCAGGTCCAGCGCTTCGGGCAGGTCGTGATAGGGAATGTCGCGGCCGCGGTGGCGGAACAGGGCGAGGCCGCGGGCGCGGTCGCGCGAGACCAGATGCTCGCGGCGGAATTTGCCGAGCGGGCTGTCGAAGGTCAACGCGGCGGCATTGATCCAGCTCGGCGTTTCGGCCGAGAGTTGGTCGTGCAGGGCGAAGAGCCGGTCCAGGGTCAGGCGGAAGGCGGCCGAATAATGGATCGGGTCGGGCGCGAAGAGAGAGATGGTGCGGACGCGGAGCTCGTCCAGCCGGCGGATATGGCGGGCGAGCAGGCCGGCGTCGTCGTTCACGCCACGCAGGATCGGGAACTGGTTGTATTGCCGGATGCCGGCGGCATTCAGCCGGCGCAGCATGTCCGCGACCTCGTCGCAGACTTCGTAGGGATGCACCAGATGGTGCACCAGGCGGACGTCCGCCTCGGCCAGCAGGCGGATCTTGTCGCCCTTGGCGAAGAATTGGGGCGCGAAGGCGGCGACCCGCGTGTGCAGCCGGATCGAGGTCAGTTGGGCCAAGCCGCGCAGGCGGTCCAGCACCAGGCCCAGGGCGGCGGGCGACAGTGTCAGCGGATCGCCGCCGGAGAGGATCACCTCGGTGATCGCCGGATTGGCCCGGACATGGGCGACCAGCGCTTCCAAGGTCTCGGAAAGATCGGCCGGGTCTTCGCCCTGCATCTCGGCCAGCACGTCCTGGCGGAAGCAATATTGGCAATGGCCGGCGCACAGCGGCGTCGCCAGGAACAGCACCCGGTCGGCATATTTCTGCACGATGGCGGGCGAGCCGGTCTTCATGTTGGCCCGGTCGTCGACGAAATCGGCCACTTCGCCCGGCGCCCGCTGCGACAGCCGCTCCCGGCTCGGATAGGCGATCCGGTGCAGCGGCCCCTCGGTATGGCCGAGCACCGCCAGTTCGGCCGCCAGCTTCTTGCCATAGAAGCCGGTTACCTTGATCGGCAGCAGCCGCGCCTCGGCCGCCAGCCGGTCGTAGGCGGCATTCAGCATCGCCTGTTCGGCGGGACCGGTCGGGGACGGCAGGAGAGAGGCGGGCAAGGCCAAGGCGGGATCCAATCGCAGGCGTCAGGCCGGCGTTCTACGCCGGACGCGGGACGCCGGCAATGGCGCCCCGCGCATGGCCAGCCTCCGCCGGGCCGTCCCCTCAGGTCACGCGGCGCTGCAGGGCCTGGGGCGTGTAGTCCCCCGCCGTCCGGCCGCCCTCGTTGCAGCGGACGCGGTCGGTCACCTCGTTCGAGAGCCGGTCCGCCATATAGGCGCCCGAGACGAGGTCGTGATAGACGGTGACATGCTGGCCCAGAATGCGGGTCGCATAGTCATAGGCGATGGTGTTCATCGCGAAGCGATAGAGATTGCCGCGCAGGTCGTAGAGATCGGCCACCACGGGATTGAGCGAATCTTCGTCGAGATAGATCGTGCGCGCACCATAGACATGGCGAAGCCCCGGCTTCAGCCGGGCCTTCACGACCCAGCAGCGATGCAATTCCCAGCGCACGAAGGCGGGATTGAGGTGCGAGAGGCCGAGCAGGTCCTTGTAGCGAAGCGCGGGATCGTCGATGGCGAAATTATTGTAGGGGACGAAGATCTCCTGCTTGCCGGCCAGTTCCCAGTCGTAGCGCTTGGGTGACTGGGCCCAGAGGCCGGTATCGTCGACCGTGTGGAAGCCGCCGGGGCCGAGCGGATAGTCGCCCGCCACTTCGGCCACCTGCTTGACCCGGCGGGTGCCGGGGACATAGGTCCAGGCCTGGGTCGGGCGGTTGGCGAAATCCCAATATTCCCGGGCCAGGGCGACCGTGCCCGACTCCCGTTCCGGCTTCATCGTGGTGCGATAGACCAGGGCCGAGGTGCCGTCGAAGGTCGCCCGCTTCACCGCGGGATCGTAGGACGGGCAATAGATGTCCCACTTCTGGGCACCCCAGGCGATATTGCCGTTCGGATAGACCACCGCCTCGTCCATCGTGCCGCGCACGGTGAAGGGGCGCGGCACGGTGACGGCGTTCCAGATCAGCTCGAGCCCGGTCTTGGGGAAGGGAAAGGCGGGTGCGCCGAAGACCCCGGTGACGCCTTCGCCGTCCGGCGTCAGCGCGGCTTCGGCGGCATTGAGCTTCAGATTGGCCAGCAGCGCATCGTCGAAACGGAAATCCCGGTGGCAGGGATAGACGTCCATCCGGAAGCTGGCCGGATATTTCTGCAGCATGGCCTTCTGGCCTTCGCTGAGCCGGGCCGCGTGCTTCTGGAAATTCTTGGCGTCGATCGAGAACAGCGGCTTTTCCCCGGCATAGGGGTTCGCCTGGGGCTTGCCCGTGCCGGCGAAGGCGATGCCCGGCGGCGCGCCCAGCCATTTGCCGGCATAGGGCACCAGCAGCCCGTCGGCGCTGCCTTCCTTCTGCGCCCCGAAGGCCGTCAGCGTGCTGCCCAGCTTGGCGAGCTCTTCGCTCGCCGCCTTGGCCGATGCCCGGCCGGCGAAGGCCAGCGCGGCGGCGGCCCCCGTCATGAAGTCCCTGCGCTTCATGCGTTTCCCCTGTTCGTTATTCCCTGATTCGGTGGCGCTTTGCGCCGATCCGGGTTTAGCGAAGCGAGAACATCATGGGCGCGCGCTGCTCGCAGCGGCCATATGGACTAGATCGCGGACCTCGCTTCATACTGTCCCCCTGCCGGGATGCGTATTTTCCCGGTGGGAAAACACAGACGCCAAGCGCGACCAGTGCGAAGCACGAGGGGTGAGGCCATGAAGAAGCTGGTGGTTGCCGCCTGTACTGCGGCAGTGATGGGGGCCCTGTCGGGTGCCGCGGGGGCGGCGCCCTTGACCAAGATCGGCAAGGCGGAGGGCTTCGTCGATATCGTCGCCTGGCCCGGCTATATCGAGCGGGGCGAGAGCGACAAGGCCTACGACTGGGTCACCGACTTCGAGAAGGAGACCGGCTGCAAGGTCCGCGTGAAGACCGCCGGCACCTCGGACGAGATGGTCGCCCTGATGAACGAGGGCGGCTTCGACCTGGTCACCGCTTCGGGCGATGCCTCGCTCCGCATGATTTCCGGCAAGAAGGTGCAGGAGATCAACACCAAGCTGATCCCGAGCTGGAAGAACGTCGACCCGCGCCTGGCCGATGCGCCCTGGCACACGGTCGACGGCAAGCACTACGGCGTGCCCTATCAGTGGGGCTCCAACGTGCTGATGTATAACACCACGGTCTTCAAGGATGCCCCGCCCAAGTCGTGGAGCGTGGTCTTCACCGCCCAGGACCTGCCGGACGGCAAGCCCAACAAGGGCCGCGTCCAGGCCTTCGACGGCCCGATCTATATCGCCGACGCCGCCCTCTATCTGATGAAGACCAAGCCCGAACTCGGCATCAAGGACCCCTACGAGCTGAACGAGGACCAGTACAAGGCGGCCCTCGAGCTGCTGCGCGCCCAGCACGCCCTGGTCAGCCGCTATTGGCACGACGCCATGATGCAGGTGGACGACTTCAACAACGAAGGCGTCGTCGCCTCTTCCTCCTGGCCGTTCCAGGTCAACCTGCTGAAGAGCCAGGGCAAGCCCGCCGCCTCCACGATCCCCGAGGAAGGCGCCACCGGCTGGGCCGACACCACCATGATGCATGCCGATGCCGCCCATCCGAACTGCGCCTACATGTGGATGGAGCATTCGCTGCAACCCAAGCTCCAGGGCGACCTGGCGGCCTGGTTCGGCTCGGTGCCCGTGGTGCTCGCCGCCTGCAAGGGCAATGCCCTGCTGGGCGACGAGGGCTGCGCCACCAACGGCCTGGGCGACTTCGACAAGATCCACTTCTGGCGGACCCCGGTCACCAAGTGCAAGTCGCAGGAAGCCTGCGTGCCCTACTACCGCTGGGTCACGGATTACATCGCCATCCTGGGCGGTCGCTGATCCTGCAACCGGCGCGGCCCCGGCGGCGCGCCGGGGCCGCGCGACCCCTAGGCATCGCCGCCCCCGGCGCGGGGTGGCGGGCCTGACCCGTTTCGCCAGAAGATCCTGATGACCTCATCCGCTCCCGCCGTCCGTTTCCGTGCCGTGGCCCGCCATTTCGGGGCTGTGCGCGCCGTCGACGGCGTCGACCTCGACATCGCCCCCGGCGAATTCTTCTCGATGCTCGGCCCGTCGGGCTCCGGCAAGACCACCTGCCTTCGCCTCATCGCCGGCTTCGAACAGCCGAGCGAAGGCGAGATCGAGATCTTCGGCGTGCCCTCGGCCGGCGTGCCGCCCTATGCAAGGGCGGTGAACACCGTGTTCCAGGACTACGCCCTGTTCCCGCATATGAATGTGCTCGACAATGTCGCCTATGGCCTGATGGTGAAGGGCGTGCCCAAGGCGCAGCGCCATGCCGAGGCCCGGGCGGCCCTCGCCCTGGTTCGCCTGGATTCCCACGGCGAGCGGCGGCCGGCCCAGCTCTCCGGCGGCCAGCGCCAGCGCGTGGCGCTGGCCCGGGCGCTGGTCAACAAGCCCCGCGTCCTCCTGCTCGACGAGCCCCTGGGCGCCCTCGACCTCAAGCTCCGCGAGGAAATGCAGGTCGAGCTGAAGGCGCTGCAACGAAAGCTCGGCACCACCTTCGTCTTCGTCACCCACGACCAGGGCGAGGCGCTCTCCATGTCCGACCGGGTGGCGGTCTTCGCCGAGGGGCGGATCGTCCAGGTCGGCCCGCCGGAAGACATCTACGAACGCCCGCGCACGCCCTTCGTCGCCCGTTTCGTCGGCGCCTCCAACGTGATCGAGGCGGGCCTGGCTCAGGCGCTCGGCGGGCCGGCGGCGCCCTGCTCGCTCCGCCCGGAAGCGCTCTCCCTGCTCGACGGCCCGGCGCCGGAAGGCTGGGCGTCGCTGCCCGGAAGGATCGAGGATGCCCAATATCACGGCGCCTCGCGCCGCCTGCTGGTCGCGGTGGACGCGGCCACGCGGCTCGCGGTCGCCCTGCCCGCGGCGGAAGGCGCAGGCCTGGCGCCCGGCGCCGCCGTCACCCTGGGCTTTCCGTTGAGCGCCCTCTGGGCCATGGAGGCGGTGTGACCACCGCCGTCCTGGCCGCACCGCGCGGGCCGCTTCGCGGCCTGTCGGACTTCCTGCTGCGCCGGCCCGGCGTCTATCTGGCGCTGCTGCTGACGCCGCCGCTGCTCTGGCTCGGCATCATCTATCTGGGTTCGCTCTTCGCCCTGCTGGCGCAGAGCTTTTTCTCGATCGACGAATTCTCGGGGACGATCGACTACACCCTGACCCTTTCGACCTATGGCCAGCTCTTCCAGCTCGCCAATCTGGACATCGTCATCCGCACGGTCGCAATGGCGGCGGCGGTGACACTGGCTTCGGCGGCGCTGGCCTTTCCGATCGCCTATTACGCCGCGCGCTATGCCCGGGGGCGGATGAAGGCGGCCTTCTATCTTTTGGTGATGATGCCGCTGTGGTCGTCCTATCTGGTCAAGGTCTATGCCTGGAAGCTGATCCTGGCCAAGGAAGGCATCGTTTCCTGGGCGGCGCAGAGCCTGGGCCTCACCTGGCTGGTCGATGCGATCCTGGCGATCCCGGTGATCGGCGGCCCCAGCCTGTCGACCTCCTATATCGGCACTTTCCTCACCTTCACCTATGTCTGGCTGCCCTACATGATCCTGCCCTTGCAGGCCTCGCTCGAACGGGTGCCGCACAACCTGGTCGAAGCCTCGCAGGACCTGGGCGCCCGGCCGGGCCAGACCTTCCGCCACGTGATCCTGCCCTTGGCCCTGCCGGGCATGATCGCCGGCTCGATCTTCACCTTCTCGCTCACCCTCGGCGACTACATCATCCCGCAGATCGTCGGCGGCTCGACGCTCTTCATCGGCCAGGCGGTGCTGACCCAGCAGGGCACGGCGGGCAATGTGCCGCTCGCCGCCGCCTTCACCGTGGTGCCGGTCGCGATCATGGGCCTCTACCTCTGGGCGGCCAAGCGGATGGGGGCCTTCGATGCCCTTTGACCGCGCCTCCCGCCCGCTCAAGGCGGCCGCCCTCGGCGGCCTGCTGTTCCTCCATGTGCCGCTGCTCTTCGTCCTCCTCTATGCCTTCACGACGGAGGAGAAGTCCTATCAATTCCCGCCGCCGGGCCTGACGCTCAAATGGTTCGGCGTCGCCTTCGGGCGGGACGACATCTGGTCGGCCATTTCGCTCTCGGTCCAGGTGGCCCTGGCGGCGACCGCGATCGCCATGGTGCTCGGCACGTTGATCGCGGCGGCACTGGCGCGGCGGCAGTTCTTCGGGCGGGAGGGCCTGTCCCTCCTGGTGATCCTGCCGATCGCCCTGCCCGGGATCGTCACCGGCATCGCGCTGCGCGCCGCCTTCAACCTGCTCGACTTCGACTACGGCATTCTCACCATCGTGCTGGGCCATGCCACCTTCTGCATCGTCGTCGTCTACAACAATGCGGTGGCGCGTTTCCGGCGCCTGTCGGGCAGCCTGGTCGAAGCCTCCATGGACCTCGGGGCGGACGGTTTCCAGACCTTCCGCCACGTCGTGCTGCCCAATATCGCGACCGCCCTGCTGGCCGGCGGCATGCTCGCCTTCGCGCTCTCCTTCGACGAAGTGATCGTGACCACCTTCACGGCGGGCCAGCAGTCCACCCTGCCGATCTGGATGCTGTCCGAACTGGTGCGGCCCAGACAGCGGCCGGTCACCAATGTGGTCGCCGTCTTCGTCATCGCGGTCACCTTCCTGCCGATCCTGGCGGCCTATTACCTGACCCGGGACGAGACCCCGGGAAAGAGCTGAGCTCTATCCCTCGTGCACAAGTCGATTGCGCACTATATATTTCCGGTGATCAGCCGGAGTATCGCCGTGACCGAAGCGCCGAAGGGCCTGTCCCTCCACCTCGACGACCAGCTCTGCTTCGCCCTCTATTCGGCGTCGCATCTGATGACCAAAGCCTATCGGCCCATGCTGACGGCACTCGGCCTGACCTATCCGCAATATCTGGTCATGCTGGTGCTGTGGGAGGCGGACGACCTCACCGTGGGCGCGCTGGGCGAAAAGCTCTATCTCGATTCCGGCACCCTCACCCCTCTGCTGAAGCGTCTCGAAGCCCAGGGCATGGTCGAACGCCGGCGCGATCCCGCCGACGAGCGCCAGGTCCGCATCCTGCTGACCGAGGCCGGCCGCACCCTCCAGGCCGAGGCACGGAAACACTACGAGGCGCTGGTGTGCAGCCTGGGCGCCCCGGGACCCGAGGTGATGGCGCTGCGCGCCGCCGTCGCCGCCTTCCGGGAGAGGTTGGCGGCCGGCGCATAGGTCCTGCGCCGGAATATTATATTGCGTACAATTTAATTGAACGCTATATATCTCCCATCAACACGGGAGACCCAAGATGCCTGACAAGATCCTCTACACCGCTCATGCCTCCGCCACCGGCGGCCGCGACGGTTCCGCGGCGACCGACGACGGCCGCCTCTCGGTCAAACTCTCGGTGCCGAAGGAACTGGGCGGCGACAGCGGCCCCGGCACCAATCCGGAACAGCTCTTCGCCTCCGGCTATTCTGCCTGTTTTTTGAGCGCGCTGAAATTCGTCGCCCGCGCCGCCAAGGTGGCGCTGCCCGACGCGGCGAAAGTCTCGGCCGCCGTCTCGATCGGCCCGATCCCGACCGGCTTCGGACTGGCCGTTTCCCTTACGGTTTCCGTGCCCGGCGTGGAGCGCGCGGTGGCCGAGGAGCTGGTGCAGAAGGCCCATGTCGTGTGCCCCTATTCCAACGCGACGCGGGGCAATATCGAGGTCTCGCTGACCGTCGCCTGACCCTGTGAGGCCGGCCGGCGCTCCCTTCGGGGAAGCCGGCCGGCATCTCTGCTTAAAATTTGGGCGGCCGCTCCGCAATTTGCCTTAGTCTTGCTCGCAATTCGACCCCTGCGTGCCGTATTTCGGCGCCCTCTGCCCTGTGTCTTCGGTCTGCAAGCCATGCATACAGGCCGCGTTCACCCCCAAGAAACAGCCTTGGCATAGCTCTTGCGACTCTCCGGCCAACGGCGGGGGCGACCCCGGGACCGTTCAGGCCGGCCGCGGCTCCGCGGCCTTCGGATCAGACAGGGTTGGGGGGTTACGAATGTCGACGAGGTTCACGAAATGGTTGGCCGGGGCGGTCCTCGGCGCCGCGGCGGTGGTCGGGGCCGTCTCGGGCGCCCAGGCCGAAGACACCATCAAGGTTGGCGTGCTCCACTCCCTGTCCGGCACCATGGCGATCAGCGAGACCACGCTGAAGGACGTCATGCTGATGCTCATCGACGAGCAGAACAAGAAGGGCGGCCTCCTCGGCAAGAAGCTCGAGGCGGTGGTGGTCGACCCGGCGTCGAACTGGCCGCTGTTCCGCGAAAAGGCCGTCGAACTCATTTCGCAGGACAAGGTCTCGGCCGTGTTCGGCTGCTGGACTTCGGTCTCGCGCAAGTCGGTGCTGCCGGCGTTCGAGGAACTGAACAACATCCTGTTCTACCCGGTGCAATACGAGGGTGAAGAATCCTCGCGCAACATCTTCTACACCGGCGCCGCCCCCAACCAGCAGGCGGTCCCGGCCGTCGACTACCTGATGGAAGAGGAAGGCGTGAAGCGCTGGGTCCTCGCCGGTACCGACTACGTCTATCCGCGCACCACCAACAAGATCCTCGAGGCCTATCTGAAGGCCAAGGGCGTGAAGCCCGAGGACATCATGATCAACTACACGCCGTTCGGTCATTCCGACTGGCAGACGATCGTCGCCGACATCAAGAAGTTCGGCTCGGCCGGCAAGAAGACCGCCGTGGTCTCGACCATCAACGGCGACGCCAACGTGCCCTTCTACAAGGAACTGGCCAACCAGGGCATCAAGGCGACCGACATTCCGGTGGTCGCCTTCTCGGTCGGCGAAGAAGAGCTCGCGGGTCTCGACACCTCGAACCTGGTCGGTCACCTGGCCGCCTGGAACTACTTCATGTCGGTCGACACGCCGGAGAACAAGGCCTTCATCGCCAAGTGGCAGGCGTTCACCAACAATCCGAAGCGCGTCACCAACGACCCGATGGAAGCCCATGTCATCGGCTTCAACATGTGGGTGAAGGCGGTCGAAAAGGCCGGCACCACCGATCCGGACAAGGTCATCGACGCGCTGATCGGCGTCACCGTGCCCAACCTGACCGGCGGCTATTCGGCCATGATGCCGAACCACCACATCACCAAGCCCGTGCTGATCGGCGAGATCAAGGCCGACGGCCAGTTCAACATCGTCTCGCAGACCGCCGGCCTGGTCATGGGTGACGAATGGTCCGACTACCTCGAAGGCTCGAAGGACCTGATCTCGGATTGGCGTTCGCCGCTCAAGTGCGGCAACTTCAATGTGGTCACCGGCAAGTGCGGCGGTTCGGGCAAGTAATTGCCCGGACTTCCGATCAACAAAGGAATATTCAAAGAAATACTTAAAGTCCTGGTTCGAAACTGATTTCCTGTTGTTTGCGTCTGGTCTCCTCCCTCGACTTGCACCCCGGGCAGGTTCGCCCTGCCCGGGGCCTCTTTCGAGGATTTCGGCCCAAGGGCCATCAGCATCCAGTTCGCGCGTTCCGCGCATGGTACGAGAGGCGGTCGCTCCATGCTCTCCTCGACCCGTTCCGGGTTCCGGATTTTCGCCCTTCTGCTCTTCGCTTTGATCGCCGCGGTCCTGCCCGCCCGGGCCGATCAGCTCGCCGATTCCTTGAAGCTCTTCGCTTCCTCTTCCTATGACGACATCGAAAAGGGCGTGCAGGACCTGGTGTCCAGCGCCGATCCCGCCGCCATCGATGTCCTCCAGGCACTGGCCGACGGCAGGCTCTTCGTCGGCGCCGACGGCGGCATCGTCTACAAGGACGCGGCCGGCACCTATCACGCCGCCGCCACCGGCGAAGCCCTGGCCGGGGCCCCGCCGGGGGCCAAGGCGGTGCGCGCCAACAACCGGATCCGCCGCGCGGTCGACGCCGCCATGGGCCAGCTCACCCTGATGAGCCCCGATCCCGCCAAGCGCCGCGAGGCCGCCGCCGCCGTCTTCAAGTCGCGCGACCAGGGCGCCCTGCCCGTGGTCGAGGTGGCGCTCGCCAAGGAAACCGATCCGGCCATCAAGTCGCTGCTGGAACGCGCCCGCGCCGCCATCATCCTGACCGGCGGGTCCGCCGACGCGGCCAAACTCGAAGCGGTCAAAGTGATCGCCGAGAACGGCGACCAAGACGCCCTCGCCCTTCTGTCCGACGTGCCCAGCCCATCGCCCGAACTGGCCAAGGCGCTGGACGACGCCAAGGACATCATCGAGGGCCGCCTCGCCCTCTGGTCCGGGGTGCAGAGCGTCTATTACGGCATCTCGCTCGGCTCCGTCCTGCTGCTCGCCGCCATCGGCCTCGCCATCACCTTCGGCGTGATGGGCGTCATCAACATGGCGCATGGCGAGATGGTGATGATCGGCGCCTATGTGACCTTCATGGTCCAGGAGGTGATCCGCAATTCAGCGCCCTGGCTGTTCGACTATTCGCTGGCGATCGCGCTTCCCCTCGCCTTCATCGTCGCCGGCGTGGTCGGCATCGCCATCGAGCGTTCGATCATCCGCTTCCTCTACGGCCGGCCGCTGGAAACCCTGCTCGCCACCTTCGGCCTCTCCCTCGTGCTCCAGCAGGCGGTGCGCACCATCTTCGGGCCGACCAACCGGGAAGTGGGCAATCCGTCCTGGATGTCCGGTGCCTTCGAGCTGGGCGGGATCACGCTGACCTACAACCGCATGTGGATCATCGTCTTCTCGGCCGTGGTGCTGGTCGTCCTGATGATCGTGCTCCGGCGCACCGCCTTCGGTCTGCAGATGCGGGCGGTGACCCAGAACCGGCGCATGGCGGGCTCCATGGGCATCCGCACCAATTGGGTCGACAGCCTGACCTTCGGCCTGGGCTCCGGCGTCGCCGGCATCGCCGGGGTGGCGCTCAGCCAGATCGACAATGTCTCGCCCAACCTCGGCCAGGGTTACATCATCGACAGCTTCATGGTCGTGGTGTTCGGCGGCGTCGGTAACCTCTGGGGTACGCTGGTCGGCGCCCTCACCCTCGGCATCACCAACAAGCTGCTCGAACCCCTGGCCGGTGCCGTGCTCGGCAAGATCCTGGTGCTGGTCGCCCTGGTGCTGTTCATCCAGCGAAAACCGCGCGGGCTGTTTCCCCAGAAAGGCAGGGCGGTCGAACGATGATCGGAAAACGTCTCTTCGGCGACGACAGGGCCGGTTTCTGGTTCCTGCTCGTCCTCACCCTCGCCACCGTGCTCATCGGCGTCTCCAACCTGGCGACCCCGGAAGACTCGGCGCTCCATGTTCCGACCTACCTCGTCGCGCTGTTCGGCAAATATCTCTGCTACGCCATCCTGGCCCTGGCGATCGACCTGGTCTGGGGCTATGTCGGCATCCTGTCGCTCGGCCACGGCGCCTTCTTCGCCCTCGGCGGCTATGCCATGGGCATGTATCTGATGCGCCAGATCGGCTCGCGCGGGGTCTACGGCGATCCGATCCTGCCGGACTTCATGGTGTTCCTGAACTGGAAGGAACTGCCCTGGTACTGGCTCGGCTTCGACAATTTCTTCTTCGCCATGTTCATGGTCGCCCTGGTGCCCGGCATCCTGGCCTTCGTCTTCGGCTATCTCGCCTTCCGCTCGCGCGTCACCGGCGTCTATCTCTCGATCATCACCCAGGCCATGACCTATGCCCTGCTGCTCGCCTTCTTCCGGAACGACATGGGTTTCGGCGGCAACAACGGCCTGACCGACTTCAAGGACCTGCTCGGCATGAACATGCAGACCGACGGCATGCGCGTCGGCCTGTTCACCGCCTCGGCCATCCTGCTGGGTGCAACCTTCGTGCTCTTCCGCTGGATCACGCGGTCCCGCTTCGGCAAGGTGCTGATCGCCGTTCGCGACGCCGAGAGCCGGGCGCGCTTCATGGGTTACAGGGTCGAGGGCTACAAGCTCGCCGCCTTTACCCTTTCGGCGGTGGTGGCGGGCTTTGCAGGCGCCCTCTATGTGCCGCAGGTCGGCATCATCAACCCGGGCGAATTCGCGCCGCAGAATTCGATCGAAGCGGTGGTCTGGGTCGCGGTCGGCGGCCGCGGCACCCTGGTCGGGGCGGCGCTGGGCGCCATCGTGGTCAATTTCGGCAAGACGGTGTTCACCGGCGTGCTGCCCGAACTCTGGCTCTTCGCCCTGGGCGGCCTCTTCGTCTTCGTCACCCTGCTGATGCCCAAGGGCATCATCGGCACGGTGCCGCAATTGATCGAGATGGCGCGCAACCGGAAGGCCCAGGCGGCGGCTCCCGCCGAAGCCTCGAAGCCGGCCGGCGAATAGGAGGGGCCCCCATGCAGATCGGCGACATTTCCCCGAAGCCCCTCCTCTATGTCGACGGCGTCACGGTCACCTTCGACGGTTTCCGGGCCTTGAACGACCTCTCGCTGGTCATCGCACCGGGCGAGATGCGGGCGATCATCGGCCCGAACGGCGCCGGCAAGACCACGATGATGGATGTCATCACCGGCAAGACGCGGCCCGACACCGGCACCGTCGCCTTCAACGGCGACGTCGACCTGACCAAGATGGACGAGGCCGCCATCGCCTCCCTCGGCATCGGGCGCAAGTTCCAGAAGCCGACCGTGTTCGAGAGCCACACGGTGCGCGACAATCTCCAGCTCTCGCTGGCCGGCTTGCGCAAGCCCTTCGCCGTCCTCTTCGCCAGGGAGACGGCAAAGGAGAAGGCCCGGATCGACGAGCTCCTGGAACTCACCAAGTTGCAGGACGCCGCCGGTCGCCTGGCCGGCGATCTCTCCCACGGCCAGAAGCAGTGGCTCGAGATCGGCATGCTGCTGGCCCAGGAGCCGGCGCTCCTCCTGGTGGACGAGCCGGTCGCCGGCATGACCGATGCCGAGACGGCGGAAACCGCGGAGCTCCTGGTCGAGATCAACAAGACCCGCTCGGTCGTCGTGGTGGAACACGACATGACCTTCGTGAAGGCGCTCGGCGTCAAGGTCACCGTGCTGCACGAAGGTTCGGTGCTGGCCGAAGGCCCGCTCGACCAGGTGCAGGCCAATGAACGCGTGATCGAAGTCTATCTGGGTCGCTGAGGGGTCGGGTCATGCTGTCGGTCGAAAAAATCGATCTCTTCTACGGCGCCGCCCAGGCGCTGCGCGGCGTCTCGCTCACCGCCGAAGTGGGCCGGGTGACCTGCCTGCTCGGCCGGAACGGCGTCGGCAAGACCTCGACCTTGCGCGCGATCACCGGCAATCAGCCGGTCACGCGCGGCAAGATCCTGTGGGAGGGCGAGGACATCACCCGCCTGAAACCCTTCGAGCGGGCGCGCCGCGGTGTCGCCTATGTGCCCCAGGGGCGCGACATCTTCCCCCTGCTCACCGTGCGCGAAAACCTGGAGACCGGCTTCGCCGTGCTGCCGCGCGGCCAGCGCAAGGTGCCGGACGAGATCTTCGAGCTCTTCCCCGTCCTGAAGAACATGCTGCGCCGGCGCGGGGGCGACCTTTCCGGCGGCCAGCAGCAGCAATTGGCGATCGGCCGGGCGCTGGTGATGAAGCCGCGCCTCCTGGTGCTCGACGAACCGACCGAAGGCATCCAGCCTTCCATCATCAAGGACATCGGCCGCGTCATCGCGCTGTTGCGCGATCGCGGCGAAATGGCAATCCTGCTGGTCGAGCAATATTTCGATTTCGCGCACGAACTGGGGCAGACGCTGGCGGTCATGGACCGGGGCGAAGTCGTCCTGGCCGGGCCCAAGGACCAGTTGGATGAATCCGAGGTTCGCCGCCACGTCATGGTCTGAACCCACCGCCTCCCTCGCCCGGGCGGAGGGGCGCCTCGCCCTCTCTTTCCGGCGCCGCGGCGAGATCACCGCGCTGGGCGACCTCTATCAGCAAGGCTGCGCCAAGGCCCGCTTCCCCAAGGTGGAAGCGGGCGCGATGACCTGTGCCGTCACCCTGAATACCGCGGGCGGCTTGACCGGCGGCGACCGGATCGACACCGCGGTGACCTGGGAAGACGGTGCCGCGGCGACCATCGCCAGTCAGGCGGCGGAACGCGCCTATCGCGCCATCGGCCCCCTGCCCGCCCGGCTCACCACCCGGCTCGATATCCGCGCCGGCGCCAACGCCGAATGGTTGCCGCAGGAAACCATCCTGTTCGACGACTGCGCGATTGCCCGCGACCTCCGCATCGAGCTCGCCCCCGACGCCAGCTTCACCGGGATCGAACAAGTAGTGTTCGGCCGCACGGCGCGGGGCGAGACGGTGCGCCGCGGCTCCTTCCGCGATGCCTGGCGTCTCAGCCGCGGCGGCCGCCTGGTCCATGCCGACGTGCTCTCGCTCGAAGGCGACATGCAGGCGAGGCTCGACCGCGCGGCGGTCGGCCAGGGGGCGCGGGCGATCGCCGCCCTCGTCCATGCGGCGCCCGAGCGGGGCGACAAGCTGGCCGAATTGCGCAATGCCCTAGGCCCTTTCCCCCTTTGGGGCGCCAGCGAGTTCGACGGTATCATCGTCGCGCGCCTGCTGGCCCCGACCGGCGCGGACCTGCGCCCCATGGTGATCGCCGCCCTCGCCGTGCTGCGCGACCACCGCCCCCTGCCCAGGGTCTGGCAGATATGAATCCACAGCTTTCAAGGGCCGTTGAGGCCCCGCGAAGCTTCAGCGAAGCGAGCCAAGGCCGCGAATGCGGCCGCCCGGCGCTTGAGGGACTGACAACCAGCTTTTCAAGGGCCGTTGAGGCCCCGCGAAGCTTCAGCGAAGCGAGCCAAGGCTGCGAATGCGGCCGCCCGGCGCTTGAGGGACTGACAACCAGCTTTTCAAGGGCCGTTGAGGCCCCGCGAAGCTTCAGCGAAGCGAGCCAAGGCCGCGAATGCGGCCGGCCCGGCGATTGAGGGACCTGAATCATGAATCTTTCACCACGGGAGAAGGACAAGCTGCTGATCGCCATGGCGGCGATCGTGGCGCGGAAGCGGCTGGAGCGCGGCGTGAAGCTGAACTATCCGGAAGCGGTCGCCCTGATCACCGATTTCGTGGTCGAAGGTGCCCGCGACGGCCGCTCGGTGGCCGACCTGATGGCGGCCGGCGCCACCGTGCTTACCCGCGACCAGGTGATGGAGGGCATTCCCGAGATGATCCACGACGTCCAGGTCGAAGCCACCTTCCCCGATGGGACCAAGCTGGTCACCGTCCATTCGCCGATCCGCTGAGGTGCCGACATGATTCCGGGTGAAGTCATTCCCGCCGAAGGCGAGATCGAGTTGAACGCAGGGGCGGCGGCGATCCGCCTCACGGTCGCCAATGTCGGCGACCGGCCGATCCAGGTCGGCAGCCATTATCATTTCGCCGAAACCAATGCGGGCCTCGAATTCGACCGCATGGCTGCCAAGGGTTACAGGCTGGACATTCCGGCCGGCACCGCCGTCCGCTTCGAGCCGGGGCAGACGCGCGAGGTCACGCTGGTGCCGTTCCGGGGCTTGCGCCGTGCGGTCGGCTTCCGCGGCCTGGTGATGGGGGAGCTTTGACATGCCGATGAAGATGAGCCGCGCGGCCTATGCCGACATGTTCGGCCCGACCGTGGGTGACCGCATCCGTCTCGCCGATACCGAGCTTCTGATCGAGATCGAGAAGGATTACACGATCTACGGCGAAGAGGTGAAATTCGGCGGCGGCAAGGTGATCCGCGACGGCCAGGGCCAATCCCAGGTGACGCGGGCGGCCGGTGCCGTCGATACCGTGATCACCAATGCCGTGGTGCTCGACCATTGGGGCATCGTGAAGGCCGACGTCGCGATCAAGGACGGGCGGATCGCCGCCATCGGCAAGGCCGGCAATCCCGATACCCAGCCCGGCGTCGACATCATCGTCGGTCCCGGCACCGAAGTGATCGCGGGCGAGGGCAAGATCCTCACCGCCGGCGGTATCGACTGCCACATCCATTTCATCTGCCCGCAGCAGGTCGAAGAGGCGATCTCGTCCGGCGTCACCACCCTGATCGGCGGCGGCACCGGGCCTGCCACCGGCACCAATGCGACGACCTGCACCCCCGGGCCCTGGCATCTCGCCCGCATGTTGCAGGCGGCGGAAGGCCTGCCGGTCAACCTGATGTTCGCCGGCAAGGGCAATGCCTCCGATCCCGCCGGCCTGGTCGAGCAGATCCTGGGCGGGGCGGGTGCCTTGAAGCTGCACGAGGATTGGGGCACCACGCCGGCCGCGATCGACTGCTGCCTCTCGGTCGCGGACGACTACGACGTCCAGGTGATGATCCACACCGACACGCTGAACGAATCCGGCTTCGTCGAGGATACCATCGGTGCCTTCAAGGGCCGCACCATCCACGCCTTCCATACCGAAGGGGCGGGCGGTGGCCATGCCCCGGACATCATCAAGGTCGCGGGCCTGCCCAATGTGATCCCGTCCTCGACCAATCCGACCCGGCCCTTCACGGTGAATACGCTCGATGAGCATCTGGACATGCTCATGGTCTGCCACCACCTGGATTCGAGCATTCCGGAAGACGTCGCCTTCGCCGAGAGCCGGATCCGGCGGGAAACCATCGCGGCCGAGGACATCCTGCACGACCTCGGCGCGCTCTCGATCATCTCGTCCGACAGCCAGGCCATGGGCCGGCTCGGTGAAGTGATCCTGCGCACCTGGCAGACCGCGCACAAGATGAAGACCCAGCGGGGCAGCCTGCCCGGCGACGGCCCGGGCAACGACAATTACCGGGCCCGCCGCTATGTCGCCAAATACACCATCAACCCGGCGATCGCCCATGGCATCAGCACTCATGTCGGCTCGATCGAGGCGGGCAAGCTGGCCGACCTCGTGCTCTGGACCCCTGCCTTCTTCGGCGTGAAGCCGGATATGGTGCTGAAGGCCGGGACCATCACCCAGGCCCTGATGGGCGATCCCAACGCCTCGATCCCGACGCCGCAGCCGGTGCATTACCGCCCCATGTTCGGTTCCTTCGGCCGAGCCATGGCGGCTTCCTGCCTGACCTTCGTCTCCAAGGCGGCGCTCGACCTCGACATCGGGCGGAAGCTGGGCCTCCAGCGCACCCTGGCGGCGGTCGAGGGCACGCGGATGAAGGCAGCCAAGGCTTCCATGATCCTGAACGACGCCTGCCCTCATATCGAGGTCGATCCGGAAACCTATGAAGTCCGGGCCGATGGCGAACTTCTCACCTGCCAGCCGGCAACTGTGCTACCCATGGCGCAGCGTTATTTCCTGTTCTGAGGGACAAGCCATGAAGCGCGCATCCGCCGTTCTGCCCAAGGGCAGTTTCGCCGACGATTCGGTGGTCGGCGAAGTGGTGCTGGATTCCGAGGCGCGGCTGCGCCGCCGCGCCGTGCTCTCGGCCGGTCGCCAGCAGTTCCTGCTGGACCTGCCCGAGCTCGTGCCGCTGAACGACGGCGACGGCCTGGCGCTCGACGGCGGCGGGGTGATCCGGGTCGCCGCCGCGCCGGAACGCCTGGTCGAAGTCACGGCCAAGACGCCGGCCGATCTCGTCCGCATCGCCTGGCACCTGGGCAACCGCCACCTGCCGGCCCAGCTCCTGCCGGCGGCGATCCGCATCCGCCCCGACCATGTGATCGAGGACATGCTGGTCGGCCTGGGCGCCACCGTGGCCAAGATCGATGCCGCCTTCGAGCCCGAGGGCGGCGCCTATGCCGGCGGCCACCACGACCATGCGCAGGAACACGGCCACGAGCATGGCGCCTGTTGCGGCCACGACCATGGCCACGACGACCATGCCCACGCCGGGCACGAGCACGGCCATGAACACGGCGCCTGCTGCGGTCACGACCATGGCGAAAAGCATGGCCACGAACACGGTCATGATCACGACCACCACGGCCACGAACATTGCGGGCATGACCACTGAGGGCATGGTCGCTGGCGACGGCCTGACCGGGGCGGCGCTGTTCCGCCTGCTGGCCTGGCTGTCGCCCTCCTATCCGGTCGGTGCCTTCAGCCATTCCCATGGCCTCGAATGGGCGGTGGAACAGGGCTGGGTCAAGGATCGGGCCGGCCTCACCGCCTGGCTGAGCGATCTCCTGGCGGCCGGCAGCGGCTGGAACGACGCCGTCTTCTTCGTCCATGCCCATGCCGCGGCGGGGGACGGTGCCCGCTTGGCGCAGCTCGCCGGACTCGCCGCCGCCCTGGTGCCGGCGCGCGAACGCCAGGTCGAGACCCTGGCCCAGGGCACGGCCTTCCGCCTGATCTCGGAAAATGCCTGGCCGGTCGCCGGGCTCGACGCCCTGCCCGACCCCCTGCCCTATCCGATTGCCGTCGGTGCCCTGGCGGCGCTGCACGGGGTGCCGCTGCGCCCGGCGCTGGCCGCCTATCTCCATGGTTTCGCGGCCAATCTGGTCTCGGCGGCGCAGCGCCTCGTGCCCCTCGGCCAGACCGACGGGCAATGCGCCCTGGCCGCCCTCGCCGCCCTGGTCGACGATGTCGCTACGCGGGCGGCGGTGCTCGATCCCGCGGCCGATCCCTTCGAGGCGCTGGGCGGCGCCTGCCTGGTCTCCGACCTCTGCGCCATGCGCCACGAGACCCAATATACCCGCCTGTTCCGGACCTGAGATGAGCCCCCTCGCCCCCGGTTTCCACGCCCTGTGGCCGACGCCGATCGGGATCTACCGTCTGGCCGGGGCGGAAGCCTTCAATGCCCGCCTGGTCGCCGCTTTCGACGCCCTCCGGGCCGAGCAGCGGCGCCAGCGGGGCGAGGCGGCCCGGCCCTTCTTCGCCAGCGACGACGACCTCGTCCAGCGCGTCACCCTGCCCGGCTGGGCGGATTTCGTGCGCTTCGTGGTCGACCGGGTGCACGACACGGCGGCCCGGGCCAATGAAGGCCATTGGCCCGATGGCGGGCTCGACCTTCGGGTGGCGCTGCAGGGCATGTGGTTCCAGTGCAGCAACGCGGGCGCCTTCCATGACGTCCATACCCACGGCAATTGCTCCTGGTCCGGGGTCTATGTCGTCCAGGTCGATCCGGAGGAAGCGCGGGTGCGCCACCCCGTCCATGGCGCCGCCAATGGTGCGACCCGCTTCTACGGCCCGCCTTTCGCGACGCTCGGCGGCGCCTTCGTCGATGTCGGCAACGCCTATCTCCAGCCGCCGCACCGGGACGTCGCGCCGGTCGCCGGCCAGCTCACCATCTTCCCGTCCTGGCTCGCCCATCAGGCCCTGCCCTATGCCGGCACGGCGGAACGGGTGATCGTCTCCTTCAACGCCAGCGTCCATGCGGCCGGCGGCGACCGCCTGCATGCCTATGCCGCCGGCTGAGTCTCGAGGCGGCGCCCTTGGCAAGGCCACGCGATTATAGCTATCTTACCTGAAGTTATTGAATTTCTGTAACTTGGGATAAGAACCCTACAAATGGACCCGAGACGCAATCCCTACGCGCCGGGGGCGGGCACGCCGCCGCCTGAACTCGCCGGGCGCGACGAGCTGATCGAACGGGCCGCCGTGGCGCTCGATCGCATTCGCGCGGGCCGGCCGGCGCGCAGTTTCATCCTCTACGGCCTCCGCGGGGTCGGCAAGACGGTGCTGCTCAACCGCATCCGGCTGGATGCCGAGGCACGCGGTTTCAGTACGATCAGGATCGAGGCGCTGGAAGACAGGCCGCTGCCGGCGTTGCTCATTCCCAACATGCGTGCCCTTCTCCTGCGCCTGGATCGGGGCGAGGCGGCCAAGGTCGTCGCGGGCCGCGCCTGGCGGGCGCTGGCGGGCTTTGCCAAGAGTTTCAAGGCCAAGGTCGGAGACATAGAGGTCAGCCTGGACGTCGATGCGGAGCCGGGCCTGGCGGACAGCGGCGATCTCGAACTCGATCTGGCCGATCTCTTCGCCGCGGTGGGGGCCGTGGTCCGGGACCGCAAGTCGGCCGCGGTTCTCTTCATCGACGAGCTTCAATACGTCCGAGAGGGCGAATTGGCCGCGCTGATCGGTGCTCTTCACCGTGCGGCGCAGGACGGTCTGCCCGTCACCATGGTCGCCGCCGGGCTGCCGCAGCTGCTCGGCCAGATGGGACGGGCGAAATCCTATGCCGAACGGCTGTTCGAATTCGTTCCGATCGACCGCCTGCCCGATGCTGCGGCACGCGATGCCCTGAAGCTGCCGGCCGAGCGCGAATTCGTCTATTTCGACGAGGCGGCGATCGACTCCATCCTGCGGGAGACCCAGGGCTATCCCTATTTTCTGCAGGAATGGGGCAAGCACTGCTGGCAGATCGCCGACGAATCGCCGATCTCCCGCGCCCATGCCGACCGCGCGACGCTGGAAGCCCTGGCCGAGCTGGACGCGAGCTTCTTCCGCGTCCGCTTCGACCGGCTGACTCCCCGCGAGAAGGCCTATATGGCGGCAATGGCTGCGCTGGGTCCAGGTCCGCATCGTTCCGGCGATATCGCCGAAAAGCTGGGAAAAGCCGTCAGCGCCGTCGCACCGCTACGCAATTCCCTCATCGCCAAGGGCATGATCTACAGCCCGGCCCACGGCGATACGGCCTTCACCGTGCCCTTGTTCGACGCCTTCATGAAGCGCGTGGCGCCGGCCCGCGCGGAACAGGATTCCAAGCCATGACTCTGCGTAATCCCAGCGGCCCCCTGCGTGTCGGCGTCGGCGGGCCGGTCGGCTCGGGCAAGACGGCGCTGATGGACAAGCTGTGCCAGCATTTCCGGGCGCGCTACGACATCGCGGCCATCACCAACGACATCTATACCAAGGAAGACGCGGAATTCCTGACCCGTGCCGGCAGCCTGGAGGCCGAGCGCATCCTGGGCGTCGAGACCGGCGGCTGCCCCCATACCGCGATCCGCGAAGATGCCTCGATCAACCTCGCCGCCGTGGCCGAGATGCGGCGGCGCTTCCCCGATCTCGACCTCATCCTGATCGAATCCGGCGGCGACAATCTGGCCGCCACCTTCAGCCCGGAGCTGGCGGACCTGACGATCTATGTGATCGACGTCTCGGCCGGCGACAAGATTCCGCGAAAGGGCGGCCCGGGCATCACCCGCTCCGACCTCCTGGTCATCAACAAGACCGACCTCGCCCCCCTGGTGGGCGCCGATCTTTCGGTGATGGACCGGGATGCCCGGAAGATGCGGGGCGACAAGCCTTTCGTCTTCGCCCGCGCCGCCAAAGGCGACGGTGTCGCGGATATCGCCGCCTTCATCGAGCAGGCGGGTGGCCTCGCACGCCCTACTTGACCCCGACTACTTGACGAAAAGGGCGATCATCTCTTCGAGAGGCACCGGCGGCACGCCTGCCGGGTCCGCCCCGGGCGGGCCGAAGATCGCGGCCGGGAAACTGCCCAGCGCATAGGTGAGGCCCAGCGCCGCCAAGAAGCTGATCACGAAGGCTTCGAAAGAGGTCGGCGCCACGGCACCCCGGTCGCGCGCCGCCTTGAACACCGGCTCGATCGCTGCGATGCGCCGCCGGATGTGGCGCTCGACCAGCCATTCCAGCCGCTCGCCCCCGCCCGCCGCCTCGTTGAAGACGATGCGGGCATGTTCCGGGCAGACCACGCAATAGGCGGCATAGGATTGCAGCAGGGTGCGCATGACGGTGCGCGCATCCTCATAGGTGCGCGGTACATTGCCGGCGACCGTCTCCGGGAAATCGGCGAAGACGGTGTCGACCGTCGCCTCCCACAGCGCCCGCTTGGTTTTGAAGTGATAGCCGAGATGGCCCTGTTCGATGCCCGCCGCCGCGGCAATGGAGCGGACCGAGGCACCGTCATAGCCCTTGGCGGCGAATTCCGGCTTGGCCGCCTCGACGATCCGGGCGCGCAGCGCGGCCGAACGCTCGGCCCGGCTGCCCGTGGGCAGGGCCACTGCCGCCGGCAGGTCCCCGCGGGCGAGCGAGCGCAGGCGGGCCTGCAGATCGTCGAAAACCGGACGCGACACTGAAACCCCGAAACAAGCGGTCAAAGGCGCACAATGCGCAGCACGCGCGCTGGATGCAAGCCTCGGATCCCCCCCGGTTCGATTTGGAATCGGATTTATTTGTCGGTTGACATAAGTTAGGTCGAATGAGAAAACATTGGCGAGAGGAGAGACCCATGGCTCAGGACCCATTCGCCGGAAAAATCGCCGTGATCACTGGTGCCGCTTCGGGCATCGGCTTGGCGCTGGCCCGCGACTTGGCCCGCCGGGGTGCCCGTCTCGCCCTCTCGGACGTCAACATCGAACGCCTGGAAGCCGTCGCCGCCGAATTGCGCGCCGCCGGTGCCAACGCCCGGGCCGACCGGCTGGACGTCTCCGACCGTGCCGCCTTCTTCGCCTATGCCGACATGCTGGCGGGCGAGCTGGGGCCGGTCGACATCGTGATCAACAATGCCGGCGTCGCCCTGGTCGGCTCGATCGCCGCCCTGCCGCTGGATCAGATCGACTGGCTGATGGGCATCAACTTCTGGGGCGTGGTGCATGGCACCAAGGCGTTCCTGCCCGGCATGTTGTCCCGTGGGCGGGGTTCGATCGTCAATGTGTCGAGCGTCTTCGGCCTGATCGGTGTGCCCGGCCAGGGCGCCTATTGCGCGGCGAAATTCGCCGTGCGCGGCTTCACCGAGACGCTGCGCCAGGAAGTGGCCGGCAGCGGCGTCTATGTCGGCTGCGTCCACCCGGGCGGGATCAAGACCAATATCGCGGCCTCGGCCCGCACCGTCGAACTGATGCCCGGCGTCGACTCGCCCGAGGCCATGGCGCGCCGTTTCGAGGAGACGGCCCGCACCACGCCCGAGCAGGCGGCGGCCACCATCCTGCGCGGGATCGAGCGGCGCTCGCCCCGCATTCTCATCGGCGGCGACGCCAGGGTCATTTCCGGCCTCGCCCGCCTGTTCCCGGTGGCCTATTCGGCCGTCGTGCGCAAGGCGCTCGAATTCGCCACCAAGTCGAAGAACAGAAACGAAAACCCGGCCGCGGCCCGGTCCTGACGCGACCCGCCGCCGGCCCATAGGGGAGACACGACATGAGCATGGTCGAAATCAAGCCGCGCAACATCAAGTTCGCGCTGGCGGGTGAAGACAAGCGGAACTGGTTCGCCGGCAACCCGGTCGCCACCGCCCTGATGGACGGCGCCTCGATCCTCTTTCCGATCGGCGAGACCTTCTTCATCGAATCCGTGGTGCATTTCCGCGACCGCATCAGCGATCCCAAGCTGCTCGAGGAAATTCGCGGCTTCCAGCAGCAGGAAGGCATCCATTCGCGTGAGCACCGGCGTTACAACAAGGCGGTCGAAGCCTTCGGCGGCAATATCGCGGAGCTGGAGGCGCGCCTCCAGGCCGAGGTGGACGATCTCGACCGTCGCGGTGTCTCGCCCGAGTACAAGCTGGCGCTGACCTGCGCCTTCGAGCATTTCACCGCGATGCTGGCGGACGACCTGCTGGCCCATCCCGATTTCATGGCCGGCGCCGATCCCGAATTCTCGCGCATCTGGCACTGGCACGCGATCGAGGAGGCGGAACACAAGTCGGTCGCCTACGACGTCTGGAACCAGGTGAAGCCCAAGGGCCTCAAGGGTTACTGGATGCGTGTGCGCGCCATGATGAGGGCGACCCGCGTCTTCGTCGGCCAGTCGCGCTACAACGCCCGGGTCCTGCTGCGTGCCCGGGGTTACGGCGGCTTCCGCAACACGGTGCTCGGCATCTTCTATTTCTCGCTGGTGAAGCCGGGCGTGCTGCGCCGTTCGCTGCCCGCCTATCTCGCCTATTTCAAGCCGGGCTTCCACCCCTGGCAGCATGACAACCGCAACCTGATCGACAAATACAAGGCGGCCTACGAGGCCTGATCGGAGGAGAGCGACCATGGGCATGGCAGCGATCAAGCCGCGCAACATCAAATTCGCGCTGGCGGGTGAAGACAAGCGGAACTGGTTCGCCGGCAATCCGGTGGCGACCGCGGTGATGGACGGGGCGTCGATCCTGTTCCCGGTCGGCGAGACCTATTTCATCGAATCCGTGGTGCATTTCCGCGACCGCGTGAGCGATCCCAAGCTTCTCGAAGAGATCACCGCCTTCCAGCAGCAGGAAGGCATCCACTCGCGTGAGCATCGGCGTTACAACAAAGCGATCGAAGCGTTCGGCGGCGATGTCGGCCGGCTCGAACAGAACCTGAAGGACGAGATCGCGCGCTGGGACGACAGCCCGGAATTCAAGCTCGCCGTGACCTGCGCCTTCGAGCATTTCACCGCGATCCTCGCCGATGACCTGCTCGCGCACGACGATTTCATGAAGGGTGCCGATCCCGAATTCTCGCGCATCTGGCACTGGCACGCGATCGAAGAGGCCGAACACAAGTCGGTCGCCTATGACGTCTGGAACATTGTGAAGCCCAAGGGCCTCAAGGGTTACTGGATGCGCGTGCGCGCCATGATGCTGGCGACAAGGGTCTTCATCGGCCAGGTGCACCACAATGCCTTCGCCCTGCTCCACGCGCGGGGCGAGACCTCGACGCTGCGCAATGTCCGGCGCATGGCCTATTTCGGCTTCGTGAAGCCGGGCATTCTGCGCCGTGTGCTCGGCATTTACCTCGGCTACTACCTGCCGGGCTTCCATCCCTGGAAGCACGACAACCGGGTGCTGATCGAGAAGTTCCGCGCCGCCTACGAGGCCTGAGCCCCCAGCCGGACCAGCCGGTGGGCGCAAGCGCCCGCCAGGCTGAGCCCGGCGATGGTGAGCCCCATGGGGGCCGCCGTGCCGTCGTCGAAGGCCGAGACCAGGCCGCCGCCGACGGCGCCGAGCGAGAATTGCAGCACGCCGATCAGGGCCGAGGCGATGCCGGCCCGCGCCCCCGCCCGGCTCATCGCCGCCGCCATGGCATTGGCGGTGACGAAGCCGAGGCTCGAAATGGTCAGGAACAGCGGCACCAGGATCGCGAGGAGCTGCCCGGTGCCGACTGTGGCGATCACGCCCAGCACCAGCGCCGCCGCGCTGTTGGCCAGCAGCGCGGTGCCCAGGATGTGCCGCCCGGCGAAACGCTTCAACAGGAAGACGTTGATCTGGCTCGCCGCGATCAGGCCGAAGGCATTGAGGCCGAACAGCAGGCCGTAGTGCTGCGGGCTGACGCCGTAGAGCTTGATGAAGACCAGGGGCGAGCCGGTGATATAGGCGAACATGCCGGCCATCAGCAGACCGCTCGATAGCGAAAAGCCCATGAACACGGGATCGCGCAGCAATTGGCCATAGGCCGCCAGGATCGGCCCGATGCCGCCGCGCTGACGCCGTTCGGGCGGCAGGGTCTCCGGCAGCATCAGGAAGACGGCGGCCAGACAGCCGGCGCCAAAGAGCGCCAGCACGACGAAGATCCAGCGCCAGTCGGCGATCGCCAGCAATTGCCCGCCCGCCATGGGCGCCAGGATCGGCGCCACCCCCATGACCAGCATCAGGAGCGAGAAGACCCGGGCCGAATTCCGCTCGTCGAACAGGTCGCGCACCATGGCCCGGGCGATCACGATGCCGGCACAGCCGCCCAGCGCCTGCAGGAAGCGGAGCAGGGTCAGGGTCTCGATGTCGGGGGCGAAGATCGCCCCGATCGAGGCGGCGACATAGACCGCGATGCCCATCACCATGGGCAGGCGCCGGCCCAGCCGGTCGGCCAATGGGCCATGGACCGACTGGCCGATAGCGAGACCGACGAAGAAGGCGGCCAAGGTCGCCTGCACGGCCCCGCCGGTGGTCGCGAAATACGCCTCCAGCGCCGGGAAGGCCGGCAGATACATGTCGATCGAAAGCGGCGCGAAGGCGGTCAACGCGCCGAGCACGAGAATCAGGCCGGCCTCGCGGCGGGCTCTGGGCGGAGGGGATTCGGTCGGCATCGGAAAAGTCTAACGAAGCACCCGGGGGCCGACCATCGGCGGTCGCGCCGGCACCCCATGCAGTCCGCGGTGGCCGGGCTTCAGTCGGCCCAGCGGATGCGGTTGCCGCCGAGGTCGGCGGCTCGGGCCAGGGCGGCGTCGGCCCGTTCCTCGGCGGACAGGGCGGGGCTCGCGGCCGGGGCCAGCGCGATGCCGGCCGAAAGTGTCAGGCGGCGCCGGCCGTGGCCATGGGGCAGGCCCGCGCCCTCGACCCGGTCGAGCAGCCCGAGGGCCAGCCGTTCCGCCGCTTCCCGATCGTGGCCGGGACGCCACAGGGCCCAGCCCGCGCCAGGGCCCCGCACGTGCATCATGTCGCCCAGGCGAGCGGGCGCTTCGGCCAGCAAAGCGCCGATCCGTGCTTCGGCCGCCCCGGCGGCATCGGCCCCGGCCCCGGCCCGCAGCGCGCCCAATCCGTCGAGCGCCAGGGTGATCACCAGGGCCGGTCCCGCGGCCAGCAGGTGCTGGGCGCGGTAGCGTCCGGTCGCCGGGCGGAGCATGGTGTTTCCGGCCTCGAAGGGGGCCAGGTCGCGGAGCGCCAGCCGTTGTTCGGCCAGTTGCCGCTTCTCGGTCTCGAGATGGAGGCGCCGGCTGCGTTCGCCCTGCAACCGTGCGGCATGGCGGATCAAGAGGGCGAGGGCCGCGTCGTCGGCGCCGTCCTCCAGGAGTTCGACACCGGCCAGCGCGCAGGCTTCGCGCAGCGCCGCCGTCGCCGACCCTGCGATCACCGCGAAGACTGCGGGACTCTCGGCCGCCAGGGTCAGCAACGCCCCGACGGCGCCGCTTTCCGGCGCCCGCAACAGCAGAAGGGCGGCACCGGCCGCATCGGCTGGCGTTCCGGCCGAGGTGGCGTGGCCGCCCAGGCGGGCCAGCCGTGACGCCCAGGCCGCCCGGCGGGCCGGATCGGGATCGATCAGGACGATGTCCACGGCAGTCGGATCCAGTGGGCGCCGACCACGCCGGTCAAGGCGAGGGTGGCACCGAACCAGCGGACCTGCGGCGCCGGCGCCGGCTGCCTCGCCGCGGCCAGAAGCGCAGGGGCCAGGACCGCCGCCAGTTCGACCCGTCCGCCACCCAGGCCCTGCAACAGGCCGGCGGCGAGCGGCACTGCCACCAGGGCCGGGTCCGGCCGGCGCCAGGGCAGCGGGCCACAGAGCCAGACAATGGCGGGCAGGGCGCCTGCCAAGCAGGCCGTGGCCTCGCGCGCATCGAATCCCTGACCGAGACCGGCCAGGGTCAGGAAGGGTGCGCCCGGCGCCTGGCCGAAGCGGGATGCGAGCAGCCCATAGGCGGCAGCGAAGGCCAGTCCCGGGAAACCGAGGATCAGCAGGGTCGCCATCAGGCCGCGCCCGGACACCAGGGCGGCCGGCAGGCTCGCGGCGATCGCCGGCAGGACGGCGAAATCGAGGGCGGCGCCCGCCGGATGCAGGAAGGGCAGGGTGCCCAGGGCGAGGCCGGCGGTGACCAAGTCGCGGGTCGCGGGCTGCCGGCCCATGCGACCGAGCGCCGCTGCGGCCTGGGCATAGGCGAGGGCCAGGAGGCAAGCCCCGGTTCCTTCGGCCAGGGCCGCGCCGAGCCCGGGGAGGGCGAGGGCGAGGGCAGCGTTGTTGCCGGCCAGCGGCAGCAGGGCGAGCAGGACGGCGCCGAAGGCGGGCAGATCGGCCAGGCTGGCCGTCGGCCCACCGCGAAGCAGCGCCGCACCGCCGCTCGCCAGGGCCAGGCCGCCGGCCACCCGCAGGACCGTGGCTCTCACGTCACCGTCCCGGCGGAAGAGGTCCGCAATTGCCGACTCAGGCCGTGGCGGGTCTTGTCCCAGTGGAAGGGCCGGCGGATCCACTGCCAGAGGGCGCGATAACCGGCGATCGAAACCAATGCCCAATAGGGCGTCACGGTCAGCGCCCAGGGCACGAGGCCGAACCATCGTCGGCTGAGGGGCGCCAGCATTGCCAGATAAAGATAGAGGAAGTTGCCGCCGAGCCAGTTGAACAGGCCGACCACCAGCACCGGGGCCGGGAACAGCGGGTCGAGCAGCGGACTGCCGGCTACCACCCAGAGGGCGAAACAGCCCCAGACGAGGGGATTGATCAAGGCAGACAGGGCGGTGCCGCCGATGAAGAAGGCGAAGCCGAAGAAGCCGAGCGGACCGAGCCGGCGCCACAGGTCGGCCGGGCTGCGCATCTGCACCGTGAAGGTCAGCATATAGCCCTTCAGCCAGCGGCTGCGCTGGCGGATCCAATTGCCGATCTCGCAATTGGCTTCCTCGAAGGTGGTCGAGGCGATTACCCCGACCCTGTACCCCCGGCGCTGGAGCCGCAGCCCGAGATCGGCGTCCTCGGTCACGTTGAAGGGGTCCCAGGCCAGGACCTCGCGCAGCACCGCGGTGCGGAAGTGGTTCGAGGTGCCGCCCAGGGGTAGCGGCATGCCCAGCCGGTCGAGCCCCGGCAGCAGGAAATCGAACCACAGGGCATAGTCGATGGCGAACATGCGGGTCAGCCAGTTCTCTTCCGCATTGTCGAAATTGAGCCGGGCCTGCACGCAGGCGAGATCCGGCGGACCGGCAGCGAAGGCGGCGGCGGCGCGGCGGAGCTGGTCCGACTCCGGCCGGTCTTCGGCATCGAAAATGACGAGGCGTTCGCCCCGGGCCAGCGGCAGGGCGAAATTGCACGCCTTGGGCTTGGTGCGCGGCTCGGACGGCGGCACCAGGACGATGTCGAAACGTTCCGCCAGGCCGAGACGGAGGGCTTCATCCAGCGTCTCGCGATCGTCGGCCTCGAGCACCAGCTTGATGTCGAGCAGGGCAGGGGGATAGTCCAACCGGTCCAGCCCGGCGGCGAGCTGGGGCAGGACTTCCGGTTCGCGATACATCGGCACCAATACGCTGTAGCTGGGCAGGGCGTGGTCCGGCAGGGGCGGCGGTGCGGCACCGCCGGGGCGCCGTCCGGCCAGCACCAGGGCGGCGCGCAGCACCAGGTTGCCGAGGTAGAACAGGCTGACCAGCGCGCTCGACGCCGGCAGCGCCAGGTCCGGCCAGATCAGCACGGCGGCGCCGGCCACGGCCGCCGCGCCGGCCGCAGTGCGCCACTGCCAGCGGGGCGCCGGCGTTCCGGCCGAGGCTTCGGGTGTTTTGCTGCGCAGCAATTCGCGCGCCTGTTCGGTCAGCCAGGGGGATGCCGCCGCGATCAGCGCGCCCATGATCTCGGCCCTGGTCGCCACCGCGAGCCGCACCGGACCGCCCGCCAGCTCCTCGGCCAGGGCGAGGAGCCCGGCATCTGGACTGGCACAGGCATAGACCGGGCAACCGCCCTCGCGGTACCAGGGCAGCAGCAGGTGATCGGCATAGAAGCCGGCACGCGGCGCCTCGAATAATTCCGGATCGAGCGGCCGCACCGCCAGATCCGCCCGCATCAGGCCGAGGTCGCGGGCATAGAGGTCGGCGATCGCGGCCCGGGTCGGCCGGGCGCCGATCGGAAGGCAGCCCAGCAGGGCATCGGTCGGATCGGCCCGGTGCAGGCGGGCGGTATCGATCGCCGCCTCCCGCAAGGCCGCGGTGACCAGGCCGCGGGTCACCAAGACATCGCCCGCGGGACCGGCCAGGGCGCCGCCCCAGTCCCGGCGGGCCGGATCCGGCACCGCGGCGGCCGTCATGACCGCGCGATCCGGCAGCGATGGCGCCGGCGCCGCCACAACAGGATCGCGGCCGACAACAAAACCCAAAAAAGCCCTGCCAGCGGGGCAGCCAAGCCGCCCGCCGTCATCGTTCAACTCCGCGCCCCACGTCCGCCCCCGGAACAACAGCCTTAAGTCGCATACCATATTATGCTGCGCCAAAGACTGGAAACAGATAAACTATCACGATCTGACGGGGGCGCTGTCGATGTCCGACCAAACCAGGGTTCTGATCGTCGAGGACGACTGTCTTCTGCGCGAAGAACTGGCAGCCGGACTCGCCGCCAGCGGTTTCGCCGTCTCGGTCGCGGCCGACGGAAAGGCCGGGGCCCGCCTGGCGACCGAGGACGGTCCCGACCTGATCCTGCTCGACGTCGAGACACCCGGAGTCGACGGCTTGCGCCTCGCCCAGGTGGTGCGCGCCCTGGTGCCGGCGGCGGGCCTCGTGATGATGAGCGGGCACGCCTATCTGCGCACGGCGGCGCGCGATCTGCTCGGTGACATCGAGATCCTGGCCAAGCCCTTCGCCCTCGACGACCTGCTCGCCCGCTTCGCTCAGAAGCGGAGCCAGAGTGCTGCCGAGACGCCGATCTCTCGCGGAATGTCCTCACCGGCATAGGTCCAGGGCAGGCCCATTTGCAGCGACAGGCCGAACAGGCCGAGGTCCTGGACGAGCGACGGCACCACCTGGTGTTTGCGGTAGCCGCCCGGCCCGCCGTCGAGCGGCAGCTTGTTGACGAACTGGACCATGGCCAAGTCTTCCGCATCGAGCCGGAAGCCCAGGGTCAGGTCCGCCTCGAGCAGCGACGCGTCGCCGCCGAGGGAGAGCAGGGGGGCTGCCTCGGCCACCACGAAGCCCTCGAACGGTTCGGCGAAGCCGCAGCCCCACAACAGGCGTAATTCTGCCGAACTGTCACCCCCGCCGCGCAAGCGGGACTGGGCCTGGTCGAAGGGCGACAGGGTGAGGCCGGGCTGGAGCGAGACGACCTCCGCCGCGTCCTGCCACAGGCGGAGGCGGGCACCCGCGAAGACCTTGCTGAGGCCGGCGCCGGCATCGTCGGTGGTCGAAATCTCGCTCCAGGTCGGTTGCAGGATCGCGGTCATACCCTCGGCCAGGCCGAACTGGAGATAGGGGGCGACTTCCAGTTTTTCGTAACGGCCGCTGCTGCGGCTCGCCGTGGTGTTCAGGATGACGAGGCCGTGGCCCGGCTCTTCGGTCCAGGCGGCCTGCGCCGTTCCGGCCGCCAGCTGGGCGGCGAAGAGGGCGAGGGCGGCGCCGGCTCTCACGCGGCGGAGCGCAGCGCCAGCCAGTCGGCGGCGATGGTCCAGGTCGTGCGCGGCGCCTTGGAGCCGGCGAAGACGCCGGCATGGCCGCCCGGTGCTTCGGCGAACTGTTTGTCCTTGGCCGGCACCACGTCCATCACCTTGCGCGCGGCGTCCAGGGTGACGATCTGGTCCGACTTGCCGGCGATGGCGAGATAGGGGCAGGTGATGGCCGAGAAATCGCTGACCAAGCCGTCGCCCAGCTCGATCCGCCCCTTCGCCAGCGCATTGTCGAGCCCGACGCGGACCAGGAAATCCTTCACGATGCCGCCCGGATAGGCGTGCATGTCGTTGAACCACTTGGCGATGGTGCGGTTTTCCAGGAGGTATTCCCGGTCCCACAGGTTGACCAGGAGGTCGGCGTAACCTTGGAGCACGCCGATCGGATTGGTCAGCTTGAAGATGCTGGACGCCATCCAGCCCGGCATCATCAGGCGCTTCCCATCGATCTTGTCGATCCGGAACGGAGTCAGGTGGCGGATCAGGCGGGTCGGCACCTGCATCGCCTCGACCAATACGCCGGCGGTGCCCACGGCCTTGGAATCGATCGGGCTCGCGATCGTCACGATGGTGCGGATGTCGGGATCATGGGCGAAACCCTGATAGACCAGGGCGAAGAGCCCGCCCATGCAGTAGCCGACCAGGGAGACCGGCATGGTCCCGGCATGGGCACGCAATGCGGCCAGCGCGTCGGGCAGCATACGCGCGGCATAGTCGGCCAGGCCATAGTCGGCATGGCGTGCCTTGGGCGAGCCGAAATCGACCAGATAGACCCTGAAGCCCTTGGCGAGCAGGAATTTGACCAGCGAGCGGTTGGGCAACAGGTCGAAGTTCAGCGGATCGGCGGCCAGCGGCGGCACCAGCAGGATCGGCACGGCATGGTGCTGGGTCGCGACCGGCATGGTCTGGTCGCCGACCTCGATCGCGTCTTCGGCCAGCGGCGGATAGTGGCGCAGCGACATCAGCCCGCTCTGCACCACGACCTCGTAGGGGGTCTGTTCGGAGATGTCGAAATTCTCGGCGAAGAGCGTGCTCTCGACCGCGTTGCTGATCCATTGAAGGGCTCTTTCGCCCGCGAAGCTCGACGCCCTGACCAGCCTGTCCAGCACCATGAAGATCCCTACGAGATGTGTGGCGGGAACCCTCTCCCGTCATTCTTGTACGCGATACCGAACATTTCTCGATTAGCGGCGGCCGGCGGGCTTGGCAAGGGCAGCGGCGGCGGAATTGCCCCGCTGCGGGACGATCGGGCGAGGTGCCGGCGCTCCAGGGCCGGGAACAGGGAAACCGCAGCCGTGGCGGCCGGATGGCCGCCGCCGTGTCCTGGAACATCGGCCCGGTCCTTTTCGACGATTCTCCCGCCCGGCCCGGGGCCGGGCCGGGACACGACCGTCCGGGGCACCAACGCGGCCCGCCCTTGCACGAACGGCGACCCGCTGCCCCCGAATGCGCACGAAATGCGGTGGCGATCCTGGTTTTCTGCGGCGCAGCGGCGCATTCGCGACGGCAGGCGCCGGCCTGCCGTCGGGCCGCCGTTCGTGAAAGGCGGACGGTCAGACTCCGCCTTTCGTGCAGCGCCGGTGCTTCCGGGCATCGAAACGGGGCCTTGGTGAATCCTCCGTTGAGGGTGCGGCGCAGCAACGCGGACCCTTCAGTCCAACAGAACGGGCCCCCGGCCAAGAGGGGTCCGACGAGGGAACGGCCGGCACGTCCGGCCAGCGCGGGGAGGACAGGCAGGCATGATTCCAGGCTCGTTCCAATACCATCGGCCGACCACGGTCGCCGATGCGGTCAGGCTGCTGGCCGACCTCGGAGAGGATGCGCGGCCCCTCGCGGGCGGGCACAGCCTGATCCCGATGATGAAGCTGCGCATGGCGACGCCCGAACATCTGGTCGATCTCGCCGCCATCGCCGAACTGAAGGGCATCCGCCATGCGGGCGCCTCGATCGTGATCGGCGCCATGACGACGCAGAAGGAGCTGATCGCTTCCGACCTGCTGACCTCGGCCCTGCCGATCATCCGCGAAACCTCGCTGTTGATCGCCGACCCCCAGGTCCGCTACTGCGGCACGATCGGCGGCAATGTCGCCAACGGCGACCCCGGCAACGACATGCCGGGGGTGATGATGGCGCTCGACGCCAGCTATCAGATCGCCGGTTCCGCCGGCACGCGCGAGGTGAAGGCGCGCGACTTCTACTTCGGCGCCTATTTCACCGCCCTCGAACCCGGCGAGATGGTGACCGCGGTCTCCGTCCCGGTGCCGCCGGCCGGCCATGGCGCGGCTTACGAGAAGCTGAAGCGCAAGATCGGCGACTATGCCACCGCCGCCGCCGCCGTCGTCCTGACCAAGCAGGGCGGGCGCATCGCGCAAGCCTCGATCACCCTGACCAACGTCGGCCAGACCGCCCTCCTGGCCGAAGACGCCATGGCGGCGGTGCGGGGTACGAGCCTCGGCCCCGACGTGCTGGCACGCGCCGCCGCGGCCGCCGAAGCGATCACCGATCCGGCCAGCGATGGCCGGGGTCCCGCCGCCTACCGCACCAAGGTGGCCGGCATCATGGTCCGCCGGGCGCTCGAACGCGCCTTCGCCCGGGCCGCCGGCTGAACCGGAAGGAGGCAACGAGATGGCGAAAAAAATCCCCGTCAGCATGACCATCAACGGCAGGCTGGTCGAAGAGATGGTGGAGCCGCGCCTGCTGCTGATCCATTTCATCCGCGAGCAGCTCGCCCTGACCGGCACCCATATCGGCTGTGACACCTCGCATTGCGGCGCCTGCACGGTCGACCTCGACGGCATGTCGGTGAAGAGCTGCACGCGCTTCGCGGTCCAGGCCGACGGCTCGACCATCACCACGATCGAGGGCATGGCCGCCCCCGACGGCACGCTGCACGCGCTCCAGGAAGGCTTCCGCATGATGCACGGGCTGCAGTGCGGCTTCTGCACACCCGGCATGATCATGCGCGCCCACCGGCTCCTGCAGGAGAACCCGGATCCGACCGAGGAGGAGATCCGCTTCGGCATCGCCGGTAACCTGTGCCGTTGCACCGGCTACCAGAACATCGTCAAAGCCATTCAATACGCCGCGGCGAAATTGAACGGCACCCCCTTCGTGGAGGCGGCGGAATGAACGAGATCGTGGTCACCCGCGAACAGCGGGAAGAAAAGCTCCAGGGCATGGGTTGCCGGCGGAAGCGCGTCGAAGACATCCGCTTCACCCAGGGCAAGGGCAATTATGTCGACGACATCAAGCTGCCCGGCATGCTGTTCGGCGACTTCTACCGCTCGCCGGTCGCCCATGGGCGGATCCGCAAGCTCGACGTCTCCAAGGCCAAGGCCCTGCCCGGCGTCCATGCCGTGCTGACCGCAGCCGACCTGAAGCCCTTGAACCTGCACTACATGCCGACGCTCGCCGGCGACGTGCAGGCCGTGCTGGCCGAGGAGAAGGTTCTCTACCAGAGCCAGGAAGTCGCCTTCGTCATCGCCGACGACCGCTATATCGCTGCCGACGCGATCGAATTGATCGAGGCGGAATACGACGAACTGCCGGTCCTGGTCGATCCCTGGAAGGCGATGGACCCCGACGCCCCTCTGCTCCGCGAGGACATCAAGGACAAGATGGAAGGCGCCCACGGCTCGCGCAAGCACTACAACCACATCTTCTATTGGGAGATCGGCGACAAGTCGGGCACCGATGCGGTGTTCGAGTCGGCACCGGTGACGACCAAGGAGACTTTCTTCTACCACCGAACCCATCCCTCGCCGCTCGAGACCTGTCAGTGCCTGGCCTCGATGGACAAGGTGAAGGGCGAGCTCACGCTCTACGGCACCTTCCAGGCGCCGCATGTCATCCGTACCGTGGTTTCGCTGATCTCCGGCCTGCCGGAGCACAAGATCCATGTGATCGCGCCCGACATCGGCGGCGGCTTCGGCAACAAGGTGGCGCCTATGCCGGCTATGTCTGCGCCGTGGTCGCCTCGATCGTGCTGGGCCGGCCGGTGAAATGGGTCGAGGACCGGATGGAGAATCTCTCCGCCACCTCCTTCGCCCGTGACTACCACATGACGACCGAACTGGCCTCGACGGCCGACGGCCGCCTGCTCGGCATGCGCTGCCATGTGCTGGCCGACCACGGCGCCTTCGACGCCTGCGCCGACCCCAGCAAATGGCCGGCCGGCTTCATGAATATCTGCACCGGCTCCTACGACATTCCCGTGGCCCATCTCGGCGTCGACGGCGTCTACACCAACAAGATGACCGGCGGTGTCGCCTATCGCTGCTCGTTCCGTGTCACCGAGGCGGTCTATGCCATCGAGCGCGCGATGGAGGTCCATGCCCAGAAGCTCGGCATGGATTCGGTCGATTTCCGCCTGAAGAATTTCATCAAGCGCGAGCAATTCCCCTACAAGGCGGCGCTCGGCTGGGAATACGACTCGGGCGACTATCACACGGCCATGGAGAAGGCCATGGCGGCCGTCGACTACCGCGGCCTCCGGGCCGAACAGGCGGCCAAGCGCGAAGCGTATCTGCGGGGCGAGACGCGTGAGGTCATGGGCATCGGCGTCTCCTTCTTCACCGAGATCGTCGGCGCCGGCCCGTCCAAGAATTGTGACATCCTCGGTATCGCGATGTTCGACAGTTGCGAGATCCGCATCCATCCCACGGGTTCGGTGATCGCGCGCATGGGCACCAAGAGCCAGGGCCAGGGTCACGAGACGACCTATGCCCAGATCCTGGCGACCGAGCTCGGCATCCCGGCCGACGACATCACGATCGAGGAAGGCAATACCGATACCGCCCCCTATGGTCTCGGCACCTATGGTTCGCGCTCGACGCCCACGGCCGGGGCGGCCACCGCCATGGCCGCGCGCAAGATCAGGGCCAAGGCGCAACTGATCGCTGCCTACCTTCTGGAAGTCCATCACGACGACCTCGAATGGGATGTCGACGGTTTCGCGGTCAAAGGCCTGCCCGAACGCCGCAAGTCGATGAAGGAGATCGCCTGGACCGCCTATCACCAGGCGGTGCCGGGGCTGGAGCCGGGTCTGGAGGCGGTGAACTACTACGATCCGCCCAACCTGACCTACCCCTTCGGCGCCTATTTCTGCGTGATGGACATCGACGTCGACACCGGCGTGTTCAAGGTCAGGCGCTTCTACGCCCTCGACGACTGCGGCACGCGGATCAACCCGATGGTGATCGAAGGCCAGGTCCACGGCGGCCTGACCGAAGCCTTCGCCGTCGCCATGGGCCAGGAGATCCGCTACGACGATCGCGGCAACGTCATGGGGGCGTCCTTCATGGACTTCTTCGTGCCGACCGCGGTCGAGACCCCGCATTGGGAGACGGACTATACCGTCACCCCCTCGCCGCATCACCCGATCGGCGCCAAGGGGGTGGGCGAGAGCCCGCATGTCGGCGGCGTGCCCTGCTTCTCCAACGCGGTGAACGACGCCTTCTCCTTCATGGGCTCCAGCCATATCGACATGCCGCACGACTACTGGCGGATCTGGCAGGCGGCGGAACGCCTGGGATTGCATAAGTGAGGCCGCGGGGCGGCTGGTTCATCCCCTCGCCGCCCCCGCGCCGCACGGCCGAAGCAGGTGCTTACCGCCTGCTTCGGCGCCCTGCGCCCTGTCATCCGGGCGCCCGAAATTCGAGAAGACCATGACCGATCGCACCACCATCGCCGAACGTCTCGCCCGGGCCGGCTATGTCGCCGACCGCGACCTGGCGACCGCGCTCTGGCTGATGGACCTGCTCGGCCGGCCCCTGCTGCTCGAAGGGGCGGCCGGCGTCGGCAAGACGGCGGTGGCGCTCGCCCTGGCCGAAGTGCATGGCGCCCGCCTGATCCGGCTCCAGTGTTACGAAGGGCTGGACCAGAATGCAGCCCTCTACGAATGGAACTACCAGCGCCAGATCCTGGCCCTGAAGGCGCGCGAAGCCGCCGGCCAGTCGGCCGCCGAGGCGGAGGCGCAGATCTTCTCCGAGAGCTATCTTCTGGAGCGGCCCCTGCTCGCCGCGATCAGGTCGGAGACGCCGGCCGTCCTGCTGATCGACGAGGTCGACAGGGCGGACGAGGAATTCGAGGCGTTCCTTCTCGAACTCCTGTCCGATTTCCAGGTCACCATCCCGGAGCTCGGCACTCTCAAGGCGAGATCCGTGCCCCGCGTCGTGCTGACCTCGAACGGCACGCGCGAACTCTCCGACGCGCTGCGCCGGCGCTGCCTCTATCATTTCGTCGATTTCCCGGACATCGACCGCGAGGCGGCGATCGTCAAGGCGCGCCTGCCCGGGGTCGACGCCGCCCTGGCCCAGCAGGTCGCCCGCTTCGTCGCCGCGATCCGCAAGGAGGACTTGCGCAAGCTGCCCGGCGTCGCCGAGACGCTGGATTTCGTCGCCGCCCTGACCGGCCTCGGCCTCCATGATCTGGCGCGCGATCCCGACGCGGTCTACGACCTCCTGATCACGGTCCTCAAGACCCACGAAGACCGCGCCGCAATAGTGCCCGAGGTGGTCGCCCGCCTCGTCCACAAGGTGGCCTGAGATGGCACCCGCCCTGCCCGAACCGGGTGCCGCGCTGCGCCGCCGTTTCGCCGGCTTCGTCCGCGTGCTGCGCGACAACGGCTTTGCCGTCGGCCTGGCGGAGAGCGCCGATGCCCTTCGCCTGCTCGCCGATCCGGGCCTCGACCGGCCCGCGGTGGCGCGCGCCGGATTGCGCGCCCTGCTTGCCTCGCGCCGGGCCGATTTCGAGAAGTTCGGCCCGCTCTTCGATGCCTATTGGTTCGAGCGCCACCTCCGCGAGGGCGCCAAGGTGGCCGACCCGCGGCGCCGGAAGCAGGGCCCTGCGAAATCCCCCGTGCTGGCTGATAGGGGCGAGGAGGGGGCGGACGGCCCGATCCTGAAGACCGAGCGCCAGGTCACCGAGGAGGGCGACGAGGACCTGCCCGAGGGCGGCCAGGAGAAGGGCGGCGCCTCCGCCCGGGAGAAGCTGGCGCGCACCGATTTCCGCCATATCCTCGATCCCGCCGAACAGGCCCGGGTGCAGGAACTGGCGCGCCGCCTCGCCGCCGCCATGCGTGTCCGCCTGACCCGGCGGATGGAGATCGCCCGCGGCGGGCCCCGCGTCGACCTCCGCCGCACCCTCCACCGCAGCGTCGGGCGGGGCGGCGTGCCGGTCGAGCTCGTCCTGCGCCGGCGCCGGCCGAAGCCCCTGAAGCTCGTCATCCTGCTGGATGCCTCGGGTTCCATGAGCCCCTATGTGGCGCTCTTCGTCCGCTTCATCCACGGCGTCCTCGCAGGCTTCCGACAGGCGTCGGCCTTCCTCTTCCACACCCGCCTGGTCGACATCACCGATGCCATGCGCGAGCGTGATCCCGCGCGTGCCGTCGAGCGCCTCGGGCTGATGACCGAAGGGGTCGGCGGGGGAACGCGGATCGGCGACTGCCTCGCCACCTTCAACCGCTGGCACGCCTGCCGTGTCGTCCATTCCAGGACCGCCGTGCTGATCGTCTCCGACGGCTACGACACCGGCGAGGCGGAGCGGCTGGGGCGCGAGATGGCGGCCTTGCGCAGGCGGGCGCGCCGCATCGCCTGGCTCAACCCGATGATGGGCTGGCGCGACTATGCCCCGGTGGCGGCCGGCATGAAGGCGGCGCTGCCCCATCTCGATCTCTTCGCCCCGGCCCACAATCTCGAGAGCCTGGAAGCCCTCGAGCCCTATCTGGCCCGGCTCTAGGAGGCGAAGCGATGACCCCCCGCGACGTCTTCAACCTGATCCCCGACCTCCAGGCCAGGGAAACCCCCTTCGCCGTGGCGACAGTGGTGCGCACCCTCTCCGTCACCTCGGCCAAGGCCGGCGCGAAGGCCTTGATCCTCGGCGACGGCACCGTGGTCGCCGGCTGGATCGGCGGCGGCTGCGCCCGCGGCGCCACCCTGACCGCGGTCCGCGATTCGCTGGCCGACGGCTGGCCCCGCCTCATCTCGGTCCAGCCCGAGGAAATGCTGGAAGAGATCGGCGTCCATGCCGGCGACACGCGGGACGGGGTGCATTACGCGCGCAACAAATGCCCGAGCCAGGGCACGCTCTATATCTTCGTCGAGCCGGTGCTGCCGCGCCCGGAACTCGTGGTGCTCGGCACCTCGCCGGTGGCATCGGCGCTGGTCGGGCTCGCCGGCAAATTCGGTTTTCGCGTCACCGCGGCGGCGCCGGCCAAATATCACGGCGATTTCGCCGGCGCCGATCAGGTGATCGACGGCTTCGCCCTGCCGGCGCCGGCAGGGCCCCGCTACGTCGTCGTCTCGACCCAGAGCACGGGCGACCTCACGGCGCTGAAGGCCGCGATCACCGGCGAGTCCGCCTATGTCGCCTTCGTCGGCTCGCGCCGCAAGATCGCCTCGCTGATCGAGGACCTGCGCGGCGAGGGCGTGCCCGAGGAGCGCCTGGCCGCGGTGAAGGCACCGGCCGGCCTCGACATCGGTGCGATCACGCCGGAGGAGATAGCCCTCTCGATCCTCGCCGAAATCGTCTCCCACCGCCGCAAGGGCGCAAAGCCCGCACCCGAATAACGAAAGGAAACATCTGCCATGGAAATGAACGGATCGCAGCGCGTCAACGCCCCGCCGGCCAAGCTCTGGGCCGCGCTGAACGACGTCGAGGTGCTGAAGGCCTGCATTCCCGGCTGCGAGCAGATCGCCAAGACCAGCGACACCACGATGGAAGCCCTGGTCACGCTTCGCGTCGGCCCGGTGAAGGCCTCCTTCAAGGGCAATGTCAGCTTCTCCGACATCGATCCGCCCCGGGGCTATACGATCAAGGGCGAAGGCAACGGTGGCTCCAACGGCCAGGCCAAGGGCACCGCCAAGGTGCGCCTGGAACCGGCCGGCAAGCAGACCATCCTGCATTACACGGTGACCGCCGAGGTGAGCGGCAAGCTCGCCCAGCTCGGCGCCCGCCTGATCGACGTCACCGCGAAGAAGCTGGCCGACGACTTCTTTATGAAGCTCGGCGACATGGTGGCGCCGCCGACCGCCGACATCATCGCGGAGCGCGAGGCCAGGCAGTGGGTGGTGATCCGCGTCTTCCGCGCCATCTTCCGCTTCATCAAGCGGCTGTTCGGCGGCGGCCGGACGCCGAGCGGCAAACCGGTCGCCTGAGCGGAGCCGGGACATGGAACGCGACGCGATCCTCGACCAGGCCGCCTCATGGGCCGGCCGTGACGGGATCGCCGCGCTGGCCACGGTGATCGAGACCTGGGGCTCGGCACCGCGGCCGGCCGGCAGCCTGCTGGCGGCGGACCGGACCGGCAATTTCGTCGGCTCGGTCTCCGGCGGCTGTGTCGAGCGCGCGGTGATCGAGGCGGCGCTCGAGAGCATGGACGAGGGCCGCCACCGCATGCTCGAATTCGGCGTCGCCGATGCCGACGCCTGGGCCGTCGGCCTCGCCTGCGGCGGGCGCATCCGCGTCCTGGTCGAGCCCCTGCCGGCGGGCGGCGAATTCGAGGCGCTGCGCCGGGCGCTGGCAGAGAAACGCGCCGCCGTCTTCGACACCGACCTCGAAACCGGGCGCCACGCGCTCCGTTACCCCGAAGGCGACGCCGCTGCCGCCGCCGTGATCGCGAAGGACCGTGCCACCCTGAGCGAGGACGGCCGGCATTTCCTGAACCCCTTCACGCCGCCGCTCCGCCTCGTGCTCATCGGTGCCGTCCATATCGCGGAGGCCTTGGCCCCGATGGCAGCGCTGGCCGGTTTCGCCGTCACCATCGTCGATCCCCGGCGCGCCTTCGCCAGACCTGAGCGTTTCGCCGGGGCGACCCTGGCGACCGGCTGGCCGGACGAGGTGCTGCCCGGCCTCGGCCTCGACGAGCGGACCGCGCTCGTCACCCTGACCCATGATCCCAAGATCGACGACGTGGCGCTCGTCAACGCCCTGTCGTCCCCGCTCTTCTACATCGGCGCCCTCGGCTCCGGCCGGACCCACGCCGGCCGGCTGCGCCGCCTGGCCGAAGCGGGCTTCGACGCGGCGGCGCTATCCCGCATCCACGGCCCGGTCGGGCTCGACATCGGGGCACGCAGCCCGGGCCAGATCGCCGTCGCCATCCTGGCCCAGGCGACCGGCGTCCTGAACGGGAGCCTGCCATGATCTTCGCCGCCCTGCCCCCCGCCGAGGTCGAAGGCGCCATCCTGGCGCACAGCCGGGTGGTCGCCGGCCAGGCCTGGAAGAAGGGCCGCCTGCTCTCCGCCGCCGATGCTGCGCTATTGGCGGCCGAGCGGCGTGAACCGGTATTCGTCGCCCGCCTCGAAGCCGACGACGTGCCGGAGGACGAGGTGGCGCGCCGCCTCGCCGCCGCGATCTGCGGGCCCGGCGCGGTCGCCACTGCCGCCTTCACCGGCCGCGCCAATCTCTATGCCGAGGGGCCGGGCCTCTTCTGCGTCGACGCCGGCAGGATCGCGGCGATCAATGCGGTCGACGAGGCGATCACCGTCGCCACCCTCGCTCCCGACGAGATGGTCGAAGCGCGCCAGATGCTGGCCACCGTGAAGGTCATGCCTTTCGCCGTGCCCCGGCCCCTGGTCGAACGGGCGCTGGCGGCGGCCGGCAACGGACGGGCGGTGGCGGTCGATCCCTTCCGCCCCTTGACCGCCGCCCTGATCGTCAGCCGCGACGGGACGACCAAGGAGTCGGTGATCGACAAGACAATGGCCGCGATGAAGGCCAGGCTCGCCGCGGTGGGCGGCACGATCGCCGACTGCCTGGTGGTCGAGCACCGGCCGGAAGCGATCGCGGCGGCGATCCGTGCCGCGGCACCGGCCGATCTCCTGCTGATCGCGGGCGCCCATGCCGTGATCGACCGGGCCGACCATATCCCGGCCGCCCTGGTCGCGGCGGGGGGCGAGGTGCTGCGCTTCGGCATGCCGGTCGATCCGGGCAATCTCCTCCTCCTCGGCGCGCTGCGCGGCCGGCCGGTGATCGGCGTGCCGGGCTGCGCCCGCAACCTGAAGCTCAACGGCTTCGACTTCGTGCTGCGCCGGCTCGCCGCAGGCGTCCCGGTCGACGGCGCGGCACTCGCCGGGATGGGCGTCGGCGGGCTGCTCAAGGAAACCGCCATCCGCGCCCGCAGTGGCGATTGCCCGACGCCGCCGCCGCCGCGGGCGCCGCGCCTCGGTGCCCTGGTACTGGCGGCCGGGCGCTCGTCGCGCATGGCCGAGGCCAACAAGCTGACGCTCGATCTCGGCGGCAAGCCCTTGCTGCTCCATGCCGTCGACGCGGCGCTGGCGGCCGGGCTCGATCCCGTCGTGGTGGTCACCGGGCACGATGCCGACAAGGTCGCGCCGCTGCTGGCCGGGCGGCCGGTCACCATGCGGCACAATCCCGACTATGCCGAGGGCCTGTCGTCCTCGCTCCGCACCGGGGTCTCGGCGCTCGGGGCCGAGATCGACGGCGCCTTCGTCATGCTGGGCGACATGCCGCGCGTCACGGCCGAGCATCTGGCCCGCCTCGCCGCCGCCTTCGCGCCGGATGAGGGGCGGGCGATCGCGGTGCCCACGGTGGGCGGGCGCTGGGGCAATCCGCTGCTCTGGGCGCGGCGCTTCTTTCCTGCCATGGCGGCGCTCGACGGCGATCGGGGTGCCCGCCTGCTGGCCGCCGCCAATCCGGATTGGACGGTCGAAGTGGCGATGGCCGACGACGGCGTCCTGATCGACCTCGACACGCGGGCGGACTACGCCGCCGCTCGGGGTGGCGGGGATCTGTCTGCGTAACCGAAGACAACGAGAATTCTGGGAGGAATCACGGCATGAAGAAGACGATGTTCACGGCGGCCCTGCTGACGGCTGCCGCAATCGCTGCCACGGCCCAGGCGGCCGATCAGAGCCCCTGGCAGATCCGCGGCCGCGCGCTGATCGTGCTGCCGGAGGAGGACCTGACGGGGGTCAGTCCGTCCATCCCGACGCTCGACGTCTCGATCAGCGACTCGGTGGTGCCGGAACTCGACATCACCTATTTCTTCACCAAGAACATCGCGGCCGAGCTGATCCTGGGCACCACGCCGCATAACGTCGACACCTCCGGCCCGAAGCTGGACCTCGGCCACATCTGGTTGCTGCCGCCGACCCTGACCCTGCAGTATCACTTCGCGCCCGAGGGCAAGATCCGGCCCTATATCGGCGCCGGCGTGAACTACACGATCTTCTACGGCCAGGGCGGTGAAGGCCCGGGTGTCACCGATGTCAGCTACGACAACGGCTTCGGCTGGGCGCTCCAGGCCGGCGTCGACATGCCGATCAGCGAGCATTGGATGCTGAACGTCGACGTGAAGCAGATCTTCCTGTCGACCACCGCCACCGTGAACGGCGCCATCAAGGCCGACGTCGACATCAATCCGCTGCTGGTCGGCTTCGGCGTCGGCTACCGCTTCTGACGGTTCCGGGCCGGCGAGGCGATCGCCGGCCCCAAGGAATGACGGCATGGCTCATCAAAACGACATCACGCGAAAGCGCGGCACCCCGGGGCTGGCGGACCCCTTCGGCCGCAGGATCACCTATCTCCGCGTCTCGGTCACCGACCGCTGCGACTTCCGCTGCCTCTATTGCATGGCGGAGGAGATGCAGTTCCTGCCCAAGGCCGAGGTATTGAGTTTCGACGAACTGGACCGGCTGTGCGCCGCCTTCGTCCGCCAGGGTGTCCGCAAGCTGCGCCTGACCGGGGGCGAGCCCCTGGTCAGGCGCGACATCCTGGACTTCATCCGCGGCCTGTCGCGCCACCTCGCGGCCGGCACGCTCGACGAACTCACGCTGACCACCAACGGCAGCCAACTCGCCCGCCATGCCGAGGCGCTGGCGGCGGCCGGCGTCCGCCGGGTCAATGTCTCCCTCGACAGCCTCGACCCCGCGCGTTTCGCCGCCATCACCCGGCGCGGCCGGCTCGATACGGTGCTGGAGGGGATCGCGGCGGCCAAGGCGGCGGGCCTTGCCGTGAAGCTCAACGTGGTCGCCCTGCGCGGCCTGAACGAGGAGGAATTCGCCGCCATGGTGCTCTGGGCCCACGGCCGGGGCCATGACATCAGCTTCATCGAGACCATGCCGCTCGGCGACGTCGATGGCGACAGGACCGACCATTACCTGCCCCTGACCCGGGTACGGCGCGCGCTCGAACGCCATTTCACCCTGCAGGAGAGCGGCTACCGCACCGGCGGTCCGGCGCGCTATGTCACGGTGGCCGAGACCGGCGGGCGGATCGGCTTCATCACCCCGCTCACCCATAATTTCTGTGAGAGCTGCAATCGCGTGCGCCTGACCTGCACCGGCCGCCTCTACCTCTGCCTGGGTCAGGAGGATTCGGTCGACTTCCGCGACGCCCTGCGCGGCGGCGTCGCCGATCCCGCCCTGGACGCCATGATCCGCGCTGCCATGGGCCACAAGCCGAAGGGGCACGACTTCATCATCGACAGAAACCACGGGACCCCGGCGCTGAGCCGCCACATGAGCGTCACCGGTGGCTGAAGCCGGTAGCCTCCGGTCAACCGCATGTCGCGGTTGACCGCGCGCCCTTCTGTGCGATTCTAAAGAAAATCCAGGAACGGGAACGACCGCAGGGAGGAAAAGGGTGCTCGCCCACAGCCCTTGGCTCGTCGCCTTGTCGCTGATCATCGCCGCCCAGGGCAGTTACGTCAGCCTGCTGCTGGCGGACGAGGGGGACCGTGCGCGCGGCTTGCGCCGGCGCTTCATCGTCGCCGCCGCGGCCATGACGTTGGCGATCAGCATCTGGTCGATGCATTTCGTCGGCATGATGGCGGCGCGCTTTCCGGTCATGGTCGGCTTCCGGGTGCTGCCCACCCTGATCTCGCTGCTGATCTGCGTGCTCGTGGTCGGGGCCGGCGTGCTGATCGTCCATACCGCCCTGCCCAAGCTGCTGCGCATCACCTGTGGTGCGATCGCCATGGGCGGCGGCATCGCCACCATGCATTACGTCGGCATGTCGGCGATCTATCTCTGCGACATCTATCATTCGACCGGCTTCGTGATCGCGTCGACCTTGGTCGCGGTCGCCGCCTCGGGCCTGGCGCTGTTGCAGATGGAACGCTCGAAACGGCAGCCGGCTCGCCTCGCCTCGGCGGTCATCCTCGGCCTCGCCATCTCGGGAATGCATTATACCGCCATGGCCGGCCTGACCGCGGTGCCGATCGAACTCGCCCCGCCGACCGATCCGGTGATGCCGCACGACGTGATGGCGATCGTGGTCGCCATCGTCTCCTTCCTGATCTCGGGCGGCTTCATGCTCTCGCTGATGCCGGACCAGCGGATCGAGCGGCCGGTGCCGGTCCCGGCGCCGCTGCCCCAGGCCCTGGCCCAGGTGCTGCCAGCCGGACCGCTGCCGGTGCCCGAGACCCTGTCCGATCCCGCCGCCTTCGCCCGCCGGGTCGAGGTCCAGAAGGACGGGCGGAGCCATTGGCTGCCGGTTTCCGAGATCGCCTTCGTGCGGGCCAACGGCCATTACACCCTGGTCTCGGACGGCGAGCAGGAATTCTTCTGCCAGGCCGCGATCAGCGAGATCGAGGGCCAGCTCGACCCCGCCCGCTTCATGCGCGTGCACCGCAGCTACATCGTCTCGATCGGCCGGATCGAGGCGGTGCGTCGAACTGGCGACGGCGGCGTCGCCGAGATCGGCGCCCTGGTGCCGCAGAACATCCCGGTCGCTCGCGGCCGCCTTTCGGCCGTGCGCAAGCGTCTGATGGAGTCCCGAGCCTGAGGGGTGTAGGATCGATTATCAGAGTCCACGCATAACACCAAGAATGGGCGGGACGGCGATGAACGGGAAACCACTGGTGGCAGTCGTCGGCGGCGGCATCGCGGGGCAGAGTGCGGCTTCCGTGCTCTCCGCCGCAGGTGCCCTGGTCACGGTCTTCGACAAGGCGCAAGGGGCCGGCGGCCGCCTGGCGACCCGGCGCGAGGGTGCCTGTCAGTGGGATGTCGGCGCGCAATATTTCACCGTGCGGGATCCCGTCCTGAGGGCCCTGATGGTGGGCCTCGCCGCGGAAGGCGCCGTCGCCCCGTGGGAGGCACGGGTGGGTACCCTCGGCCCCGACGGCTTCGTTCCGGAAACGGGGCACGAAACCCGTTATGTCGGCACCCCGCGCATGGGGGCGCTGGTCGCGGCCCTGGGCAGCGGCGCCACCGTCTATGGTATCGACGTGCGCGAGGTCGCGCCGCGCGGCCCCGTGCTGACTTTGAAGGACCGCCACGGCGAACATTTCGGGCCTTACGATTCGGTCGTCGTCGCCACCCCGGCGGGCACCGCGGTGCCCTTGCTGGCGGTAGCGCCCGCCCTCGGCAATGCCGCGGCCATGGTCGAGACGGCGCCCTGCTGGGCTCTGATGCTCGCCTTCGCGGCGCCGCTCGATCCCGGTTTCGATGCCGCCACCGTCGATCCGACCGTGGCCGGCGGTGCGCTCGCCTGGATCGCCCGCGACGGCAGCAAGCCGGGACGGAGCGCCCAGGGCGGCGACCAATGGGTGGTCCATGCCGCCCCCGGCTGGAGCCGCACCCATGCCGAAGCGAGCCCGGCCGAGGTTGCTGCGGAATTGCTCGACGCCTTTCGCGCCGCGCTCGGTACCGGCCGCGGGCCGGTCGTGGCGATCAGCCATTTTTGGCCCGAAGCCCAGACCCTTCAGCCGGCGGGCGTGCCCCATCTGCTGGACGTCCGCCAGGCGATCGGGGCTTGCGGCGACTGGTGCCTGGGGGCGCGGATCGAGGCGGCCTTCCTCTCCGGCCGCAGCCTGGGCGAGGCGATGGCGGCCCGCCTGGGGCTGGCCCAAGCCGCGTGAAGGATGGCGGCGTGAGGCCTCAGTCCTCCAGTTCGGCGTCCCAATAGAGGAAGTCGTTCCAGGAATGATGCAGGTAGTTGGGCGGGAAGGAGCGCCCGTTCTCCTGCAACTGGCCGACCGTGGGCACCACTGGCCAACTGCGCAGCACGAGGCCCGAATCCTTCAGCGAACGGCCGCCCTTCTTCAGGTTGCAGGGGGAGCAGGCGGTGATGATGTTGTCCCAGGTGGTGCGACCGCCGCGGCTGCGTGGCACCATATGGTCGAAGGTCAGGTCTTCGGGGGCGCCGCAGTACTGGCAGGCGAAGCGGTCGCGCAGGAACACGTTGAAACGGGTGAAGGCGGGATATTTCGCCGGCTTCACATAGGTCTTCAGGCAGACGACCGAGGGCAGGCGGATCTCGAAGCTGGGGCTCCTGACCGTGCGCTCATATTCCGAGAGGATGTTGACCCGGCCGAGGAAGACCGCCTTGATCGCATCCTGCCAGGACCACAGGCTGAGCGGAAAATAGGAGAGCGGTCGGTAGTCAGCGTTCAGGACGAGCGCTGGACAGGCTTCAACTGGATGGGACACCGCGTTCATCGACCGCCTCGCCCTTGACCTAAAGCCACAAAGCCCCCGTAGGGCCCGGCAGAATTGTGTCAAGCCTTGCGGATCCGCGCCAGCAAAATACTACATGCTGTGTTACGCGGTCATGACGCCGCTTTAAGCTGCGGCATCCAGCAGCACGCGGCAGAGGAATTCACCGGCCAGCGCGAAACCCTCCGGCCCGATGCCATGGGGCAAGCCTTCCTCGATGTGCCATTGCACCGGGACCTGAAGGCCGTAGAGCGCGGTCACCGCCCGCTGCAGCGAGGCGGGCGCCACCACCGCGTCGGCACTGCCGTGGACGAGCAGGACCGGCGGCTTCGCCGTCACCTCGGCCTCCAGCACGGCGGGCGAGCCGGGCAGGGCGCCGGAAAAGCCGACGATGCCGGCGGGCGCCTGGCGCCGCCGCAGCCCGACATGGAGCGCCATCATGCAGCCCTGGCTGAAGCCGACCAGCGCGAGGTCCGAATCGGTCAGGCCGAGCTTCTGCAATTCGGCATCGATGAAGGCGTCGAGCGCCGGGGCGGCGTGGCGGGCTCCCGCCAGCCGTGCCTCGTCGCCGAAATCGGTGAGCGGGAACCACTGCCGGCCGAAGCCGGACATGGGACAGGGCTCCGGCGCGTCCGGGGCCACGAAACAGGCGGTGGGCAGCAGCCGGCGCCATTCGTGGCCGAGGCCGATCAGGTCCGCCCCGTCGGCGCCATAGCCATGGAGCAGCACGACGAGGTGGCGGGCCGGCCGGCCGTCTGCCGGTGCCAGGCGCGGTCCGTCGATCGATGTCATGCGGGGAACTCCTACGTGGCGTCGCGGCTGCCATAATCATCCTGGCGATTCGCGCCAGGGAAAAGTCCGTATTGGTCCAAATTGCCCCCATAACTACACGTTTTGCGCCAAGTCCAACCGGCGGGCTGCATCTCGGCCATGCCTTCGCGGCCTGGTTCGCCCATGACCGGGCGCGGGCGGCGGGCGGCCGCTTCCTGCTCCGCCTCGAGGACATCGACCGGACCCGCTGCCGCCCCGCCTTCGAAGCCGGCATCGTCGAGGACCTGACCTGGCTCGGCCTCGCCTGGGACGGCCCGATCCGCCGCCAGTCGGACCATTTCGACGATTACCGCGCCGCCCTCGAGCGGCTGGAGGGACTGGGCGTGCTCTACCCCTGCTTCTGCACGCGGGCGGAGATCGCGGCGGAGATCCAGGCGGCCGGCGGTGCGCCCCAGGGGCCGGCCGGGCCGCTCTACCCCGGCACCTGCCGGCGCCTGTCGCCAGCCGAGCGGGCAGTTCGCTTGGCCGAGGGGGGCGACCATGCCCTTCGCCTCGATATCGGGAAGGCGCTGGCGCTGGCGGGCGGCGGACTTACTTGGTTCGACGAGAAGGCCGGGCTCCAAGCGGCGCGCCCCGAACTGCTCGGCGATGTCGTGCTGGCCCGGAAGGAGACGCCGGCGAGCTATCACCTGGCGGTCACGGTCGACGACGCCCTGCAGGAGATCACCCTGGTCACGCGGGCGATCGACCTCTTCCCGGCGACCCATATCCACCGGCTGCTGCAAGCCCTGCTCGGCCTGCCGACGCCCTGCTACCACCACCACGGCCTGGTGATGGGTGAAGACGGCGTCCGCCTCGCCAAGCGCGACAAGGCGCTGACGCTGGCCGCCATGCGCGAGGCGGGCGAGACGCCGGCCGGTCTCCGCGCCAGCCTCGGTCTGGCGCCGTGAGCGATCCTTGCTGCGCTGCTGCGGCTCCCTTACCTTGCCCGCGAATGGCGGAGGATGCGTTCGATGAAAAGCCAGAAAATGGTCGACTACGGTGCCCCCCTGTGCGAGCTGGTGGAGCCCGATCCGGTGCCTCAGGGCGGCGAAGTGGTGGTACGGATCTCGCGTTGCGGCGTCTGCCATTCCGACCTTCACATCTATGAAGGCTATTTCGAGATGGGTGGCGGCAACCGCCTGGACGTGCGCGGCGGGCGCAAGCTGCCCTTCACCCTGGGCCATGAGATCGTCGGCACGGTGATCGCGGTCGGCCCGGCGGCGGAAGGTGTTTCGGTCGGCGAGCGCCGGGTGGTCTATCCCTGGATCGGTTGCGGCGCCTGCCCGACCTGCGCCCGCGGGCTCGAGCATCTGTGCCCCAAGGGAAGGCATCTCGGCGTCAATGTCGACGGCGGTTACGCCGATACCGTGGTGGTGCCCCACGCCCGCTACCTGCTCGATTACAGCGGCATTGCTGAGGACCGCGCCGGTCCGCTCGCCTGCTCGGGCCTGACCGCCTATTCGGCGCTGAAGAAGATCCCGCCCGCGGGGGCCGGCGATCCGATCCTGATCATCGGGGCGGGTGGCGTCGGCCTGATGGCGATCCAGGTCGCCCGGGCGCTCTATCCCGCCGCCCCTCTGCTGGTCGCCGAGATCGACCCCGCCAAGGCCGAGGCAGCCAAGGCGGCCGGCGCCAGCGAAGTGCTCGACCCGCGCGAGAAGGAGACCACGGCCCATCTCCAGAAGAAGATCGGCGGCGTCCATGCGGCGCTCGACTTCGTCGGGGCCGAGGCGACCGTGCAGCTCGCCACGCGGGGCCTGCGCCGGGGCGGCACGGCGGTGGTGGTCGGCCTGTTCGGCGGTGCGCTTTCGATGCCGATCCCGCTGCTGCCGTGGAACGGCATTGCGATCGTCGGTTCCTATGTCGGCAGCCTGGCCGAGCTGGGCGAACTGCTCGACCTCGTGCGTACTGGCAAGGTGGCGCCGATCCCGGTCACGCTCCGCCCCATGGCCGAAGCGACCGAAGCCCTGCACGATCTCAAGGCCGGCAAAGTGGTGGGCCGGGTGGTGCTCACCGCCTGAGGCCCCTTGCCGGGAGTCCTCCCTTGGCGGAGAGTGTCGGCGCGGCCGCTGCGGCGGCCGCGCCGACAAGAGGGGGAAAATGATGAATCACGTCATGAAGGCCGGCGCCTTCGCCTTCGGCCTGCTGGTGCTGGCGGCCTGCGGCGGCGGCGAGAGCTGCGACAGCATGAAGGCCGAAGCGGCCAAGCTGTCCGATCAGGCGACGAAGCTCGGCGCCGACCTCGCTGCGGCGACCGCGGCCGGCGATCAAGCCAAGGTCGCCGATCTCCAGAAGCAGATCCAGGAACTGGCCGGCAAGGCGACCGACATCGGCAAGAAGATGATGGACGCCAAGTGCAGCTGACCTGATCGCGGCGGGGGCGGTTCGCCGCCCCCTGCCTGCTGCATACGGCAATCTGCCGTATCATCGTGGCGGGAGATCGTCATGGCCAAACCCCGATCCGAGAGCAAATCCGAGACTGTCCGTGCGGCCGGCCCGACGGCCCGGCTGGAAGCGCGCGTTCGGCAACGCGTCTACGAGCGGCTACAGCAGGCGGCTCGGCTGCGCGGCATGACCCTGACCGCCTATATCATCGCGACCGCAGGGGAAGATGCCCGCCGCACGGTCGAGGAAGCGGAAATTCTGCGGCTCGCCGTCGAGGATCAGTACCGCTTCGCCGAGGCCCTGATCGCATCGCCGGCCCCGAATGACCGGCTGCGGCGCGCGGCGCGCCGCCACGCCGAATTGATCGAGCCGCGGTGAGTCGACGCTTCGCCGTCGAGCCGCTGGCGGATGGCCACGACCGCTGCGATTTCACCTGCGGCAACGACCGGATCGATCGCCATTTCGGGGAGATCGTCACCCAGGACGTTGCACGCCGCTATGCAACCTGTTTCGTCGCGAAGGAACTGGCGACCGGCCGCGTCGCCGGCTTCTACACGCTGCCTTCCAGTACGGTCGCCCTGACCGAGGTGCCCCCAGACTTGGCGAAGCGGCTGCCCCGCTATCCGGCCGTGCCGGCGGTGCTGATCGGTTGGCTCGGCCGGCACCGCGACTTCGCCGGCCTCGGGGAAGCTTTGCTGTTCGACGCGTTGCGCACTGTCGCCACGGCCCCGATCGGTGCCCTTGCCGTTTTCGTCGACGCGATCGACGAGCGGGCGGCTGCCTTCTATCGAGCCTTCGGCTTCACGCCCCTGACCGAGCGGCCGCACCGCCTCTACCTCCCGGTGAAAACGGCGCTCGCCCTGCTCGGGCCCGGTTAGGCCCGGGCTGCTACCGGGGCGCGGCGGCCGATCGCGAGCGAGATGACGGCGGCGGCGAGGCCGGTCGCGCCGGCGATGACGAAGGCTTCGAGATAATTGCCCTGGGCGCTGCGCAGCCAGCCGGCGCCGAAGGCCGCGGTGGCGGCGCCGATCTGGTGGCCGGCGGCGATCCAGCCGAACACCACGGGGGCGTCGCGGTCGCCGAAATGCTCGGTGGTCAGGCGCAGTGTCGGCGGTACGGTGGCGATCCAATCGAGGCCGTAAAAGACCGAGAACAGGCCCAGGCTGTAGATCGTGAAATCCGAGTGGATCAGATAGATCAGCGAGAGGCCGCGCACCCCGTAATAGACGAACAGGAGCTTGCGCGGGTCGAAACGGTCGCTCAGCCAGCCCGAACCCGTGGTACCGACCAGGTCGAACAGGCCCATGGCGGCGAGCAGGCCGGCGGCCTGCACTTCCGGAATGCCCTGGTCGCCGCAGAGCGCGATCAGATGGGTGCCGACCAGACCGTTGGTGGTCAGGCCGCAGATGAAGAAAGTGGCGAACAGGCACCAGAAGGCGGAAGTCCGCGCCGCCCGGCCGAGGGCGCCGAAGGCCTGGGTCAACATGCCGGCGGCGGGGGGCGGCGGGGGCGGCGCCTCGGCAGCGCCATAGGGCAATTGGCCGATGTCGGCCGGGCGCTCCGGCAGCAGCCACCAGACCAGCGGGATCAGGACCGCCGAAGCGGCCGAGACCGAGAGCACCACCGGGCGCCAGCCCCAGGCATCGGCGATCCAGGCCAGGACGGGCAGGAAGACCAGCGTGCCGGTCGCCGCACTGGCGGTCAGCAGGCCCATCATCAGGCCGCGGTTCGAAACGAACCAGCGGTTCACCACGGTCGCCCCCAACACGATGGCGACGCAGCCTGAGCCGAGGCCGGAGAGCACGCCCCAGGTGGCGACGAGCTGCCAGCTCGCCGTCATGAAGGAACTCGCCGCTGTCGCCGCCGCCATCAGGGCGAGGGCGTAGATCAGCGTGCGGCGGATGCCGACGCTGGCCATCAGCGCGGCCGCGAAAGGCCCGACCATGCCGTAGAGAAAGATGCCGACGGCGGCCGAGACCGAAATCTCGTCCCGGCTCCAGCCGAAGGCGGCTTCGAGCGGGCGGATCAATACGCCCGGCGCGGAACGCTGCCCGGCCGCCGCGAGCAGGGCCAGGAAGATCACCGCGACGACGACAAAGGCATAGTTCTGGCCAAAGGGCCGGGCGCGTCCTATGTTCATGTGACTGACCGGTACGTTGTGGTCTTCCTGTATAGGTACCGATCGGTAACATCGTCAACCGGCGTCTCACGCATGACCGCTACTCCTCAATTGGGCAGCCCGTCCGCCAAGCCCGCCCCCCGGGCCCCCCTCAGGGCTGTCGACCGTATCCGGGCAGCCGCCCGCGATCTCTTCTACCGGCGTGGCATCCGCGCCGTCGGCGTCGAGGAGATCGTGGCCACGGCCGGCGTCACCAAGCCCAGCCTGTACCGCGCCTTCATCTCGAAGGACGAGTTGGCGGCCGCCTATCTGCGCGACTACGAGAGTGAATTCTGGGCCCGTTTCGATGCCGCCGTGGCCGCCCATCCGGGCGATGCCAGAGCGCAGATCCTGGATTTCCTGCGCGGCATCGCGGTGCGGGCGACCCAGGCCGCCTATCGCGGCTGCGGCCTCACCAATGCGATCGTCGAATATCCCGATCCGGACCATCCGGCCTTTCGGGTCTCGCTCGCCAACAAGCAGGAACTGCGCCGCCGCCTGCGCGCCATGGCGGCTGCCATGGGGGTGGCCGAGCCCGACGTGGTGGGCGATGGCCTGCACCTCTTGATCGAGGGCGCCTATGTCTCGGGCCAGCTGTTCGGGCCGGGCGGACCGGCGGGTTCGATCGCCGCGGCGGCCGAACGGATGATCGCCGGCGCCCAAAATTCCGTCGTGCAATTGTAACCTGGGCTCTTTGGCCCGGCGCAAAGCCATGTAGAATGGCGGCGCGCGGGCTTTGCGTGGAGGCAAGGCTTCCGAATCGCGCGGGGAGAAGGGGGAAGACGTGGCGACGTTCAAGGAATTGATTGCCGACTATGCGGCCCATATCGGGATCGAACTGAAGACGGCCGAAAAGGCCCTGCGCGGCGCGATCGAATTCATCGCCACCCGCACATCCAAGGGCGACAAGCTGCGCTTGCCCGGCCTCGGCACCTTCGAGGTGAAGAAGCGGGCCGCGCGCAAGGGCCGCAATCCGCAGACCGGCGAAGCGATCAAGATCAAGGCGAGCAGCCGTCTGACCTTCAAGCCGGCGGCCACGCTGGCGGTCGCGGCCCCGCCGAAAAAGGCGAAGGCGGCCCCCAAGGCGGCCTCGAAGGCCGCGGCCAAGGCCGAAAAGGCAGCGCCCGCGCCCAAGGCGGAAAAGCCCGCGACCAAGAAGCCGGCCGCCAAGAAGGCTGCGAAGTAATCTTCGTCGACGCGCGCTGTCCCGGCTCTTCGGCGGGGACAGCGCGGGTAGCCGGCCACTCGGCGCTATGGGTTACTCGGCGCTGCAGGTTACTCGGCGCTGCAGGTTACTCGGCGCTGCAGGTTACTCGGCGCTGCCCAGGCGGGCCGCCGGTGCCTTGCCTTCGAGCGATTTGTAGGGCCGCCACAGGCCCTCGGCCTGGGCCAGGCGGTCGGCGATGACCATGAGGGCCAGCGGGTTGTGGGCCATGCCGAGATGGCTCGAGAAGATCTCGACACTCTCGTGCATCGGGCCTTCGGCCTCGAGGCAGGCCTTCCAGGCGACCAGCCCGTCGCTCCGGCTGAAGATCGCGGTGGTCGGCACCGGCGGCGCCTTGGCGATCCGCTCGCGCAGCGTGCCGACGGCGAGGCGGAGCGCCTCGATGAGGCCGAGGGGCGCATCCTCGTTCAACACGTCGTCCGACAGCGGTCGGGTCGGCGTGCCCAGGGTGATCACGGCGCGCACCGAATCGGGCTTGGCCTTGGCCGCCTCGCGGGCATAGATGCCGCCGACGCTGATGCCGACCAGGCTCACCTTGGTGCCGTGCAGGTCGGCCAGATGGCTGATCCGCGCCTGCAGGCTCGACATGACGTCCGGTCGGGGACCCAGGTTGAAGCCCTGGTCCCAGCCGTAGACGGCATAGCCGCGCTCGCCCAGGAAGCGGCGGAGCGGCCAGGTGGCGCCGTCGCCGGTGAGGAATTCGGGCACCACCAGCACGGGATGGCCGTCGCCCCTGGCCGCGGTTCCGAGCAGCGCCCAACTGGCGGCGAGCCCGGCGAGTTCGAGCGTGGCACGGGCTTCGGCGGCCAGCATGAAGGTGCGGCGCAGGAAGCTGAAGGCGTTCGTGAAGCGATCGACCATGGCGTGTCCGTCAAGACGCATTGGCGATTATACTAACGCCAATGTCAATCCGATGCCTTCTCGCTTTCGTAGACTTGGGGCATTGATGGATCAGGCGAACAGAAGCCGAGGAGAGGGCGCCCATGCTGGACAAGATCGCCAAAGTTTTGCGCGACAACCCCCTGAGCGGCCTCGCCGCCGCGGTGGCCGACGCCGCCACCGGCAAGACGCCCGAGGGCTCCGCCCATCAGTTCAGTTTCGAGGGCCTGCGCGGGGGCGAGCTGCCGCTCTCCCAATTCGCCGGCCGGCCGCTCCTGGTCGTGAACACCGCGTCCAAATGCGGCTTCACGCCCCAATACAAGGGGCTCGAGGAATTGTTCGAGAAATACGGCGGCAAGGGCCTCGCCATCGTCGGCGTGCCGTCGAACGATTTCGCCAATCAGGAGCCGGGCTCGGCCGACGACATCGCGGAATTCTGCGAAATCAATTACGGCGTGACCTTCCCGCTCGCCGCCAAGGTGCCGGTGACCGGGGCCGAGGCCCATCCCTTCTTCAAGTGGATCGCGGAGCAGCGCCCCTATGCGAGGCCGCGCTGGAACTTCCACAAATATCTGTTCGACGGCCAGGGCAAGCTGGTCGAAGCCGCCGGCTCTTTCGTCAAGCCGACCTCGGCCAGCCTGGTGAAGCCGATCGAGAAAATGCTCGCCGCCTCGTCCAAATAGACAATGGCGGAGAGGGCTCGGCTGCCGGATCGTCGGTTGACCGAGCCTTAAGGAATGGACGCGCAGAGTCGACGGCAGATCGACGCGAACCGTCCGGGGAGAGAAGAATGCGTGCCGTCGTCAAGGAGCCCGATCCGCCGTCGCTCCTGCTCGCCGTGTCGGAAGTCCGGGCACTCGGCGAGTTGCTCCAGGCGATCAATGCCCTGCCCCTGCTGCGCCTGGCGCCCCGGGGGGACGGGCATCCGGTGCTGGTGCTGCCCGGTTTCCTGGCCAGCGATCTTTCGACCGTGCTGCTGCGCCGTTTCCTGAAGCACCGTGGCTATGACGTCCATGCCTGGGAACTGGGCCGCAACCTCGGCCCCAACGAGTTCCTGGAAGAGGGCCTGCGCGACCGCCTGGTCGAGATCGTGCGCCGGAGCGGCCGCAAGGTCTCGATCGTGGGCTGGAGTCTCGGCGGCGTCTATGCCCGCGAGATCGCCCGCGAGGCACCCCAGCTCGTCCGCCAGATCATCACCCTGGGCAGCCCGATCGCGGCCGGTCCCAAATCGACCAACGCCTGGCAGATCTTCGAGCGCCTGTCGGGCAAATCGGTCGACGAAGTGGCGGAAACCTATTCGAGCCATCTGTTCGAACCGGTCGAAGGCGTGCCCACGACGGCGATCTTCTCGAAATCGGACGGCATCGTGGCGTGGCGCGGCTGCCTTGAAGAGCTCGGCCCGCAGCGCCAGAACATCCGCGTGCGCGGCAGCCATTGCGGCCTCGGCCACAATGTCGCCGCTCTCTTCGCCATTGCCGACCGGCTGGCCCAGCGCGAGGGCGAATGGCGGCCGTTCCAGCCCAAGGGGGCGCTCTCGCTCCTCTATCCGCACGACAGAAGGGTCTACGACCGGTTGTCGGCGGCTTGACATCGGGGCGGGTTCGGCGAGTCTGGCAACGCGCATTTTGTAAGCCGACAAAACAAGGCCCGTCGTCCCCCCATGACCCACGCACTGCCGGCCCCCCTGACCGACGAACAGAAGCTCGCCGCGCTTCGCCGCATGAAGCTGGTCGCCGGCTCGATGATCCTGGCCATGGCGTGCATCTTCGTGCTGAGCCGCCTGCTCGCCACCCAGTTGCCCTGGATCGCCATCCCCGGCGCCTTCGCCGAGGCGGCCCTGGTCGGCGGCCTGGCCGACTGGTTCGCGGTCACCGCCCTGTTCCGCCACCCGCTCGGGATTCCGATTCCCCATACCGCGATCGTGCCGCGCAACCAGGCGCGCATCGGCGTCACCCTCGGCCGTTTCGTCGCCAGCAATTTCCTCAAGCCCGAGGAAGTGGTGACCAAGCTCCGCCAGATCGACCTGCCCAAGGTGATCGCGGACTGGCTGGACCAGCCGGAGAACCGCGCGCGTGCAGCCGAACGCATGGCCAATGCGGTGCCCGGCATCCTGAACGCGCTCGACGACGAGGACGTCGGCCGCTTCATGCAGACCAATCTCTCGGCCCGGGTGAAGGATATCGGCGTCGCCCCCATCCTCGGCCAGATCGTCCAGCTCCTGACCAATGAGGGCCATCATCAGCGCCTCCTGGACGAGCTCCTGGAACGCGCCCACCGCCTGGTGCATGACAACAAGGAACTGATCGAGAAGCGGGTCGACGAGCAATTGCCGCGCTGGCTGCCCAAGGCGGTCGACCGCGCCGTCTATATCCGCGTGCTGGCCGCCCTCGACAATACGCTGAACGAGATCCGCTCGCCCGACGGGCCGTGGCGCCAACAGTTCGACGAGGCGACCCGGGACTTCGTGCACGAACTCCGCACCAGCCCGGAAATGCGCGCGAAGGGCGAGGAGATGCTGCATCGCCTGCTCGGCAACGAGACGCTGAAGCAATATTTCCGCGACATCGCCCGCTCCATGAAGGAGCGGATCGTGGCCGACGCCACGTCCGAGGATTCGGCCCTGCGCCGCCAGATCGATGCCGCCATGCGCGTCTATGGCGAGACGCTGACCCGCGATCCGGAGATCCGCGCCACGCTGCAGAGCTGGATCGAACACGCCGTGCTGAACAGCGTGGTCGCCCGGCGCGAGCAGATCGGCGAATGGATCGGCTCGATCGTGCAGAAATGGGACAGCCGCACCATCGTCGACAAGCTGGAGACCCAGGTCGGCCGCGACCTCCAGTTCATCCGCGTGAACGGCACCGTGGTCGGCGGCCTGATCGGCCTCTGCCTCTATCTGTTCGAGCGCGTGGTCGGCTGACCTCTGCCTGCGTCGTTGCGAGCGGAACGGAGATCCGGCGGTTGCACAGTGACGCGCCCCGGGGCTTGAAAATTTCCGGAAAATCCGTAAATTCCGGAATAAAGAGCGAGGGCGCCCATGCGCGAAGTTCCATCCAGCGAGTTCGCCAAGAATTTTGGCCGCTACCGTGAGATCGCCCAGCGCGAGCCGATCGCCGTCACCAGCCACGGGCGGGCGACGGGCTATTTCGTCTCGGCTGCCGAGTTCGAGGAACTGCAGCGCTACAAAAGCCTCGCCCGCCATTCCTTCGCCACGGCCGACTTGCCGCGCGAAAAGGCGGAGGCGATCGCAGCCGGGCGCATGTCCCCGGAACACGACCATCTGAACGCATTGCTGGAAGGCGAGTGATCGACCTGCCATGCCGCTTCCTGCTCCGCAGCTCGGCTTGGTCATTTCCTATTCCTACTTCTGGCACCACGAGCAGCAGGCGGGGCTGGAAGAGGGCCGCGAAGTCCGGCCCTGTGTGAACGTGCTGGCGATCGAACACCCCGATCAGCGGACGACCCTGGTGACAGTCCTGCCGGTCACCCATGTTCCGCCGTCCGATCCATCACTGGCGATCGAGCTGCCACCGCGCGTCAAGGCTCACCTCGGCCTCGACGATCATCGCTCGTGGGTGCTTCTGCACGAGGGCAACGAGTTCGTGTGGCCGGGCTACGACCTGCGGCCCGTCCACCCGGGGGAAGACCGTTATGATTACGGCCTGCTGCCGCCGAAGCTGTTCCAACAGATCGTGACCGGATTCCTCGCCGTATGGTCGGCGGGGCTCGATCCCGACCGGGATGCCCGCAGTGCCGTCGCGGTCAGACGCCGTAATAGTCGCGGTACCATTCGACGAAACGGGCGACACCTTCCGGCACCTGGGTCTTCGGCTTGTAGCCGGTCAGGCGTTGGAGGAGGCCGGCGTCGGCGAAAGTGGCGGGCACGTCGCCCGCCTGCATCGGCAGCATGTTCAAGGTCGCCTTGCCGCCCGTCGCGGTCTCGATCGCGCGGATGAAATCCATCAGCTGCACGGCGTTGGAATTGCCGATGTTGACGACCCGCCAGGGTGCCACCGGGGACAGGCTGTCGCCCTCCGGCACCGCCTCGCCCTCGGCCGGGCGCACCGGGGGGGTGTCGATCAGCAGGCGGATGCCCTCGACCAGATCCTCGACATAGGTGAAGTCGCGCTTCATGTCGCCGTGGTTGTAGACGTCGATCGGCTTGCCCGCCAGGATGTTGGCGGTGAATTTGAACAGCGCCATGTCCGGCCGGCCCCAGGGGCCGTAGACCGTGAAGAAGCGGAACATGGTGGTCGGCAGGCCGAACAGATGGGCATAGGAATGCGCCATCGCCTCGTTCGATTTCTTGGTCGCCGCATAGAAGGACATCTGGCTGTCCGCCTTCTGCGTTTCGGCATAGGGCATCTCGGTATTGGCGCCATAGACCGAGGAGGTGGAGGCGAGCAGCATATGCTGCGGCGGCACCGCCCGTGCCGCCTCCAGAAGCTCGAAAGTGCCGAGCAGATTGGCCTCGACATAGGCGCGCGGGTTGTCGATCGAATAGCGCACCCCGGCCTGGGCGGCCAAGTGCACGATCACGTCCGGACGCTCTTCCTCCATCAGGCCGCGCAGCAGCCCCGGCTCCTCGACCTTGGCGTGGACGAAACGGAACTGCTCCGCCTGGGACAGCATGGCCTGGCGGCGCTGCTTCAGGGTGACGTCGTAATAGTCGTTCAGGCTGTCCACGCCGATGACGCGGAAACCGTCGCGCAGCAGCCGGCGGGTCAGGTGATAGCCGATGAAGCCGGCGGCGCCGGTCACCAGGGCCGTGCGAGGTCTGGTCGTGCTCATGTCGATCCGATGCGAAACAGGGGCCGGATCATGGCGGAAAGCCGGCGGGCTTTCCAGCGCGTGCGTCGTCACGGCGCGGGGGCGGGGGATGTGCTCGGCTGCGGTCGGGCCAGGAAGGCGTTCACCCGGCCGATCGCATCGAGCCTGATGTCCTGCCAGAACAGGGCGTAGTCGTAGATGTGGAAATCGCGCCCGGGCAGCAGGACGGCACGGAAGACGAAGGGCTCCGGCTCGGAGATGCGCAGGATGCCGTCCTGGCACTGGCTGTCGACCAGGGCCGGCGTGATCGGCTCCGCCCCGCCGGAGACGATCGAATGCACGGTGCCGCCGCGATTGGCCTGGCGCGGGATCAAGACCTGGTCCATGCGGAAGGAGACCGGATCGACGCACAGGATGGGCCTGCCGGCGATCGGTGCCAGCCCGCTCTCCGCCCTGGCGTCCCAGACCGGGGCCCGGTAGCGGTAGAAGCCGGGGTCGCCGTCGCGCGCCATGCTGGACCAGGTCAGGACACAGCCCGTCTGTCCCGGTTCGCGGCAGGGTACCAGGGGCTTGAGCGGCCCGTTGAAGAGATCGAGGGCGAGCGGATAGCCGATCGCATAGGCGGCGACCAGGCGGCTGCGCAACGCGGGATCGGGTGCCACCACCGTCGCCAGCAGGCGCTGGAGATGCAGCGAGCCCTGGCTGTGGGAAGCCAGGATGAAGGGCCGCCCCTGGTTCCAATGGGCCAGGTAATAGCGGAAGGCGCGCTCGACGTCGCCGTAGGCCACGATCAGAGCCTTGGCCCCGTTGGCGCCGGAATCGGCCGAGAAGGTGGCGAGCGTCGCCTGCCGGTAATGGGGCGCATAGACGCGGCAGCAGCCGTTGAAGGCGGAAACCTGGGTCAGCCGGCCGGCCAGTTCGGCGGCATCGGGGTCGCCCCAGGGGGCGTTCCAGCCGGCCGCGTCCACATAGGTCGTCGGGTGGATATAGAAGACATCGGCCGGGGCGCGGCCCTGGTTGTCGCCGGGCACGGCGTGGGCCGGCACCTCGTCGGCCGAATCGGTCCTGGTCGGCAGGGCGAGCCAGGTCGCGGTATCGGCATAGTCGGGCGGCGGCGGCACCTTGGCGGTGTCGAAATCGCCGGGCGGCATGACCATGAAGGCCAGCAGGTCGTAGCGGTAGTGATAGGCGGCAAAGCCGAGTGCCGCGACGACGGCGAGGGCGATCAGGAGAAAGCGGCGCATGGTCTCTTGCCCGGAGGCCGGGCCCGGGGCACCGGCGGATGGAAAAAGGGGGCGCCCCGGCTGGAGCGCCCCCTCAACATTGGCGTGCGAGCTTCAGTTCGCCTTGACGGTGACCCCGAGAGCCGCCGCCAGCGACTCCGGATTGTCCATCTTGCCGCCCAGTTCGACGAAGCTGATCGGCTTCGAAGGGGCGGCCGTGACGGTCAGCGCCTTCGGCTTGTCGAGGAAGGCGAGGACACCTTCGAGGATCGCCTTGGTGACCGGGCCGGGAGCGGCCTCGACCTGCATCTTCAGCATTTCCTTGCCCTGGGCGAGCAGGGCGTCCGGCGTCGTGTTCTGCTCCTTGGCGGCCATCTTGAGCACGCGCTGGATCAGCGAATCGTCCGAATACGACAGAGTCGCCTTCACCACGGTCGAGGCCAGCAGGGCTGCCGGCGGCTCGAACGAGGCCGAGGCAGCCTGGAGCGCCTTCAGGTCGAAATTGCCGAAATTCAGGGTGAGCTTCAGGGTGCCGCCGTCGAGCAGCTTCACCGTGAAGTCGCTGAGGTCGATCGCCTTGGTCTTCGGGTCGTAGGTGTAATCCGAGCTGATCTCCAGCTTGATCGCGTCATAGCCGAGTTCGGTCAGCGGCTTGCGGTCTTCCTCGTTGGGGATCACGGTCGCCGGGAAGGTGAAGCCGGTCAGCTTGGCGGTGCCGCGGGTGGCGATGCCGTCCACGTAATCGCTGGAACTCG